>JAILHT010000057.1 GCA_024695665.1 Lachnospiraceae bacterium
AAGATTTCTTTTAAAATGGAAATCGGTGATCTTGTTGACAGTGAAATAATGCAGTTGTACCCATTTTCGTTTGCTCGTGAGATGTATGAGAGTGTAGCGAAAAATATGGAGGTGGACAATGACGCCCAGGCGCAGGCGCCAGCACCTGCTCCGGCACCGCAGCCACAGGCTCAACCACAGCCGCAGGCTCAACCGGCAGCACAGGCCGCACCACCACCGCAGACACAAACTGCACCACCACCGCAGGGTTATGGTATGCCGATGATGCAGCCGGTTATGGATCCTGTAAATGTGCAACCGGCACAGTTTGCAGCTTTTTCGCCTACTGCGATACCGGCAAATATGCCTGAAAATATCGATCTTATTTTGGATGTTCCGCTTGATGTGACAGTTGAGCTTGGAAGAACCAGCAAATCGATTCAGGAAATATTGGATTTTGCTCCGGGTACAATTTTGGAACTTAATAAGATAGCCGGAGAGCCAATAGACATCCTTGTCAATGGAAAATACGTTGCTAAGGGTGAGGTTGTTGTAATTGAGGAAAGCTTTGGTGTCAGAATCACCGATATAATACAATAAATGATTACAAGCCAAAACAGACAAAAGGAGATTTAAAAATGGGAAAAAATGTTTTAATTTGTGATGACGCAGCGTTTATGAGAATGATGATTAAGGACATTCTTTCTAAAAACGGATACGAGATAGCCGGAGAAGCTGAGAATGGGGCAAAGGCTGTTGAAAAGTACGCAGAGACAAAACCTGATCTCGTTCTTATGGATATCACCATGCCTGAGATGGATGGAATACAAGCATTGAAGAAGATTAAAGAAACAGATCCCGGAGCAAATATTATTATGTGTTCTGCAATGGGACAGCAGGCAATGGTTATCGAGGCAATTCAGTCGGGAGCAAAGGATTTTATAGTTAAACCTTTCCAGGCTGATCGTGTATTAGAGGCAGTTAAGAAAGTAGTCGGATAAAAATGAAAGGACTTTGTATCGCAGTTTCTTCGGGGCAAAGTTTTCTTCAAGTGCTCGGACTGTTGCTTATATTTATAGCAGTGCTTGCGGCAACCTATTTTGTCACAAGATGGATTGCGGGCTTCGAAAAGAGCCGGTCGTTCAATTGTAATCTTCGCGTTGTTGAGACACTGAGAATTACCACGAACAAATATGTTCAGATAGTGAAGGCCGGCAACAAATATCTTGTTCTTGGCATTGGTAAAGATGAAATAAATCTCCTTGGAGAGCTGGACAAGGATGAGGTGGATGAGAGTATGGGGCAGCCATCCGTCATGTTTGACAAGGAGTCCTTTGCGCAAATTTTAGATAAACTAAAAAGCAAAATGCCGGAAAAACAGGACGACGAAAAAAATGAAAAATTTTAAGATTTACAGCAGAATTTCCGGATGTATCGGTATTGTGCTTCTTTTAGTTGTGTGCATAATACTTGTTTCGCCGTTGAGTGCCTATGCTACATCAACCGACAGTTCACCGGCATCTGCATTGGCGGAAGACAATGACATAGGTGAGCTTCAAATTACCACGGGCGGAGGTGTAGAAGAGGCGACCGGTGATGACGCTGATGGACTTTCTATCTATTATAACAATAGTGAAGGCGGACTCTCGGGGGCTCTTAGAATACTCATAGTACTTACAGTAATATCCCTCGCACCGTCAATACTTATAATGCTCACCTCGTTTACGAGAATCATTATAGTATTGCATTTCATCAGGTCGGCAATCGGTACACAGACATCGCCACCAAACCAGGTTCTTATCGGAGTTGCATTATTTTTGACTTTGTTTATTATGAATCCGGTGTTTACACAAATAAACGAGGAGGCGATTGAGCCATTTGAAGCAGGTGAAATTACGCAGGAGGAAGCCATAGAAATCGGCAGTGTTCCTCTGCGAGAGTTTATGTATGCGCAGACACAGACCAAGGATCTTACTTTATTTGTGGATATATCAGGTGAGACTTATGAGGATTATGATGATGTTCCGTTCAGTATATTGATACCAAGTTTTATTATCAGTGAACTTCGAACAGCTTTCATAATCGGTTTTTTGATTTATATACCGTTTATAGTTATAGATATGGTTGTATCTTCAATCCTTATGTCGATGGGTATGATGATGTTGCCACCGACGACAATTTCACTTCCGTTTAAAATACTATTATTTGTTTTGGCGGACGGTTGGAATCTTGTTATCGGAAGTTTGGTTAAGACTTTTTACTGATAAAAGTTTTCAAGGGGAATAATATTAATGATTACTGAAGGTGAAGTGCTTGAAATAGCACAGCAGGCAATTTATACTATATTGGTTTGTTCTCTGCCGATACTTCTTGTTTCACTTATTGTCGGATTGTTGGTCAGCATATTTCAGACTGTTACATCAATTCAGGAGCAGACATTGACTTTTGTGCCTAAGATAATAGCTGTCTTTATCGCAATTATGTTATTTGGCTCCTTTATAATTAATAATTTGAGTGATTTTATTTACTCATTGTGGAGCGATTTTTCTCTTTATATAGGATAGTGCTTCAACGGGAACGGGGCATATGGTTGAGTATAGTTTTTCACTTGTTACATTTGAATATTTTTTGCTTATACTTATACGTATATCATCATTTATATTTGCGGCTCCGTTTTTTGGAATGACAAACGTACCGGCGAGGGTAAAAATTAGTATGGCTTGCTTTATTTCCATTATTGTTTTTACTTTCAAACCGGAATCTTTAGTTGAATATGCAGGTATATTCAGTTATACACTGCTGGTTTTGAAAGAAGGAATTACAGGATTGTTGATCGGATTTGCCGCTAACATATGTAATTCCATTATTTTATTTGCGGGAACTATGATTGATACCCATCTGGGCTTATCAATGGCTATGGAATACGATCCGGTTTCAAGAGCGCAGGTTTCGATTTCATCAAATTTTTATCAATATGTTCTGTTGCTTTTGCTTGTGGTTTCAGATATGCATCATTACATATTGAGGGCGCTTGTTGATTCGTTTGAGCTTATTCCCGTAGGTGGAAGCGTCTTTCAGTGGAATTATCTTATGACGGGAATGGTGAATTTTGTCGGAGATCTTTTTTCTATAGGATTCAGGATTACATTGCCGGTTTTCGCTTGCATTATGATACTGAATGCAGTGCTTGGTATAATGGCAAAACTTTCACCACAGATGAATATGTTTGCTATAGGTATGCAGCTAAAGATAATAGTAGGTTTGTTTATTTTACTGTTTACAATTTTTTTGCTACCTATGGTTGCGGATTATATTTTTACCGAGATGAAGGTTATGATTGTCTATATGATAAAGGGAATGTATGCCGGTGAATGATAAATACAATATGCTTGAATTTACAATAGCATATAATCTTCAGTTTTTTGCAGATGGTCCGGGCGGAGAGAAAACCGAACCGGCTACACAGAAAAAACTCGATGATGCAAGAGATGAAGGTAAGGTTTCAAAAAGCCGTGAACTTACTATGGCATTGGATCTAATAGTTCTTTTTGTTTGCCTTAAGCTTTTCACCTCATATGTGTACAGCGGATTTGTAAATATATTCAATTATGTATATTATAAGATTCCCGATTATGTCATGTACGATGCAAAAAATCCGGAAGCCAATGATTTTATGAACCTTTTTCAGGCAATTATAATAGACAGCCTGAAGATATTGGCACCTTTCCTTTTGCTTGGATTTATTGTCACTATGGTAGTGAACATTTTGCAAGTAGGGCTGAAGGTTACCACAAAACCGCTTGAGCCAAAATTGGATAAATTCAATCCGATAAACGGCTTTAAGCGAATACTATCGAAGGATTCTCTTTTTGAATTGTTCAAATCAATCGTAAAGATTGTGCTTATCGCATATATTGCATATACTTCCATAAGAGGAAACACGGATGATCTTTTTATCCTCTATGATATTCCTCTTACACAGGCAGTTATATTATGCGGAGATATAATTATAAATACCGGACTTAGGATCAGCCTGTTTTATCTGATTGTTGCTTTTATTGATTTCTTATATCAAAAGCATAAGTTCAATGAAGAAATGAAGATGACAAAACAGGAAGTTAAAGACGAATATAAGAATACTGAGGGTAACCCGGAAATCAAGTCTCGTCAGAGACAGAGAATGAGGGAAGCCTCCCAGAGACGTATGATGCAGTCGGTTCCGCAGGCGGATGTTATCATAACAAACCCTACTCATTATGCAGTTGCTCTAAAGTATGACATAAAGGTTGCAAAAGCACCTGTTGTTGTTGCCAAAGGAGAGAATTTCTTAGCACAGAAGATAAAGGATGTTGCTAGGGAGAACAATGTTGAAATTGTTGAGAATAAACCTTTGGCACGTATGCTTTATGCTAATGTTGACATAGGACAGGAGATACCGCCTGAATTATATCAGGCTGTGGCGGATATTCTTGCTGTAATTTACAGAGCAAGAAACACAGCATGATAGTTACGACAAATACTTATCGGAAGGAGGGATAAAATGAAAAGATCAGATGTTGCTATAGCTGCATATTTGCTTGCGGCTGTTGTATTTTTCATTATTCCCATTCCGAGTTTTCTTTTGGATATCATGTTGGCTATCAATATTTCGATAGCACTTATCATTTTGTTTAATGCATTATTTGCAAAAGAAGTTCTGGAGATGTCATTCTTCCCGACCTTACTTTTGTTTACGACAATATTCAGGATTTCCTTAAATGTTTCTTCCACCAGACTCATCCTTTCAACAGGAAATCCGGGAAATGTGGTAGAAACATTTGGTTCCTTCGTCGGTGGAGACAATCTTGTTATCGGAGCAATCATATTTATTGTTTTGATCATTATCCAGTTTGTTGTTATAAACAAAGGTTCCGAGCGAGTTGCAGAGGTAACGGCAAGATTTACTCTTGATGCTATGCCGGGTAAGCAGATGGCTATTGATGCCGATCTGAATACCGGTGCTATAACCGAAAAAGAAGCGAGAGAGAGACGAAGCAAGATTCAGGAAGAAGCCAGTTTCTTCGGTTCTATGGATGGTGCCACCAAATATGTTAAAGGAGATGCCACAGCCGGACTGATAATAACGGGTATAAACCTTGTCGGCGGTATCATAATGGGCATAATGTATGGAGGCATGGAAGCGAACGATGCACTTGTTCGATATGGAACCTTAACTATAGGTGACGGACTTTGCTCACAGATTCCGTCTCTTCTTATATCATTGTCAACAGGTATTCTTGTAACGAAAGCTTCGAAGGAGACTGATATTGGCAGCATTCTCATCGGTCAGCTTTTCGGAATGCCTAAGGTTTTGTATCTGGTTGGTACAGCACTTGTTTTCTTAGGTGTTATAACACCTCTTAATGTCGTATTGTTTGCTGGCCTTGGCATTACTTTTATTATATGCGGAAGACAACTTGACAAGACTGTAGGAATTGAGAGTGTCGAGGAAGCCGTCAGCGAGGAAGAGACATCTGCTGAAGAGATAAGGAAACCGGAAAATGTTGTTTCACTCTTGCAGGTCGATCCTATTGAACTCGAATTTGGATATGGAATTATCCCTCTTGCTGATGTAAATCAAGGTGGAGACTTGCTGGATCGTGTTGTAATGATTCGAAGGCAGATTGCACTTGAACTTGGTACAGTTGTGCCGATTATTCGCCTGAGGGACAACATTCAGCTGAATCCAAACCAATATATTATAAAGATAAAAGGCATACAGGTAACTGAAGGTGAAATACTTTTCGATCACTATATGGCCATGAATCCCGGTTATGTAGAGGAGGAGATAACCGGTATTCCTACATTTGAGCCTTCTTTCCATCTTCCTGCAATATGGATTACCGAGGGGCAGAGAGAAAGAGCAGAGAGTTTGGGCTATACTGTAGTAGATCCACCTTCGATAATCGCAACGCATTTGACAGAGGTAATAAGAAATCATATCGCCGAACTTTTGACAAGGCAGGATGTGCAAAATCTTGTAAACAATTTAAAAGAGAGCAACCCTGTTTTGGTTGACGAGCTTACGCCAAAACTTTTGGGACTCGGAGAGATTCAGAAGGTTCTTCAGAATCTTTTGGAAGAAGGTATTTCAATAAGAGATCTTCTTTCCATTTTCGAGACTTTGGCTGATCATGCGGCTACAACAAGAGATACTGATATTTTGACAGAATATGTCAGACAAGGACTTAAGAGAGCCATTTCGAGTAAATATTTCACTCCTAATGGTGTGACCTCGGTAATAACACTTGATCCGAAGACAGAGCAGGATATTATGGCATCCGTTAAGCAGTCGGAGCAAGGTGCATATATAACGCTGGACCCGGAAAGGACAAAAGCGATTATAGCATCGGTTGAGTCAGAGACCGAGAAGATGGAGAATATAGGAAAGACACCTATAATAATCACCTCACCGATAGTGAGGCTGTATTTTAAAAAACTGACAAGCGACTATTTCAGAGACCTTATAGTAATATCATATAATGAGGTTGAGTCGAATGTGGAATTACAATCAGTAGGGATGGTGACAGGTTAAGATGACTATAAAGAAGTTTCAGGGCAGAACAGAGAGTGAGGCCTCTGAAAAAGCCAAAAAAGAGCTTGGCGAAAATTGCGTCATAATGAATGTGAAGGAGATAAAACCCAAGGGATTTTTGTCTGCTTTTAAATCCAGCACCTTTGAGGTGACGGCTGCCGTGGAGGAGAAGGAGAAGAGTTTCGATCCGTCTACTGCATTTAAAAATATGCCTAAAGCTAAAAGTGTAAATGTAGTGGCCAATGAAAAAATAGAGATTCCGTCATTTAATACTTCTCCTGTTAAAGATAGAGTAATTACTCCGGCGGAACCGAAGGCAGATTCCGCGATAAGTATGTTTTCGAGAACTAAGGAGAAAGAGGAAAAAGAATTAGAGCAAAAAATCTCTAATCTTCAGTCCAGAATCGATGATGAGATAATAAAAAAAGAGATTGAGGCAGAAGACAAAGCAGAGGAACAGAAGAGTTCTGAGAACAGACAGCCGACAAAGCTTAAGAGAAAGAATGAAAACTTTGAATTTATCAAGACATTATATGAAGTTTTGATAGAAAATGAGGTTGATGAAAAATATGTAAATCAGATCATGGATGAGATGGAGAAGGTGAATTGGGGAGGAAACAATGTGGATACGATCCTCTCGGCGGTATACCAGAAGATGATCCTAAAGTTTGGACAGCCAAAGGGGATTGATATATCAAAAAAACCATCCATAGTATTTTTTATAGGACCGACCGGTGTTGGAAAAACTACTACAATAGCAAAAATTGCATCAAAGTATAAAATAGAAAAAGGGAAGAAAGTGGCATTTTTGGCGGCCGATACATATCGTATTGCTGCGGCTGAACAACTACGAACATATGCAAATATACTTGATTCCCCGATGAAGATAGTATATTCTCCGGAAGAACTAAACGGTGCAATCGATGAAGTTAAGGGATATGATCTTGTACTTGTCGATACAGCCGGGCTTTCTCATAAGAATGAGACGCAGAGGGCTGATGTAAAAAATCTTATAGATTCGGTCGATGAAAAATACAATAAGGCCGTATATTTGGTTATAAGTGCCACAACAAAGTATAAAGATCTTCTTGAAATAACTGATACATATAAAGAGATTAGTGATTACAATCTTGTTTTTACAAAGCTGGATGAGACATCCTGCTATGGTAACCTTTTGAATATTAAATTACATACGGGTGCTGCATTATCATATGTCACAACCGGACAAAATGTGCCTGACGATATCGAGGTATTTGACACCCAGAAAATCGTAAAGCAGCTATTGGGAGGGCGATAAAATGGATCAGGCAGAACAGTTGCGCAACATGGTGCGCGAACAGAACCGAGTTGAAAAAAAGACGGCCAGGGTTATTACCATTACCAGTGGAAAAGGCGGTGTCGGGAAATCCAATGTAGCTGTAAATCTGGCTGTTCAATTTAGAAAGATGGGCAAAAGGGTCATAATATTTGATGCGGATATAGGATTGGCTAATGTTGAGGTTATGCTTGGCGCTGTACCGCAATATAATCTCAGCGACCTTATATACAGAGGCAAAAATATTAAGGATATTATCACGGAAGGACCTATGGAGATAGGTTTTATATCCGGGGGATCTGGCATATCCGGACTCAACAACCTCTCAAAAGATCAGATAGTATTTTTGGTGCATTCACTTGCTGAATTGAATGAATTAGCCGATATTATAATAATAGATACAGGAGCCGGAATATCGGACAGTGTTCTTGAGTTTGTCATAGCAAGTCCGGAGATACTTTTGGTTACCACACCGGAACCGAGTTCTCTCACAGATTCCTATTCATTACTTAAGGCACTTCACAGGAACCCGACATTTGCTGAAGGAAACAGAAATGTGGATCTTGTTGCAAATAAAGTCCTTTCCGATGAGGAGGGAGACAGCGTATATGAGAGAGTAAATTCAGTTGTCGAACGTTTCTTGAACGGAAGGGTGAATTTCCTTGGCATGATACCGGCGGACTCAAAGCTTGAGAAGGCAGTAAGAGCTCAAAAAGTGGTTTCTGTTCAATATCCGGAAGCCGACGCCAGCAAAGCTTTTGAGGTTTTGGCAAATAATCTATTAAATCATGGTAATGAATTATATACTATGCATAAGGGTATCACCCAACTTTTTATAAAATTTATAACGAGAGAAGGACATTGATATGGAAAATATCATAAAACCGGGCGATAAACTTGAGATACGTATTGTCCAACAGGTTGAGATGAATGCAGCAACCGGTGAACCAATTCATGTATATAAAAGTAGCGTTGAAGATGTGCTGGATGAGGACACCTTGGAAATTGATATGCCGATTGAAGGCGGAAGAGTGCTACTTTTACCGTTGGATGTCAGATACGAGTTTATATTTTTCAGCGGTAGTTCGCTGTACCGTGCAAAGGGTGTCATAGTCGAGAGATACAGACGTGACAATATCTATATGCTAAAGATTGCATTTAAGACACCTCTTGCAAAATATCAAAGAAGAGAGTATTACAGGTATCCCTGCCTGATAGACATACAGTTTGCTCTGTTGGATGAGGAAGAATGGAATAAGGACAATATGGCGCAATTGTTCGCTGATATAGCAAAACATGATTCCGATAGAGTTAAGAACGGTAGAGTACTTGATTTGAGCGGCGGAGGAATGAGGTTCTCAACACTCGAATCACTTCAGGGAAATGATTACTTACTGATTGTTATTCGATTATGCAATGATACTTTCGACAAAAAATATGCTATACCCGCAAGACTTATTGCTTCAGACCATGCGGAAGGATATAAGAGCCTCTTCCATAACAGAGTGCAATTTGTATTTAGGGACATAAAGATGCGGGAAGAAATTATAAGATTTATTTTTGAAGAAGAACGCAGCATGAGAAGAAAGAACACGTTATAGTACCTATGAACTAAAAATAAGTACTTTTGGCACAAGATATAGGGTGGATAATATGAAAAAAAATATTTTAGTCGTTGATGACTCTGCACTCATGAGAAGGGTTATCTGTGATATAATCAATTCAGATGATTCTTTTCAAGCAATTGATACCTGCAAAGACGGACTTGAAGCATTAGAGACATTGAGAAAGAAAAAATACGATGGTGTTGTTCTCGATATCAATATGCCGAGGATGGATGGACTTGAGCTTTTGGATAAGCTTCAGGAAGAGAAAATTAAGGCTACCATAATTATGGTAAGTACACTTACCACGAAGGATGCCGAGGTTACCATTCTTGCTATGGAGCGAGGTGCTATCGATTTTGTTACAAAGCCTACCAATGTTATTGATGCTAAAGGTGATGAATTCAAACAGACGCTATTATCGGTTTTGAATGCTGTTATCACAACAAGATCGTTTTCGGGATCGAGAACTTCATCCGGAAGAGCTGTTGCGCCGAAGCCGGTCGAGAGAAAACCTCGTACCATCTCAGCACCTGCAAAAAAAGGTGGAAAGAAGCTTGTTGCGCTTGCATGCTCAACAGGAGGACCGAAGTCACTTCAGTCCGTTATACCTAAGCTTCCGAAGAACTTGAACGCGCCAATGGTTCTTGTTCAGCATATGCCAAAAGGATTTACAAAATCTCTTGCGGACAGACTTGATGAACTGAGCCAGATCAAGGTAACCGAAGCGGCGGACGGAGATGTTCTTGAGAACGGACATGTATATATTGCTCCGGGCGGCTTCCATATGGAAGTTAAAAAGAACGCCGGTGGAAGTCATAAGATAGCTTTGAACAATATGCCGGCTATCGGTGGACTGAGACCATGTGCAAACGTTACTTACGATTCACTTACCGCTTCTGATTACGACGAAATTATTTGTGTTGTACTCACAGGAATGGGAGCTGACGGAACCAACGGTATATTGTCACTTGAAAAGAAGAAACCAGTATATGTTATTTCACAAAATGCCGAGACTTGTGTCGTATATGGAATGCCTAAAGCAATTTATGAATCGGGAGTTGTTGATGAGGTTGTTCCTTTGGAAGACGTAGCAGCGGCAATCACCAAATACGTGGGGGTCAAATAATATGGATGTAAGCCAATATTTGGAAATTTTCATTGACGAGACCAGTGAGCATCTTCAGAATCTGAGCGATTGCATAATGACACTGGAAAAAGAACCTGAAAACAAAGATACCATAAATGAGATATTCAGAGCTGCACACTCCTTAAAAGGAATGGCAGGAACAATGGGATATAAGAGAATGCAACATCTCACTCATGATATGGAGGATGTGTTCCAGGAGGTAAGAGGCGACAAGATAAAAGTCGACAGTAAGATGATCGATATCCTCTTTGAATGTCTTGATGCTCTCGATAAGTATCTGGAGGAGATTAAGTCTACCCAGAGCGAGGGAACCGAAGACAATGAGGCTATAATAAATGAACTTAACGATTTCTTAAAACAGGCAAACGGTGAGGGTGGAAGTGCACCTGCACCGGCAGCTCCTTCAGAGGAGGCTCCTAAGGCAGATGAGGCTGCACAGGGTGAATCTGCAGATTCTGATAAGAAGAAGTTTTTAAGTATCGAACTTACCGATAAAGAGAGAGACATGTATGCTGATGCGGAAGCATCCGGAAAACATGTATATGGTGTTACCGTATATATCAATCAGGAGTGTTTACTTAAAGCAGCACGTGCATTCCTCGTTTTCAAGGCTGTTGAGGACTTCGGTGAGATTATTATCTACAGACCGAGTTCACAGGATATAGAAGACGAGAAGTTTGAATTTGATTTTTCTTTCTATCTCACAAGTGAGAGCGAGGCGGATCCTATTATTGCTGCCGCTACAGCAGTTTCAGAGATTGAAGAAGTAATAATGGAGCCTGTAAAACTTGAATCACTTATGAATAATGAGGAAGAAGCACAGGTAGAACCTGCCCAGGCAGCACCTGAGGCAAGCGCACCTGCACCGGAAGCACCAAGCGCACCGGCACCTGCACCAAAGACAGCAGCTCCGAAGGCAGACGCTAAGAAAGGCAATAATGCTCCGGCTAAACCAGTTACAAACAGAACCGTAAGAGTTGATATAGAGAAGTTAGATGCTCTTATGAATCAGGTCAGCGAGCTTATCATAGCAAAGAACAGTCTTGTTTCGTTGAGTTCGACAGAAGGCACTGGATTTGAGAATCAGTCATTCCATGATCAGATAGAATACCTTGAGAGAATCACTACCGGACTTCATGAGTCGGTTATGAAGGTTCGAATGGTTCCTATTGAGAGTTCTGTTGCTAAGTTCCCGAGAATGATTCGTGATCTTTCAAGAAAACTTAATAAGAAAATGGAACTGTATATGAGTGGTGAGGATACAGAGCTCGATCGTACTGTTGTCGATCAGATTGGTGATCCTTTACAGCATCTTCTCAGAAACTCTGCCGATCATGGAATTGAATCTGCCGAGCTTCGTGCAGAGAGAGGAAAACCTGAAGTAGGATCCATCTATTTGAACGCTTTCCAGGAAGGCAACAACGTTATCATCGAAGTTAGTGACGACGGTAACGGTATCGATACCGAGGCTGTTAAGAGCAAAGCTCTTGAGAGAGGAGTTATCACTGAGGAACAGGCTGAGCATATGTCTCAGAAAGAAATCGTAAATCTTCTTTTCCTTCCGAGTTTCTCAATGGCAAAAAAGATTACCGATATCTCCGGAAGAGGTGTTGGACTCGATGTTGTTAAGTCAAACATTGAGGCTCTCGGTGGAGATGTAGAGGTCTCAAGCACATTCGGTGAGGGCTCTAAATTTACCGTAAGACTTCCTCTTACACTTGCAATCATTCAGGCGTTGATGGTTGAAATACATGAAGAAAAATATGCTATTCCGCTTGCTTCAATACAGAATATCGAGAATATTCCTGTTTCCGATATCAAATATGTTCAGGCACAGGAAGTTATACATTTAAGAGGTTCTGTAATTCCGCTTATCAGAATGGAGCAGGTACTTGACCTTGAATCATCCGGAGAAGAGAATGAGAATCTTACCGTCGTAATCGTAAGCAAAGGCGATAAGTATGCAGGACTTGTTGTTGACAATCTTATCGGACAGCAGGAAATTGTTATTAAATCTCTTGGTAAATTTATCGATAACATCAAGATTATCAGTGGTGCAACTATCCTCGGAGATGGTGAGGTAGCCCTTATTCTTGACGTTAATACGCTGATGTAAGGAGGGGTTATTTATGGATGCATTATCAGTAGCAGAGAAGGAAACGACTCAATATATTGTAGTAAAAATTCAAAGCGAACAGTATGGGCTTAATATCGGTTATGTTGACAACATAGTTCGTATGCAGAAGATAACCAGAGTTCCTAAGACAAAAGAGTATTTTAAAGGAATCATAAATCTTCGTGGTGAGATTGTTCCTGTTATGAGTATAAGACTCAGAATGGGAAGGGATGAGGATGTTTTTACAAACAATACACGTATTATTATCCTTAAAATCGAAGATGAGGGACTTCTTGGAATAATTGTTGATGAGGTTAAAGAAGTAGTTAATCTTTCATCGGACGAAATTGAACCATCCGGCGGAAAAGATTCATTTATCAATGGTGTCGGCAAAAACGGCAACGAATTGATCTCATTACTTGAAGTTTCATCAATTGTTGAAAATACAGAAGGAAATTAAAAATTGAACATGATATCTGCACAGTTTAAAAACTGTGCAGTTTCATACTTTTAGGAGGTCGTAATGGGAAAGTTTACTCTTGAAGAAGTAAATGACATGTACATAGATGTGTTGAGGGAAATCGGAAATATCGGTTCCGGAAATGCAACGACAGCTATTGCTTCTTTACTGGGAGTCAAGTTGGATATGAAAGTGCCAAAGGTACAGCTTATGGATGCCGCTGATCTTGGTGGTTCAATTTGTCCTGAAGATGAGGTTATAGTCGGTATTTTGTTAGGAGTAAGTGAAGACATTGACGGAAGTATGATGTTTTTGCTCAAAATGGACTGTGCTCATCATCTTGTCAACAGAATGATGATGAGAGATCCGAATTACAGTGAACCTTTCGATGAGATGGATTTGTCTGCACTTCAGGAAGTTGGAAATATCATAGCCGGTTCTTACCTTAACGCGCTTGCGACTCTTACAAATATGAAGATCGTGCCAACGGTTCCTTATTTGAGCGTCGATATGGCTGCGTCTATTCTTAGTGTTCCGGCAATTCAGTTCGGTATTATGGGTGATAATGCGCTTATGATTGAGACTGAATTCGGTGATGATAGTATGATAAATGGCTATTTTATTCTTATGCCTGAGGCTGATTCTTACGACAAGATCCTCAGAGCGTTGGGATTGCCGGTATAATACTGTATGTTTACGGCCATCGGTTTAGAAAATGTGCAAATGAGATGGTTACTTAAGCACATTATATGCTTGAATTCCGTGGCGTTTAGATAATTAGGTGGGTAAAGTATGGGAAATATGATTAGAGTGGGCATGGCTGACCTCAATATATGTAAGGCGCCGGATGCGATAACCACACTCGGTCTTGGATCATGTATTGGACTGACTCTTTACGATCCGTCAACCAAGATAGGTGGTTTGGTGCATTATATGCTTCCAGACAGTACTCAGATAAAAAATAATACGAAGATTGCAAAGTTCGGTGATACGGGTATAAGAGAATTATACAAACAGGTTATCGCTGCAGGCGCAAATAAAAACCGTCTTGTGGCAAAAATTGCCGGCGGAGCAAAAATGTTCGAGGTAAGCGGTCTTTCAAATGTTGGTAATATCGGTGAAAGAAATGCACTGGCAGCTAAACAGGTTTTGAAAGAATTGGGTGTAAGACTTATCGCGGAAGATACAGGCTTGAATTATGGACGAACTGTAGAGCTTTATTGTGAGACAGGGGATTTCCTTATTAAATCCGTTGGAAAGCCTGTAAAAACAATTTAAAGAGGTAAGATTCATGAACACAAAACCATTGCCGGCAGCATTTGCACTTATTGCAGGCGCGCTGGTATGCATTATATCTTTTATTCAACAAGTTGACATGGTTGTATTTGCTCAGCGATTTATAATTGCAACACTTGTGTTCTTGCTCTTGGGTGTTATTGCCAAAATTGTCCTTGACAGAAACTTCAAAGAAGAAGTTCCGGAGGATAATGAGTCCGAGGAAGATGATGAAATCGAAGACGATGAAGATAATGATTCGGGTGAATAATAACTTCCAAAATATTTAATTTACGGGGTTAGGATGAAGACTGCAGATAGAGAAAAATTATGGGATAGTTACCGGAAGAAGCCAACACCGGAGCTCAGGGAACAAATCATAATTGAATACGCGCAGCTGGTCAAGATTGTTGCAGGAAGACTCGGAATGTATCTCGGAAGCAATGTCGAATATGATGATTTGGTAAGTTACGGGATTTTTGGACTTATAGATGCAATAGACAAATTTGATCTTGATAAAGATGTAAAATTTGAGACTTATGCGAGCCTTAGAATAAGGGGAGCTATATTGGATCAGATTCGAAAGATGGATTGGATTCCAAGAACCGTCAGACAGAAACAAAAAAAGCTTGATGAGGCTATGAAGGCTATCGAGATGAGGACGGGAAAAGTTGCCACTGATGAGGAACTTGCCGCAGAGGTTGGCATCTCTGATGAAGAATTGACCAACTGGCAAAGTCAGCTAAAAGTGACAAATGTTGTTTCTCTCAATGAATATGTTGAACAGGGAAACGAACCGGTTATGGATGCGAGAAGAAACTCACATTTTATACAGCCGGAGGAGCAGGTGGCACAGGATGAATTGAAACAGGTTTTGGCGGAGACGCTGGAACAGCTTACGGAAAAAGAACGTCGTGTCATTGAACTCTATTATTACGAAGAATTGACATTGAAAGAAATCAGTAAAATTCTGGATGTATCTGAGTCCAGAGTTTCACAATTGCATACAAAGGCACTTGTCAAAATGAAAAAGAAGATGGGTGGCTATATGGATATATTAGTAAAAGATTGATGGCCAGAGAGGTTTTTCCTCTTTGGCTTTTGACATTTCTATATAAACTTTATAAAATGAATTAGGTGATTATAATTTAGTTTTTCGGAGGGCGATTTATGGCATTAAATCCTATTGAATTTAATGGTGTTATCCAGAGAAGCGGAGACATGAGTGTGTTCAAACAAAACGAGGATGCAAAGTCTACCGTCAATCAGCAGAACATTCAGTCTGCAATTATTCAGCATGAGGATGAAACTTCAAACAGAGTCAATGATGTCGAGGAAAGCGATTTTTTCGGCTTTAGATATGATGCAAAAGACGGAGGCAGTAATGGCACGTATCAATATCATGGAAAAAAGAAAAAGAAGAATGAGGAAGAAAAAGATAATAAAGACGGACGCGTGATAAAGAAAACCGAAGGCGGAAATTTCGATATAACAATATAATTAGCACAATTCGTTTTTACAATTATTATCATATATAAAGGGGAAATTTATGACAGGCTTAACAACAGCGCTGATTATATTGGGACTTATTCTTATAATCGGCAGTTTTTTTATCACGGAACATATTTCACCGTCTGATGTTGACAAGATTGCAAAGACAAATATGAACGAGATAAAAGATGTGATGGACAGAGAAATCCAAAATGCTATAGAGAGAGGCAAAGAGAATCTTTCGGTCGAGATAGAGGAAGTAATTCTTGATAGTGAGCGTTCCATGGAAAAAGAATCCAATGAAAAAATAATGGCTATAAGTGATTATAGCGACACTGTACTCGAGTCTATGGACAAAACTCACAATGAGATTATGTTTTTGTACAGTATGCTAAATGACAAACATAAGGAGCTTACCGATTTTGCAGGTGAACTTAAGGAGCTTCAATCAAAGCTAATACGAACGAGAGATTATATAGAGAATGAGAAGGCGGAAGAAGAATTTGTTGCTCTTATGGAAAAAGTTCCGGAAATGCCTGCAGCCAAGGAGATAATCATAGAATCTGTTCAAAATGGAAAAGAAGATACAGATGATGATACCGGAAAAATTGCCGACACAAAGGATGCGGTCAATCACAATGAGGAAATCCTTTCATTGTATAATCAGGGCAAGGATGAGATTGAAATTGCCAAAGAACTTGGACTGGGCTTTGGAGAGGTAAAACTTGTACTTGAATTATATAGGGAGAAAGAAGATTGAAACTCAAATATTATCTCAGAGGCGCAGGTGTAGGTATGATAGTTACAGCTATCATAATGTCTATCGCCTTCGGACAGATCAACAAAAATAATGATAACGGTGATACGGAGATTTCTACAGAGACGGAAGATCACGGAGAGACCTTAAAAAGTTCTTCTGAGACGGAAACTTCGGAAACAGAAACTTCAGAAACAGAAACTTCAGAAACAGAATCTACTGAGACGGAAACTGAGATTTCTACAGAAGAAAAGCAAGACACTGAGGCTGATACATCGATAGAAGATGGATTGGATACAGAGACAGACGCTTCGAAAGAAGATGCATCGGATACTGGAACTGACACATCGGCAGAGGAATCTACCGTTACAGAATCAGATGCAGAGGATGAAGAGAATGTAAGTGTGACGAAAAGTTATACGATATCTGTTGTTGGAGGAGAAACTTCAGATGTTGTGGCAAGACATCTTGAAGAACTTGGAATTATAGAAAGTGCAAGTGATTTTAATCAATATCTTGAAGCAAATGATGTTGATCATTTGCTCAGACCCGGCACATATGATATACAAGCTGGTCTGGATTACGAAAGTATAGTGTCAATACTGACAAAAAGATAAAACAAAAGATAAAATTGGCTTGATATAGCCTCGGAGGTGTGATATACTTTCCGAGGCTTATTTTAACATTAATCACATATGTGGATGACAGACCGGTGCCCTTATGGGTTGTCTGTGAAAGGAAACATATGGAAGAAAAACCAAATGGAGGAAAGAAAAATGAGTGTTATTTCAATGAAACAGTTACTTGAAGCAGGTGTTCATTTCGGACATCAGACCAGAAGATGGAACCCTAAGATGGCTCCGTACATCTATACAGAGAGAAACGGTATCCATATCATCGATCTTCAGAAGTCTGTAGGAATGGTTGACGATGCTTACAATGCAATCGCTGACATCGCTGCTAACGGCGGAAAGATTCTTTTCGTAGGAACAAAGAAGCAGGCACAGGATGCTATCAAGGCAGAGGCAGAGCGTTGTGGAATGTTCTATGTGAACGAGAGATGGCTCGGAGGAATGCTCACAAACTGGAAAACTGTTGAGACACGTATTGAGAGATTGAAAGCTATCGAGACAATGTCAGAGGATGGAACATTTGATGTTCTTCCTAAGAAAGAAGTTATCGCTATAAAGAAGGAGTGGGAGAAACTCGAGAAGAACCTTGGTGGAATCAAGGAGATGGGTGGAGTGCCTGATGCAATCTTTATCGTAGATCCAAAGAAGGAGAGAATCTGTGTACAGGAGGCTCAGTCACTTGGAATCACTCTTATCGGAATCTCAGATACAAACTGCGATCCAGAGGAACTTGACTATGTAATTCCTGGAAATGATGATGCTATCCGTGCAGTAAAACTTATTGTTTCTAAGATGGCAGATGCTGTTATCGAAGCAAATCAGGGAACTGTTGAAGCTGATGAAGCAGTAGAGGAAGCTGAAGAGGCTTAATATTGGTATCAAAAAATAATTCTTAAGTGGAGGATATTACGATGGCTATTACAGCAGCTATGGTTAAAGAACTGCGTGAGATGACCGGCGCAGGTATGATGGATTGCAAAAAGGCATTAAATGAGACAAACGGAAACATGGATGAGGCTGTTGAGTTCCTTAGAAAGAACGGACAGGCTAAGGCTGAGAAGAAGGCTTCAAGAATTGCTGCAGAGGGAATCTGTGCAGTAGTTACCGATGGAGACAAGAAGGCAGCTGTTGTTGAAGTTAACTCTGAGACAGACTTTGTTGCCAAGAATGAGAAGTTCCAGGCATTTGTAAGCAAGATTGCAGATCAGGCACTTAATTCAAGTGCGGCTGATATGGATGCATTTATGGCTGAAGATTATAAGGCTGAGTCAGGAAAGACAGTTAAGGATGCTCTTGTAGAGCAGGTTGCTGTTATCGGAGAGAACCTTACAATCAGACGTTTCGAAAAAGTTACTGCTGACAACGGATGTGTAGTTTCTTACGTACATGGTGGCGGAAGAATCGCTGTTATCGTTAAAGCAACTACAGATGTTGTAAATGATGCTGTTAAGGAAGCCCTTACAAACATCGCTATGCAGATTGCTGCTCTTAATCCAAAGTATGTTGACCGTTCAGAAGTAAGCGATGATTATATCGCTCATGAGAAAGAGATTCTTCTTGCTCAGATTCAGAACGATCCTAAGGAGTCACAGAAGCCTGAGAAGGTTATCAACGGTATGATTGAAGGCCGTATCAACAAAGAGCTTAAAGATATCTGCCTTGTAGATCAGGTTTATGTAAAGGCTGAGGATGGAAAACAGTCTGTAGGAAAATATCTTGATCAGGTTTCAAAAGAAGTAGGTACAAAGGTTTCTGTAGATTGTTTTGTACGTTACGAGACAGGTGAAGGCCTTGAGAAGAGAGTAGACGATTTCGCAGCTGAGGTTGCAGCTCAGGCTAACGCATAATTTATCTATGAATAATTAACAGAGGATTATGAAATGTAATCCTCTGTTTTTTTTATTCTCTATTGTTAGAACAGGCAAAATTTGATATTCTATTAAAGATTGGATATTGTGCGTAATTTTGTCCGGTCAAATGGAGGAATTGAATGAGAAAACGATTATTATTACTGGTTGGAATATTAACACTTGGTATGTCCGCCACGGCTTGCACGGGCGCTAAAGAGAATGCTTCGGGATCGGAAACGGAGACTACCGAATCAGATGATGAAGAGGAAGAACTCTCAGAAGTAGTAGATATAGATGCTGATGCGGTATTGGATTTTGAACCGTCTAAGTATGTAACATTGGGAGAATATACAAATCTTGAGGTTGATTATGTCACTCCGACCGTAACAGATGAAGAAGTCAGCGAGGAAGCGTCATATTTAGTTACAGACAATCTTACATACGAAGCAAAGGATGATGCTTGCGAATCGGGTGATCAGGTTACTATATCCTACACCGGTACGATAGATGGCGAGGAGTTCGATGGAGGATCGGATGAGGATTATAGTTTTGTACTTGGTGAAGGAGAATTCTTAGATGAATTTGAGGCCGGAATAATTGGACTTAAAGCCGGAGAAAGCAATACTGTTACTTTTACTTTCCCGGAAGATTATTACGAGGAATTGGCCGGACAGGAAGTTACTTTTGAGATTACCGTCAGTGAGGTATGCAGCGTAATCACACCTGAGTACAATGATGAACTTGTAGCTTCTGCGACGGATTATTCTACTGTTGAAGAATATGAGGAATCAATAAGAGAGAGCCTTCTTGAGGATGCCAAAACCACATCGGACGATCAATGCGGTGAAGACGTACTTGCATTGGCTATTTCGAATGCAACTTTTAATTCATATCCGGAGGATCTTTTGTCCGCCTGCTATTCATCAACATATGCAACTTATGAATCATATGCCGAAATGTTTGGAATGGAGATGGATGAATTTATAGAGTCATTTGTCGGCGGAAGCGAAAGCGGTGTTATGGATGAGGCTACCGAGTGGGCAAAAGAGATAGTATTCTTAAAAGCTGTAGGTGAGGAATGCGGAATCGACTTTGATGCGGCTTTTGATGAGCAAGTAGAAGAACAGGCTGAAGAATATGAATATGATTCAGTTGATGAGTTTTTGAACGACTACGGAAAATTCGATATTTATGTAAATATAATGCGTGAAACAGTTATGGATAAGATTCTTGAATCAGCTGTCATTACAGAGGTATCAGAGGAAGAGTATTACGGCGAAGACGACGAAGATGTGGAAATCGAATAAACTGTTCTAAAACATTTGGAAAAGATTGGTTTTATGAGTACTAGAAATGAGACTTTAACTAAAAACAAGAAGCGGCGAGCCCGCGTTACAAGAATTAAAGTAGGCATCATCCTTACTTTATTTCTTTGGATGATAATCTCGGTTGTTTCAATTGTATATTTGTTTGTCAAAGTACATAATATGCAGCTTCAACTGGATTATCTTATGGAGCATTTTACCGTATCAGAGTCTGGTGAAGACATCGGCGAAATATCGGAAGAAGCGGATACAGAGGTTTCTTACAATACGGATATAGACGAGTCAATAGAGGAAGATTATCCGATAGCTAATGCTGTTGGATTTTCAGACAATCTTGCATCTGAAGGGGATACGCTTAAAGCTTATCTCACCTTTGATGACGGACCAAGTAACAATACTGCTGAGATTCTTGATATTTTAAAGGAATACGATGTCAAGGCAACATTTTTTGTCATCGGTCAGGAGGATGAACAGTCAAAGGCTTTATATCAGAGAATAGTTGATGAGGGACATACGCTTGCAATGCATTCGTATTCGCACAAATATTCCGAACTCTATAGTTCGGTTGAGGCATTTGAGGAAGATTTCTCAAAGATACAAAATCTTTTGTATGATGTCACCGGAGAGGAGTGCCTGTATTACAGATTTCCGGGTGGTAGTTCAAATCAGGTAAACAATGATGATATGGCGGAATGCATATCATTTTTGAATTCACAGGGTATTACATACTTTGACTGGAATGTTTCAAATGGTGATGCAACATCTCAGGTTTATACATCGGAAGAACTGGTTGAAAATGTTATGAAGGATGTTGTAAAATATAAGACGTCCATAGTTCTGATGCATGATACTTCCGAGAAAGAAAAGACAGTGCAATCATTAAGGACATTGATTGAAAGGTTGAAGGCCGAAAATATCGAAATTCTGCCAATCGATGAAAATACAACTGTTATACAGCATATAGCTGCTAACAGTGTCGAATAATACAGGAGGAAATATGGGTTTTTTAAAAGAGTTTAAAGAAGATTTTTCTCAGGCTGTAAATGAACTCATGCCGGGCGCAGACGAAGAGCTGGAAGATGATGACATGGTTGTAAATACACTTGACGAAGAATTGGACACAGAGGCTGAAATGTCCAAACTCGACGGACTTTTAGAGGATGTGACCGAGGAGGAGTTTGAGCAAGCCAAAAAAGAAGCGGATGAGCTTGTTTTGGAGGATAATGTTCAAAAGGCGAAAGAGGAAGCTCCTGCTGTCGAAGAAGAAATTGCAGAACCTGCACAGGAAGAAGTTGTACCTGATGAGGACGATCTGAGAGAAACTGTCAACGAGGAAGAAAATGTTGAAGCTATATCAGAGGAAGAAGAGGATTCCGTAGAGGCGGAATTTGAAAAGGAATTAATTGCGGAGGAAACTATGATGAGTGAAGAAGTAAAAGTAGAAGATGAATTGACTGAGGATGTTGTCGAGGAGATGACATCTGCAGGTTTTGATGAGGAGCCGGTAAATGATGCAAATGAAATTGCGGATGAAGTTACCGTTATAACAGAAGGAACTGCTATCACCGGTGATATAGCTGCAAAAGGTTCTATCGATATCCAGGGTAAGATTAATGGAAATGTTTCATGTAACGGAAAGCTTGTTGTTACCGGAACACTTGAGGGAGATAGCCATTCTTCGGAATTCTTTGCCGACGCTGCCCATGTTATCGGAGAAGTTAACAGTACCGGTACGGTTAAGATCGGAATCGGATCAGTTGTAATCGGAAATATTACAGCTTCTTCTGCAGTTATAGCCGGAGCTATCAAAGGCGATATAGATGTTCACGGACCTATCGTTGTAGATACATCCGCTGTAGTTATGGGTAATATCAAATCACGTTCAGTACAGATCAACAACGGTGCCGTTATTGAAGGTTTCTGTTCACAGAGTTATGCTGACATTGATGTCAAAGGACTTTTTGAAACAGAGAAAGGAAAATAATAGATATGAAAAGAGTGCTGTTAAAACTTAGCGGAGAAGCTCTTGCAGGTGATAAGAAGACCGGTTTTGATGAAGCTACCGTAAAAAAAGTGGCTCTTCAGGTCAAGAAACTTGTGGACAGCGATGTTCAGGTAGGCATTGTTATAGGAGGAGGAAACTTCTGGAGAGGGAGATCCTCAGAGAATATTGACAGAACAAAAGCAGATCAGATTGGTATGCTTGCAACGGTTATGAACTGTATATATGTTTCTGAAATTTTTAGATCCTGCGGTATGATGACAAATATCCTCACTCCTTTTGAGTGTGGATCTATGACTAAGCTTTTCTCAAAGGACAGAGCGAATAAATATTTCGACAGAAATATGGTCGTATTTTTCGCCGGTGGAACAGGACATCCGTATTTTTCAACAGATACAGCTACGGTTCTCAGAGCAATCGAGATTGAGGCAGATGCCATACTTTTGGCAAAAGCTGTAGATGGAGTTTATGACAGCGATCCAAAGATCAATCCGAATGCTGTAAGATATGATGAAATCTCAATTGATGATGTTATCGCTCAGAATCTTGCAGTAGTCGATATGACTGCTTCAATCCTTTTAAGAGAGAACAAGATACCTATGTATGTTTTCGCTCTGAATGAGGAGGATAGCATAAATAAGGCCATAAGCGGCAAATTTAACGGAACAATAGTTACCGTTTAAACGGGAGGATATAAATATGGACGAGAGATTGAAAGTCTATGATGACAAGATGCACAAAACATTACATGCACTTGATGAAGAACTTGCAGCTATTAGAGCCGGTAGAGCTAATCCGCATGTTCTTGATAAGATTAAGGTTGATTATTACGGAGCACCAACACCATTACAGTCAGTTGCGAATGTAAGCGTTCCTGAACCTAGAATGATTCAGATTCAGCCTTGGGAAGCTACTCTCGTCAAGGAGATATGCAAGGCTATCCAGACATCTGATGTCGGAATCAATCCTACGACAGACGGTAAAGTTATTCGTTTGGTTTTCCCGGAGATGACAGAGGATCGAAGAAAAGAACTTGCAAAAGATGTAAAGAAGAAAGGCGAAGCATCTAAGGTTGCTATAAGAAATATCAGAAGAGACGCAATTGATGCATTCAAGAAACTTTCCAAATCAGATATCTCCGAAGATGAGATAAAAGATCTTGAGGATGATACACAGAAACTTACGGACAAATGTGTTGCGGAAGTTGATAAAGCAGTTGACGCTAAGATTAAGGAAATCCTTACTGTTTAGTAAACATCGGGGACATGCATAATTGTATGTCCCCATTATTTCATTTATGACAAAAAGGAGTAAAATTATGGTTCCAAACCATGTTGCAATAATACTCGACGGCAACGGCAGATGGGCAAAGAGCAAAGGAATGCCAAGAAACTTTGGACATACCAATGGGGCAAAAAATGTTGAGACTATAAGCAGAGCTGCCAGCAAATTGGGGATAAAATATTTAACCCTTTATGCCTTTTCCACAGAAAACTGGAGCAGACCGGAAGCAGAGGTTTCTGCTCTTATGCTGTTATTTGAGGGATATTTAAAAAAATGCATAAAGGATGCAAAAGAAAACAATATGAGGATTAGGTTCATAGGTGATATGGACGGGTATCCAAAGGCTTTAAAAGATATAGCATTAAAAGCTGTGGAGGAATCTGCAATTTATGATGGCTTCAATTTGACTATTGCAATCAACTATGGCAGTCGAGATGAAATAGTCCGTGCTATGAAGAAAATGTATTCGGATATCGATGCCGGAAAGATTTCAAGAGATGATATCAGTGACAGTACATTTTCAAAATATCTCGATACTGCGGATATTCCGGATCCTGATTTACTTATCAGAACGAGCGGAGAGCAGAGATTGTCCAATTATCTTTTGTGGCAGCTTGCTTACAGTGAGTTTTATTTTACGGATGTGCCTTGGCCGGAATTTGACGAGGAAGAATTAAAAAAAGCCGTAAGTGCTTATGAAAAAAGGGACAGAAGATACGGTGGCCTGAAGGAGGAGTAAAGACTTGTTTAAGACACGACTTTTAAGTGGTGTAATTTTGGTTTTACTTGCATTTATATTGATTATTCCCGGTGGAGAAATATTGGTTGTGTCAATGGGGATTATTTCTTTAATCGGAATGTATGAGCTCTACAGAGTGGTGCAGATTGAAAAGAAGGCACCTGCGATTATGGCCTATATACTGGCTATTATATATTATCTTAATCTTTATTTCAATATATTTGACAGTGAGATGATATTTGCAATAATTTGCATTGTATTTTTGATGGCGGTTTATGTATTTACTTACCCAAAATATTCCACAGAACAGATGGCTGTGACATTCTTTGGGATTTTTTATGTTGCCGTTATGCTTTCATATGTCTATCTTACAAGATGCATGAATGACGGATTGTATCTTGTTTGGTTGATTTTCCTTTGTTCATGGGGAGCGGACACAAGTGCCTATTGTGTAGGGGTGTTGATAGGAAAGCATAAGATGTCACCAAAACTAAGTCCAAAAAAATCAATTGAGGGCGCAGTTGGCGGTATCGTGGGAACTATGATTTTTACATATATTTTTTTTATGGCATTTGGCGGAAAGATGGATATGCTCGAGGGAAATGATACGATTAAATTCGTTATAATATCCGGAGTATGTGCATTTGTCTCCATGATAGGTGATCTTACCGCATCTGCGATAAAGAGAAACTATGATATAAAAGATTATGGAACGCTTATTCCGGGACATGGTGGTATTCTTGACAGGTTTGACAGTGTCATATTTATTGCCCCTATTGTCTACTATTTGATTTATTATTCGGTTGGCAGGTAAAAATGAAAAAGATATCAGTTTTAGGATCTACCGGTTCTATCGGTACACAGACACTTGATGTTGTAAGAGAACATAAAGATATAGAGATAGTTGCACTTTCAGCTGGAAGAAGCATTGATCTGCTTGAAAAGCAGGTCAGAGAGTTCAAACCAAAACTCGCTTGCCTTTGGAGAGAGGAAGATGCAAAAGATCTTAAGTTACGTTTAAAAGATATGGATATTAAGATCGCCTACGGAATGGAAGGACTTATTGAGGCCGCTGTAATAGAGGAGGCGGATATTTTGGTTACCGCAATTGTCGGTATGCTTGGAATCCGACCGACTATTGCTGCTATAAATGCGGGGAAGGATATTGCTCTCGCAAATAAGGAGACTCTTGTAACCGCTGGCCATATTATTATGCCACTTGCAAAGGAAAAAGGAGTAAAGATACTTCCTGTCGACAGTGAGCATTCAGCCATATTCCAGTCCTTGCAGGGCAATGAGCAAAATAAAATAAGAAAAATTATTTTGACTGCCTCAGGCGGACCTTTCAGAGGAAAAACCATAGATGAACTTAAGAATATTAGACCGGAGGATGCTCTAAAACATCCTAACTGGGTTATGGGAAGAAAAATAACCATTGATTCTTCTACTATGGTTAATAAGGGCCTTGAGGTAATAGAGGCAAAATGGCTTTTTAATGTTGAGAGAGAACAGATACAGGTTACGGTACATCCGCAATCTGTTATTCATTCTGCAGTTGAGTATGAAGATGGTGCGGTTATTGCTCAGTTAGGTACACCGGATATGAGATTGCCTATTCAGTATGCTCTTTATTATCCGAACAGAAGAACTTTAAGCGGAGAACCATTGGATCTTTTTAAACTCAGAGATCTGTCGTTTTTTGAGCCGGATATTGAGACTTTCAGGGGATTGAAATTGGCATATAATGCAATAGATCGCGGAGGGAATATTCCTACAGCGTTCAATGCGGCAAACGAGTATGCTGTGGCAGCTTTCCTTGATAAAAAGATAAAATATCTTGATATAATCGATATGATCGAAGCATCTATGGAGCATTGCGCATTTAAAGATAATCCAAGCGTGGAGGAAATTCTCGAAACCGAGGATAATACCTACGATTTTTTGAGGAGCAGGTGGTAAATTGAAATTTATAGTAGCTATAGTTATATTCAGCATAATCATATTATTTCATGAGTTGGGACACTTTCTTTTTGCGAAACGTGCCGGTGTTAGAGTAAATGAATTTTGTTTAGGTCTTGGTCCTACACTTGTGGGTTTTCAAAAAGGTGAGACTTTTTACAGCATAAAGCTTCTTCCGTTTGGTGGAGCATGTGTAATGGAAGGTGAGGATGAAGAGTCTGATGATGTCACAGGTTCTTTTCAGAACAAAACTGTTTGGCAGAGAATATCCATTGTGTTTGGAGGACCATTGTTCAACTTTATAATGGCATTTGCCGGAGCGTTAATTATAATTTCTTGTGTGGGATATGATATTCCCAGGATATACAGCGTGACAGAAGGGTATCCGGCAGATGAAGCCGGAATTGAAGCAGGGGATATTATAACTTCAATAAACGGCAAGACAATTCATTTTTATAGGGAAGTGTCAAATTATATAACTTTTCATGGTGTCGGTGAGATGGATATAACATATGAAAGGGACGGAGAGGAATACGAGGTTACTCTTACTCCTGTTTACGATGAGGAGTCAGGCAGATATATGATGGGCTTTCAATCTGATCGTTCAAGAGTTAAGGGGAATTTTTTTGATACTATAAAGTATTCGGTGTTTGAGGTTAAGTATTGGATTGATACGACATTTTCGAGTTTGAAGATGCTTGTTTTAAGACAAGTTTCTTTAAATAATATGAGTGGTCCTGTAGGAATTGTAAAAACCATTGGAGACACATACACGGATAGTATCGAAGACGGTTACTATTATGTTTTTTTGAATATGGTAAATATAACAATTCTTCTTTCTGCAAACCTTGGGACTATGAACCTTTTGCCTTTGCCGGCATTAGATGGTGGACGACTTGTATTTTTGATAATAGAAGCGATAAGAGGAAAAAGAGTTTCCCCGGAAAAAGAAGGATGGGTTCACGGAGTAGGAATATTACTTTTAATGACCTTGATGGTGTTTGTAATGTTCAATGATATAAGAAATATTATTGTCGGATAACGGAGGGAATATCGATGAGTAAATCCGTAAAAATAGGAGACAGAATCATAGGCGGAGGGCATCCGATCCTTATTCAGTCAATGACCAACACAAAGACTGAAGATATCAAGGCGACTGTAGAACAGATCAATCGACTTGAGGCGGTCGGATGTGACATTATCAGATGTGCAGTACCTACGATTGAGGCGGCAAAGGCCTTTAAGGAGATAAAAAAGCAGGTTAATATTCCCGTAGTTGCTGATATTCATTTTGATTACAGACTTGCTATTATGGCGATGGAAAACGGAGCTGATAAAATCAGAATAAACCCCGGAAATATCGGTAGTGATGATAAAGTAAGAGCTGTAATCGATGTGGCAAAAGAGAGAAATATACCTATAAGAGTCGGTGTAAACAGCGGCTCGCTTGAAAAACCTATTCTGGAAAAATACGGCGGAGTTACAGCCGAAGGGATAGTCGAAAGCGCTTTGGACAAGGTAAGACTCATAGAAGATATGGGTTATGACAATCTTGTTATAAGCATAAAATCCTCAGATGTCATGATGTGCGTAAAGGCGCATGAGCTTATTGCCACAAAGACCGACCATCCTCTTCATGTTGGAATAACGGAAGCAGGTACCATTATTTCCGGAAACATTAAGTCTGCTATAGGATTGGGACTTATATTAAACAAGGGAATAGGTGACACAATCAGAGTATCGTTAACCGGCGATCCTCTTGAAGAGATTAAATCTGCAAAACTGATTCTTAGAACTCTCGGATTGAGAAAGGGTGGAATCGAGGTCGTTTCCTGTCCGACTTGTGGAAGAACAAGCATAGATCTCATTGGACTTGCAAATAAAGTTGAGAATATGGTTGCTGACATACCTCTTGACATAAAAGTTGCTGTCATGGGATGTGCGGTGAACGGACCGGGAGAGGCAAAGGAAGCCGATATCGGAATAGCAGGAGGAAAAGGCGAAGGCCTTCTTATAAAAAAAGGTGAGATAGTAAAGAAAGTTCCTGAGGATGAACTTCTTGACCTTTTGAGATATGAATTGTTGCACTGGGGAGAATAGATTTGTCGGACAGTTTTTTTGAAGTATTTCCTACATTACAGGTAAATAATGATCTACAAGATTTGTTAAATAATATGGAAGTCTCGAAGATAGCTATGAATCGCGATAAGAGCGTGATTCGTATATATCTTTCGGGACAGTTTCTAGTGCACAAAAATAAGATATTTGAACTTCAGGATTTTATTAAAAAACAACTCTTTTCAAACACAAATGTCACTATAAAAATCATAGAGAGATTCAGATTGTCGGGGCAGTATACACCAAAGAGCATCTATGATATGTACAATGACAGTATTGAATTCGAACTTAGCAAGTACAGCTCACTTTTGTATCAGACATATTTGAACGCTGACATTGAATTTGAATCTGATGATTCAATGATCTTACATATCAATGATGATCTTGTCTTCCGTAATCAGTCTGATGAACTTGTAAGAATTTTAGACAAGATATTCAATGTGAGATGCGGTGTTACAGGTAATGTCAGATGCGTTTTTGACAAGCCAAAGGGAAATTCTCTTATAAATCTAAAAGATCAGATGATCCGTTCCCAGATTATGGATATCTCTAGCAAATCATTTGCAAATAATGAAAGTGAAGTTCAGGCATCTGAGGAAAAAAAGGAGACTATAAAGTCTCAAGTAAAAAAAGAAGAACCGAAAAAGTTTTCAAAATTCAAAAAAGGTGGTTTCAGAAAACCTGTTGTTTCCGATTCTCCGGATGTTGTCTATGGAAGAAATTTCGAAGATGACGAGGTAACCGAGATTGTCAATATCGACGGCGAGATCGGTGAAGTCATTATAAAAGGGCAGATAATAACAGTTGACACCAGAGAGATTCGTGGAGAAAAGACAATTATCATATTCTCTTTGACTGATTTTACAGATACCATTGTTCTTAAACTGTTTACGAACAATGAATACAAAGATGAGATTCTTGGGAATATTGCAAAAGGCAAATTTGTTAAAGTCAAAGGAGTTACTACAATAGACAAATTTGACGGCGATCTGACTTTGGGATCTATTTCCGGAATAAAAAAGATAAATGATTTCAGAGCGGTAAGAAGTGATAACAGCCCGGTAAAGAGAGTTGAGTTGCATTGCCATACCAAAATGAGCGATATGGACGGTGTATCTGATGTCAAAGATATTATAAAACAGGCTATGGCATGGGGACATAAGGCTATAGCCATAACGGACCATGGCGATGTTCAGGCCTTCCCGGATGCAAACCATACGGTATCAGGGGATTTCAAGGTCATTTATGGAGTTGAAGCTTATCTTGTTGATGATTTAAAACAGATTGTAACAAATTCCAAAGGTCAGAGTCTCGATGATACCTATGTCGTATTTGATATAGAGACAACGGGATTTTCTCCAAATGTCAATAAGATAATAGAGATAGGTGCCGTAAAGGTTGTCGGCGGAAAGATAACAGACAAGTATTCCGTTTTTGTTAATCCCGAGACACCTATACCTTTTGAGATTACTAATCTTACAAGCATAACTGATGATATGGTTATCGGAGAGAGGACAATAGATGTTGTATTACCGGAATTTTTGGAGTTTTGCGGTGATGCTGTAATGGTTGCCCACAATGCCGATTTTGATATGAGCTTCATCATAGCAAACGCTAAACAGCTTGGGCTTAAGAGCAGTTTTACATATGTGGATACAGTTGGAATGGCTAGAGTACTTCTTCCTGCATTGAACAGGTTCAAGCTTGATACGGTAGCCAAAGCAGTAGGAGTCTCTCTGGAGCATCATCACAGAGCGGTGGATGATGCAGGTTGTACTGCGGAGATATTTGAGAAATTTGTTGAGATGTGGAAGGGCAGAGATGTCTTTGACCTTGATAAAGTAAATGAAGCCGGGACAAATTCTGAAGATTTGGTAAAAAAACTTCATACTTATCATGCAATAATTCTTGCCACAAATGATTTGGGACGTATCAACTTGTATAGATTGATATCATTATCCCACATCAAGTACTATCACAAGAATCCGAGGATTCCAAAGTCCGAGCTTATGAAATACAGAGAGGGACTTCTTGTCGGATCCGCTTGTGAGGCAGGTGAATTGTACAGAGCTATTTTAAATGGCAGAGACGAAGCGGAAATAGCAAGACTTGCTGATTTTTATGATTATTATGAGATTCAGCCTCTCGGCAACAACGCATTTATGATTGCCGATGAAAAGAGCCCTGTAAACGATTGGGAAGATTTAAAAGAGATAAACAGAAAGATTGTAAAACTCGGAGAATTGTACAACAAGCCGGTTGTAGGAACCTGTGATGTTCATTTTTTGAATCCGGAAGATGAGGTATACAGAAGGATAATAATGGCCGGCAAAGGATTCAAGGATGCCGACAATCAGGCGCCTTTGTTCTTGAGAACAACCGAGGAGATGATAAAGGAGTTTGAGTATCTCGGATCTAAAAAAGCCGAGGAAGTAGTCATCACCAACACGAATACGATTGCCGATATGTGCGAGAGAATCGAGCCGGTGCGACCTGACAAATGTCCTCCGGTCATCGAGAACTCGGAACAGCTGTTGAGGGATATTTGTAACCGAAAAGCTCATGAGATGTACGGAGATGTACTTCCGGACATCGTTAAGGAGAGACTTGACAGAGAGTTGAATTCTATCATATCAAACGGATATGCGGTTATGTATATAATCGCACAGAAGCTGGTATGGAAGTCTAATGAGGACGGTTATCTGGTAGGTAGCCGTGGATCGGTAGGTTCTTCATTTGCTGCAACAATGTCCGGAATAACAGAAGTCAATCCTTTAGCACCACATTACCTTTGCCCGAAATGTCATTACAGTGATTTTGATTCGGAAGAAGTAAAAGCTTTCAGTGGTCGAAGCGGATGTGATATGCCGGATAAAATATGTCCGGTTTGCGGAGAGAAACTGTCAAAGGAAGGCTTTGATATTCCTTTTGAGACATTCCTTGGCTTTAAAGGGAACAAAGAGCCTGATATTGATCTGAACTTCTCCGGTGAGTATCAGGCGAAGGCACATGCTTATACGGAGGTTATCTTCGGTTATGGACAGACCTTTAGGGCCGGAACAATAGGAGGTCTTGCAGACAAGACTGCATTCGGATATGTAAAAAATTATTTTGAGGAGAGGGGAGTCAGAAAAAGAAACTGTGAGATAGAGAGGATCCTGCAGGGATGTATCGGTGTCAGAAGAACGACCGGACAGCATCCCGGAGGAATTGTCGTTTTGCCGGTGGGCGAGGAAATCAATACATTTACTCCGGTTCAGCATCCGGCAAATGATATGACAACAGCGACTGTCACAACTCATTTTGACTATCACTCGATCGACCATAACCTTTTGAAGCTTGACATTCTTGGGCACGACGATCCTACCATGATCAGGATGCTTCAGGATCTTACCGGCCTTGATCCTCAGTCGATACCTTTGGATGATAAAGCTGTTATGTCTCTTTTTATGAATACAGATGCCTTGAGTATAACCCCTGATGATATCAGAGGTTGTAAACTTGGGGCACTGGGTATCCCTGAGTTCGGTACAGATTTCGCTATGCAGATGCTTATCGACGCTCAGCCGAAAGAGTTCTCGGATTTGGTCAGAATAGCAGGTCTTGCTCATGGTACAGATGTTTGGCTAGGAAATGCGCAGACTCTCATCGAGGAGGGAAAAGCCACGATCGGTACAGCGATATGTACCAGAGATGATATTATGATATATCTTATCCAAATGGGACTCGACAGTGAGCTTTCATTTACGATAATGGAGTCAGTAAGAAAAGGTAAGGGCCTAAAACCTGAGTGGGAGGAGGAAATGATTGCCCACGGCGTGCCGGACTGGTACATCTGGTCATGTAAGAAAATCAAGTACATGTTCCCTAAGGCACATGCTGCCGCATACGTTATGATGGCCTGGAGAATAGCTTACTGTAAAGTATATTATCCGCTTGCTTATTATGCTGCCTTTTTCTCTATACGAGCAACAGGCTTCAGCTATGAGCTGATGTGTCAGGGGGAGGAGACTCTCAAAAGATATCTGGCCGAGTATGAAAAAAGAAAAGACTCTCTTTCGAAGAAGGAGCAGGATACCTTTAGGGATATGCGAATTTGTGAGGAGATGTATGCCAGAGGTTATGAGTTTGTGCCGATAGATTTGTTTAAGGTACAGGCAAATAAGTTCCAGATTGTCGACGGAAAGCTTATGCCGTCATTGAGTTCGATAGACGGAATGGGAGAGAAGGCCGCCGAGGGTGTTGTCGAAGCCGCAAAAGATGGGCCTTTCCTTTCAAAGGATGACTTCAGAGAGAGATCAAAGATATCAAAGACTGCTGTGGATCTTATGGCCGATCTTGGAATATTGGGAGATCTGCCTGAGTCAAATCAGCTTTCGCTTTTTGATTTTGCATATTAAAAAAACACCGTTTTGGTATTTTTGCCAAAGCGGTGTTTTTGAATTATAAATCTAATTATTAAAAGATGGAAACTGAGGCTGTTCCTTCTGTAGGAATCTTATAAGTTGTGCTGTCATCGTAATCTGAGAAATAAACATAGTATGTTGTCACATTCAGGTTTTTATAGTTTCCTTCGACAAGAATCTCCGGATTTGATCCATCTATTGACATTCTTCCCAAGGCAGGTCCGTTCGATGACATAGGGCTTATCGTAAAATAGATCCATGTATTATATACAACATAAGACTCGATTGGCTCGTCATACAGTTTTGTTATCTGCCCGGATGTGAAATCCAGTTTGCAGAGAGAATAATTGTCTGTGCAGTTCAAAAAATATACTGCAGGATCGGTTATCTCAGGCATCCAGTAGTTTCCGTCCAGAAGAGTCCTTCTCTCATCTGTCTGTGTATTGTACTGATAAACGTTGTGATCTTCTTCAAGTCCCGTGAAATATAAGTATTCGTTGTTTGCGGAACATGTATAATAAGGAACTGAATCAATCATCTCTTTGTCTTTTCCGTCTATTCCTATACGGTACATATTTGTGGCGGAATCTCTGCTGTATCTTAGATAGTACAGATAGTTTCCTGAAAGTGATAAATAGATAGATGAAGCCGAATCCAAAATCTTGATTTTTGCCTTATCGGTTCTTGTTAGTCTGCAAAGGCTGTACTCGTTGACATGCAAGAAAGAAAACTGTGAGGTCTGATTTGAATTGTTTCTCACATAATAAATATAATTTGCATCCGCATTTATGTAACGCGGAACGTCTTCATAGATCAGTTTCATATCAGTTCCATCTGAATTCATGGAATAAAGGTAACCGTTGTCATTTGGGTTACTGAAATATACAACACCGTCAATCTCGCAGAATTTTCCTTCATTGTAAAGATTTCCCGGAAGGTTGCCGTTTACATATCCTTCATTATAGATTGTTATATCGCTCAAGTATTTAAAAACTCCGATTGCAATAACAATAAGTACGATCAAAATAGGAATGATTTTTCTTCTCATTTGGACACCCCCATATATTATTGATTTAATTATACTAATCCACAATATATGGTGCAAGTTTAAGTTTTACGGAGCACTTATCCTGCTTGCCTTTGCTTACTTATTGTTATAATATTATAAAAAATAATCGAAAAGGTGAATCAGATGGAAGACTTATTAAAAATACGGGAAGAGATAGACAAAGTTGATCATGATATCGCAAAACTTTATGAGCGAAGAATGGAACTCACAGAGGAGGTTGCGGAATACAAAATAGCAAATAACAAGCCTGTTTTAGACAGAGAGAGAGAACTTGTGAAGCTTGAGAGCCTTAAAGATATGGTCTCTGATACTTACAATAAGAGAAATATTGTTGAGCTGTTTGAGCAGATTATGTCTATGAGCCGCAAGCGCCAGTACAGAAAGCTTTCTGAGAAAGGAATGGGAACCGAGACCGGTTTCACTGAGGTTGAAAGTATATTCGCGGATGATGCGACTATTGTCTTTCAAGGTACTGAGGGTGCGTATTCCGAGATGGCCATGAAGGCATACTTTGGTAAGGATATCAAGAATTTCTCCGTTTCCACATTTCGCGATGCCATGGAGGCCATAAGAAGCGGTGAGGCTGATTATGCAGTATTGCCTATAGAAAATTCATCTGCAGGTATCGTATCGGAAAATTACGATCTTCTCGTTGAATATAACAATTCCATTGTCGGAGAACAGATCATAAAGATTGAACATGTTCTTTTAGGCCTTCCGGAATCGGAACTCACCGATATCACCGATGTGTATTCACACCCGCAGGCACTTATGCAATGTTCAAAATACTTGGATTATCACAGAGCATGGGAAGTTCACACGAATCAGAATACAGCCATGGCCGCAAAGAAAATATGTGATGACGGAAAGATAAATAAAGCGGCAATTGCAAATATTGGAACTGCGGAACTTTACAATCTGAAGGTTCTTGCAAAAGGCTTCCAGAATAATGTATTCAACTCCACAAAGTTTATTGTTGTAACAGGAAAAAAGATATATGAAAAGGGAGCAGATAAAATCAGTATCTGTTTTGAACTTCCTCACAGCAGCGGTTCACTCTACAGAGCATTGTCGCATTTTATTTACAATGGATTGAATATGACCAAGATAGAGTCAAGACCTGTTGAGACTTCAAATTGGGAGTACAGATTCTTCGTTGATTTTGAAGGAAATCTCATGGATCCGGCGGTAAAGAATGCACTTAGAGGTTTGAAGGAAGAGACAACTGATTTGATGATTTTGGGAAATTACAAAGGATATACCGAAAAAACCATCTGAGAAAGTAGGTGAGTTTATGAAAGCAACTGTTTTCGGAGCAATTTATATCGGTTCTTATGAGGTCAGTTTGAAGATTTTTACCATAACAAGAAACGGTGGAATCAAACAGGTTGACCATGTAAGAACAAGGCTTGAAATCGGACGGGATGTCTATGCTATCCATTATATAGAGTCCGATATGCTCGATATGCTTACAAATACTCTCAAAGATTTTAAACAGATTCTTGAGGGGTATAAAGTCGATGCATACAGGGCCATAGCAGGAAGCATATTTTTGGATATAAAGAACAGAGAGTTTATACTCGATCAGATAAACATCCGATGTGGAATAAAAGTTGAGGTTTTAAGTAACTCCGAGAGGCGTTTTATAAGCTTTCAGTCGGTTGTCACGAGAGACGAATTTGAACAGTTCAAAAATGAAAATGTTGCTCTTGTCGATATCGGAGGTGACAGCCTTCAGGTCACGCTCTTCTCAGACGGAAAGTTGCTTACTACCGAGCATTTGACTATAGGAACTATAAAACTACTTGAGCGATTGAGTGTTTTGGATATATCGGTTGAGAAACTTGAGAAGCAGATGGAGGAACTCATTGCAAAGGAGTTCTATACATTTAAAAGACATTATCTGAGCGATTGCAAGATTGACACCATCGTATTTATGGGGGAATATGCATCCGCATTTATAAAAAAGATTGACAAAAAGAAAGATGGAATGACAATACCTTCCGACAGATTCTTGAAGGTGCTAAACAAGTTTTATCTTAAGAATGTTGACCAGATATTTGAGGAACTTGAACTCTATAACGACCACGATATGCTTGTCATCCCTTATATTGTCTTGTATAGAAGTATAACCGAGGTTTTTGATACTGAAAAAATCTGGGTTCCGGGAACAAATATCAGCGAAGGAATAGCATATGATTATGCTCTTGGACGAAAAATGATAAAGAGTCTGCATAATATGAATGCGGATATTATCTCTGCTGCAGAATATCTTGCCGGCAGATATAATGCATATACAGAGCATACACTTAGACTCAGAGAGACTACCGAATTGTTATTTGATACTTTAAAGAAATACCATGGATTAAATAGCAGGGCAAAGCTTCTTCTTGAAGTTGCGGCTATCCTTCATGATGTCGGAAAATATATCAGCATTGCAAACGGGCCTGAGTGCGCATATGACATTATAATAAACTCCGAGATAATAGGTCTATCTCATATTGAGCGCGAGATTGTAGCGGATGTTGTTCTTTTCAATACAAGACCTATGGCAGATTATGAGGATGTTGCTGACAGGCTTATGCGCGACGATTACATTACCGTTGCAAAACTGGCATCTTTACTTCGTGTATCAAATGCTTTGGACAGAAGCCACAGACAAAAGATGAAAAAAGTTAAGGTTCAGATAAAAGAGAAGAATCTTATTTTGACTATAGAGACAGATGAGGACATGACTTTGGAGAAGACATTGTTCAATTCCAGAGTGGATCTTTTTGAGAACACATTTGGATTGAAACCTGTACTAAACGAAAAAAGAGTTTACTGATCTGCTTTATCTGTATAAAAAAGGAGGGGGCTTGAATGGATTTTTACAACACCGAATATTATGAGAACAGAGAACTCAGCTGGCTTAAATTCGACAGAAGAGTGTTGGATGAAGCCAGAGATAAAACAATTCCTCTACTGGAGAGACTGAAATTTGTCAGTATCACATCCTCAAATTTGGACGAGTTTTTTATGGTTCGCGTCGCGTCCCTTAAGGATATGGTTCATGCGAATTATAAAAAGAGGGATATTGCGGGAATGACTGCTTCAGAGCAGCTTGAAAAGATTAATGAATGTACAAGAAAACTTGTCACACTGCAGTACTCTACATTAAATAAATCCCTTATGCCTCTTATGGCTGAAAATGGCATAAAGATTATTACAAGATATGAAGATTTGACAAAAGATCAGGAAGTATATATTGAAAAATATTTTTATGACAATATTTATCCTGTTTTGACACCTATGGCAGTGGATTCGTCCAGACCGTTTCCATTGATAAGGAACAAATCATTAAATATTGCGGCTCTCATTCGAAAGAACGGCGACAAGGAAGAAGAGTTTGCTACGGTACAGGTTCCTTCGGGACTTTCCAGACTTGTGGAGATACCGGATGACAACGAGAATGTATTTATACTCCTTGAACAGATAATAGAAAAGTATACGGACAAATTGTTTTTGAATCATGAGGTGATATGTGCTTCGCCTTACAGAATTATGAGAAATGCTGATTTTACCATTGATGAGGACGAAGCATCCGATTTGCTTAATGAGATTGAACATAAGCTTAAGATGCGCCAATGGGGCGAGGTAATAAGACTTGAAGTCGAAGATTCGGTTGATAAGAGAATATTGAAATATCTCGGCGAAAAACTTGAGATAACCGACAAAGAAATATACAAGATTCAAGGCCCTATAGATTTGACATTCCTTATGAAATTGTATGGAATAAACGGTCATGATAATCTCAAGTATGAAGGATATACACCAAGACCGGTACCTGAGTTTGCTGAGGGTGGTTCAGTATTTGATATAATCAAAAAAGGTGATATTCTCATGCATCATCCGTACCAAAGCTTTGATGCTGTTGTAAATTTCATTAAGGAAGCATCATGTGATAAGGATGTTCTAGCAATTAAGATGACTCTTTACAGAGTAAGCGGAAACTCACCTATAATAGCAGCATTAGCTGATGCGGCCGAGAATGGAAAACAAGTATTTGTTCTTGTTGAACTGAAGGCGCGTTTTGATGAAGAGAACAATATAGGATGGGCAAGAATGCTTGAAAAAGCAGGATGCCATGTAATATATGGAGTTGTTGGCTTAAAGACGCACAGCAAGATTGCTATGGTCGTGAGACGTGAGGAGGATGGAATAAAAAGATATGTTCACCTCGGAACGGGAAATTATAATGATTCAACAGCAAAACTGTATACCGACTGCGGAATGTTTACATGTTCTGATGTTGTCGGAGAAGACGCGTCTGCTGTGTTCAATATGATTTCGGGATATTCAGAACCTGAGTCGTGGAACAGACTTGTCGTTGCTCCGATATGGATGAGAGACAAATTTTTAAAACTTATTGAGAGAGAAGAAAAAAATGCGACAAATGGTAAAAAAGCTCATATTGTTGCAAAAATGAATTCTCTCTGTGACAGGGATGTTATCGCAGCCCTTTACAAAGCTTCGGCTGCGGGCGTAAAGATAGAACTTATTGTAAGAGGTATCTGTTGTCTCAGAGTCGGAATAAAGGGAGTAAGTGAAAATATACATGTCAGATCAATCGTTGGAAATTTCCTTGAGCACAGTCGTATCTTTTATTTTTACAATGACGGTAATGAAGAAGTATATATGGGCAGTGCTGACTGGATGCCGAGAAATCTTGACAAGCGTATAGAAATAGTTTTTCCTGTCACAGCAGAAAAACTAAAAAAGCAGGCTATGCACATATTGGAGCTTGAACTGGCAGACAATGTAAAGGCTTCTGTTTTAAAGACGGACGGAACCTATGAGAAGAAAGACAAAAGAGGCAAGTCACCGGTTAATTCTCAATGGATATTCTGTGAGGAAGCCATTTCAGATTCGCCGGAAGACAATAAGATATATAAAGAGAGATTATTTAAACCTTTAACTGAATTTAATCGTTGACACAGATAAATATATGTGTTAAATTATCAGAGTTGTAAGAAAAGAAAGTAGAGTATCCACTCTCACCTTTAGCGTCTACGAACGACTACGGGTTAATATTATTTGATGCCTTAGCGGTAAATCATGTAATTTTTAGTGGATAGTCTGACTATCCACTTTTTTTATCACTAAATGCGGAGGTGCAAAACAATTAGCGATTTAATGATTAATGAACAGATCAGAGATAAAGAAGTACGTCTGATCGGAGAAAACGGAGAACAGCTTGGTATAATGTCTTCCAGAGAGGCACAGAAGTTGGCTGACGAGGCTGAACTTGATCTTGTTAAGATCGCTCCTACAGCGAAACCGCCTGTATGCAAGATAATTGACTACGGCAAATACAAGTATGAGCAGACAAGACGTGACAAGGAAGCTAAGAAAAAGCAGAAGACTGTTGAGCTTAAAGAGATTCGTCTGTCTCCAAATATTGATTCAAATGATTTAAACACAAAGATCAACAATGCAAAGAAGTTCCTTGAAAAAGGAAACAGAGTTAAGATTACTCTTCGTTTCAGAGGACGTGAGATGGCTCATATGCAGAGCAGCAAGCATATTCTTGACGATATTGCCGAGAATCTTTCAGAGGTTGCTATTGTTGAGAAAGCACCGAAGATTGAAGGAAGAAGTATCAGCATGGTACTCACCGAAAAGAAATAAGATTTTAAGGAGGATATAAATCATGCCAAAGATGAAAACCAGCAGAGCAGCTGCTAAGCGTTTTAAAGCTACAGGAACAGGAAAGCTTAAGAGAAATAAAGCTTACAAGAGACACATTCTTACAAAGAAGACTACAAAGAACAAGAGAAACTTGAGAAAAGCTACAACAGTAGATGCAACAAACGTAAAGGTAATGAAGAAGATTTTACCTTATCTGTAAGAAGTGTGTAAGGAGGATATAAAAAATGGCAAGAATTAAAGGTGGCTTAAACGCCAAGAAAAAACACAATAGAGTATTAAAACTTGCGAAAGGATACAGAGGAGCAAGATCTAAACAGTACAGAGTAGCAAAACAGTCTGTAATGAGAGCACTTGCAAGCTCATATGCAGGAAGAAAGCAGAAGAAGAGACAGTTCAGACAGCTTTGGATTGCACGTATCAACGCTGCAGCAAGAATGAACGGTATGTCTTACAGCCAGCTTATGCATGGCCTTAAGGTTGCCAATGTAGATATCAACAGAAAGATGCTTGCTGATCTCGCTGTCAATGATGCAGAGGGATTCACATCACTTGTTGATGTTGCAAAGAAAGCAATAGCTTAATTTATGAATATTCTACCGACACCGGTTGTTTCCAGTCAAAGAAGACATCGGAGTCGGTATTTTTTTGCACTTTTTTTAGGGTTTCCTGGATAAATTTGCATATTATTATAGAAATAAGGTAGTATAATCAAGATTAATAAAAATTAATGGTCAATTTGCCATAAAAAGAGAAGGAGTGCTTTATGACTATACTTGTTACAGGCGGGGCCGGTTATATCGGCAGCCATACATGTGTTGAATTATTAAATGCCGGTTATGATGTTGTTGTTCTTGACAATCTGTCAAATGCCAGCGAAAAATCTTTAGACAGAATTTTTGAACTCACCGGAAAGAAAGTTACCTTTTATAAGGGAGATATTCTTGACAGAGAAATTCTGGGAAGTATTTTTGAGAATCACAAGATTGATGCCTGCATACATTTCGCGGGTCTTAAAGCTGTAGGTGAATCCGTGCAGAAACCTTGGGAGTACTATTACAACAATATTTCGGGAACACTCACACTTGTTGATGTTATGAGACAGAATGGATGTAAGAATATAATTTTCTCTTCATCAGCAACAGTATACGGTGAACCTGCTGAGATTCCTATCACTGAAAATTGCCCGAAGGGACAGTGCACAAATCCGTATGGATGGACAAAGTCCATGCTTGAACAGATTCTTACAGATATCCAGAAGGCTGACAATGAGTGGAATGTCATTCTTCTTAGATATTTCAACCCGATTGGAGCTCATCAGAGTGGCAAAATGGGAGAAAATCCGAATGGTATACCAAATAATCTTATGCCATATATAACACAGGTTGCCGTAGGTAAACTTGAGAAGTTGGGAGTGTTTGGTGACGATTATGACACACCGGACGGAACTGGTGTCAGAGATTATATTCATGTAGTCGATCTCGCGGTCGGACATGTTAAGGCATTGAAGAAGTTTGATGATAATGCAGGACTTTGTATTTACAATCTCGGAACAGGACAGGGATACAGTGTATTGGATGTTATAAAGAATTTCGAGGAAGCAAACGGAATAAAAATCCCATATGAGATAAAACCCAGAAGAGCCGGAGATATTGCTACAAATTATTGCGATCCATCAAAAGCAAAAGAGGAGCTTGGCTGGGAAGCAAAATATGGAATAAAAGATATGTGTGCAGATTCCTGGAGATGGCAAAAGAACAATCCGAACGGATACGAAAATTAGTCTAATTATATATTTTTTTAAAAAAATTAAAAAAATTTCAAATTAGGGGTTGCATTATTAAAATGTCTATGCTAATATAACGCTTGTCCGGTTCCTTGGTCAAGCGGTTAAGACGCCGCCCTCTCACGGCGGAAACAGGGGTTCGATTCCCCTAGGAACTGCTCAACTGTTAAATATAACAGCCCAACCCGAAAAACCCGAAATCGAAAGATTTCGGGTTTTTAATGTATATTTGCGTGAAACACTTGAATTTATTGCATTTAGGTGATAAATTTATTGTAGTTTAGATGGTTATAGTAAATGTTTAATGAGAGTGGGCTTGTCGGTCCACTCTCAAACTTTTGTATGGAAGGAGATTCTTTTGAGTAAAAGAGACAATTATGAAATGAGAACAGAAGAACTGATACTTCCTATTTTGGAGGAGATGTCCTTCGAATTGGTGGATGTCGAGTACGTTAAGGAAGGTTCTTCTTATTATCTGAGAGCATTTATTGACAAGCCCGGAGGAATTACGGTAAATGACTGCGAGGCTGTTGCGCGCAGAATGAATGAGCTTCTCGATGCCGAAGATTTTATCGATGAGTCTTACATCTTTGAAGTCAGTTCACCGGGTCTCGGCAGAGTTTTAAAAAAAGACAAGCATTTTAAACAATGTATCGGGGAGAAAGTTGAGATTCATACTTACAGACCGATAGAGCATACAAAAGACTTTGAAGGCATTCTTAAAGCCTTTGATGATAAAACAATTACTATTGATGAAGAAAACAATGAACGTGTTTTCGACAGAGCCGATGTGGCGTTGGTCAGATTAGCAATAGATTTCTAAAACCAGGAGGAAACGAACAAAATGAATAACGAACTTTTAGATGCTTTGAACATTCTCGAAAAAGAGAAGAATATTCCAAAGGAAACACTTATTGAGGCAATAGAAAATTCACTTCTTCAGGCATGTAAGAACCACTTTGGAAAATCCGACAATATCAGAGTGGAGATAGATAAGGAAACTTGTGAGTTTCATGTCTGGCAGATGAAAAATATTGTTGAGGTTTGCGAGGACCCTGTCACTGAGATCTCTCTTGCCGATGCAAAAATGCATGATTCAAAATATGAGGTTGGTGATGTGTTCAGCACCGAGGTTAAATCAAAGGAATTCGGACGTATCGCGACCCAGAATGCAAAGAATGTAATACTTCAGAAAATTAGAGAAGAGGAAAGAAAAGTTCTTTTCGATGAGTATTATGGAAAAGAGCATGATATTGTAACCGGTGTTGTACAGAGATATAACGGAAACAATATCAGCATCAACCTCGGAAAGGTTGATGCAATCCTTACTGAGAATGAACAGATCAAGGGTGAGCATTTCAAACCGACAGAGAGAATAAAGGTTTATGTGATTGAAGTTAAATCTACAAACAAAGGACCTAGAATTCTTGTTTCACGTACACATCCGGAACTTGTTAAAAGACTTTTTGAGTCTGAGGTTACAGAGGTTCATGAGGGTATAGTCGAGATAAAGAATATAGCAAGAGAAGCGGGAAGCCGTACAAAGATTGCCGTGTATTCAAACGATCCTGATGTCGATCCTGTAGGAGCATGTGTGGGATTGAACGGTGCGCGTGTAAATGCCATCGTTAATGAACTCAGAGGAGAAAAAATAGATATTATCAACTGGAATGAGAATGCGGCTATGTTGATTGAGAACGCTTTGAGCCCGGCAAAGGTTATTTCCGTAATAGCAGATGCGGATGAGAAGACAGCCAAGGTAGTTGTTCCTGATTACCAGCTTTCACTCGCAATCGGTAAGGAAGGACAGAATGCCCGTCTTGCAGCAAGACTTACAGGTTTTAAGATCGATATCAAATCAGAGACTCAGGCCAGAGAAGCCGGAGATTTCATGGATTATGAGAACGATTACGAAGATGAGTACTATGAAGACGGTTATTATGATGAGGACGGCAATTTCGTTCCTTACTCAGATGAAGACTATGAAGAAGGCGAGTACTACGAAGAGGGTGAATATTCGGAGGATGGCGAGTATCCTGAGAACGAAGGAGAAAAGCAGGAAAACGAGGAGTAATCCAATCTATAGTCGAGGAGTAATCATATGGCAGTAAAAAAAGTGCCGACAAGACAGTGTGTCGGCTGCAGAGAAACAAAACCAAAATCATCCTTGATAAGAGTGATAAAAACTGCGGATGAAGAAATTGTCCTTGATCTGACCGGAAAGAAAAACGGTCGTGGAGCATATATTTGCAGAGATGAAAAATGCCTTAAGGCAGCCGTAAAAAACAAAGGACTTGAACGATCTTTGAAGACGGTTATCTCGGAGGAAATATATGAAGAACTAAAAAAGGAGATGACTTCATTTGACTCACAATAAAGTTTTATCTTATCTTGGCATAGCAAAAAAAGGCGGGCATGTGAAAAGCGGTGCTTTTATGACTGAGGAAGCTGTAAAAAGTTACAACGCATTCTTGGTCATTATTGCGGATGATGCCTCTTCGAACACTAAGAAAAAATTTGAAGACATGTGCAAAAATTACGAAGTACCTTGTTATATCTACGGTTCAAGCGATGAATTGGGGCATTGCATAGGAACAGAATTTCGTATGTGTCTTGCAATAACGGATGAAGGTCTTTCAAAAGCCTGCATTAAGGTTTTGGAAGAAAAAACACCAAAAACGGAGGAAAGCATTTAATGGCAAAAATGAGAATACATGAGATAGCAAAAGAGTTAGGGGTGGCCAGTAAAGATATTATTGAGCTCCTTAACGAAAAAGGTATAGATAAACACAGCCCAAACAATGCATTGGAGGATAACGAGGTTTCTGATATTCGAGCAAAGTTTGGCACAAAATCGGAAAAGCCAAAGAAGGAGGAAGTCCCTGCAGAAGTTAAATCTGCTGATAATATCAAGACTGATGCAAAGAAAAGCGAGGAGACGGCAAAGGGCGAGGGCTCTATGGAGAGACCTAAGAAAAAACCTACAATCACTGCAGTATTTAATGCTCAGTACAGCAAACAAGGTGGACCTAGAAGAAATCCATCTTCACAACAGCAGAGAAGACCGGGACCGGGAGCCGCACAGAGACCTCAGGGAAGACCTCAGAGACCAAATGGTCAGCAGACTCGTCCAAACGGTGTACCGGGAAGAGTCAATCCTGCTCCTCAGAAGCCTGATAGACCTGTAAAACCAAATGATGTTGTAAATAATCAGGCTGCTCCAAAAACCGTTGAGAAACCGGTTGAAGAGAAAAAAGTTGAGACTCCTGTAAACAAACCTTTCATTCAGACGGAGAGACCTGTATATAAAGCACAGGGCAATATTTTTGCGGATATGAAGAAGAAGGAAGCAGAGGCTAAAGCATCCGGCAAGGGTTCCGACAATAACAGAAGAAACGACAGAAACAACGATAGAAATTTCGACAGAAATAACGACAGAAATAATGACCGAAACGGTGACAGAAACAGAAACCGCGGAGGAGAAGGACGAAACGGAGACAATAGAGGTGGAGACAGAAGAAACTTCGGAGATAGAAGAAACAATTCTCAGGGACCTCGCATGAACCGTGAAAACGATGCTCCTATTTCCGATGGAATGAGAAAAGATTCCAGAGACAGAGGAGACAACAGAAGAAATAACAATAAGAAAAATCAGAATCATGATATTCTTGGTAAAAAACAGGAACGTTTTGTAAATCTTGAAAAAAATGGCGGAAAGAAAAAGAACCAGCCTCCAAAACAGCCTGAACAGAAGAAAGAGGATGTTATTAAGGAGATTACACTTCCTGAGCATATTACAATAAGAGATTTTGCAGACAAACTTAAGGTCCAGCCGTCAGCTATTGTCAAAAAACTCTTCATGAAGGGAATCATGGCTACAGTAAACCATGAGATAGATTACGATCAGGCAGAGGAACTTGCTCTTGAGTACAATTGCATTGCGTCGCCTGAGGAGAAAGTTGATGTAATAGCAGAACTTCTCAAGGAGGAAGAGGAAGATACTACAAACTTCACTTCGCGTCCACCTGTAGTCTGCGTTATGGGACATGTAGATCATGGTAAGACATCCCTCCTCGATGCTATTCGCTCAACAAGAGTGACTGACAGAGAGGCCGGTGGTATTACACAGCACATAGGTGCATCTGTTGTTGAGATAAACAATCAGAAGATCACCTTCCTCGATACACCTGGTCATGAGGCTTTCACCGCAATGCGAATGAGAGGTGCAAACTCTACGGATATAGCAATTCTTGTAGTTGCTGCCGACGACGGAGTTATGCCACAGACTGTTGAGGCTATAAACCATGCAAAAGCTGCCGGAATTGAGATTATTGTTGCAATCAACAAGATTGACAAACCAAGTGCAAATATAGATAGAGTTAAACAGGAATTGGCAGAATACGAACTTATTCCTGAAGATTGGGGCGGAAGCACAATATTCTGTCCTGTATCGGCTCACACACGTGAGGGTATAGAAAATCTTCTTGAGATGATTCTTCTCACTGCTGAGGTACTTGAACTTAAGGCCAATGCAAAGAGAAGAGCAAGAGGTCTCGTTATAGAGGCTCAGCTTGATAAGGGAAGAGGTGCCGTTGCCACTGTACTTGTACAGAAGGGAACACTTAAAGTTGGCGATCCTGTGGCATGCGGAAGCTGTTACGGAAAAGTAAGAGCTATGGTAGATGACAAGGGACAGCGTGTGAAAGAGGCAGGCCCTTCAACACCTGTAGAGATTATTGGTCTTTCAGGTGTACCAAACGCAGGAGAAGTTCTTGTCTGTACAGAGAGCGAGAAGGATGCAAGAAGCTTTGCCGAGACATTTATTCAGGAGAGCAAGGAGAGACTTCTTGAGGAGACAAAGAGCCGTATGTCACTTGACGATCTCTTCAATCAGATTCAGGCCGGTAACCTTAAAGAACTTGATATCATCGTAAAGGCTGATGTTCAGGGATCTGTAGAGGCTGTTAAACAGAGTCTTGAGAAACTTTCAAATGACGAAGTTGTAGTAAAGACTATACATGGCGGTGTAGGTGCAATCAACGAATCCGATGTAACTCTTGCTTCAGCTTCAAACGCAATCATAATCGGTTTCAATGTAAGACCAGATGCAACTGCAAAAGCTACTGCGGAGAGAGAGAATGTAGATATAAGACTCTACAAAGTCATTTATAATGCTATAGAAGATGTAGAGGCAGCCATGAAGGGTATGCTTGATCCTGTATTTGAGGAGAAAGTTATCGGACATGCTGAGGTAAGACAGGTATTTAAGGCTTCAGGTATTGGAAATATCGCTGGTTCATATGTCCTCGACGGTATTTTTGAGAGAGGTTGTAAAGTCAGAATCACCAGAGAAGGTGAACAGATATTTGACGGAAATCTCGCTTCACTCAAGAGATTTAAAGATGATGTCAAGGAAGTCAGAACCGGATTCGAGTGCGGACTTGTCTTTGAAGGTTTTGGCGATATAGCCGAGTTTGACCAGATTGAAGCATACAAGATGGTTGAAGTCCCTAGATAAAGGAAAACATAATGAGAAAGAACAGTGTAAAAAATATTAGAATTAACGAGGAGGTTATGAGGGAACTCTCAAAAATCATCCATGATGAGATAAAAGATCCGAGAATCAACCTCATGACCAGCGTTGTTGCTGTAAATGTAGCTCCGGACCTCAAAACCTGCAAGGCATATATATCGGTTTTGGGAGATGACGAGGCCAGAAACAACACTCTTAAAGGACTTAAGAGCGCAGAGGGATTTATAAGAAGACAGCTTGCAAAAAATATCAATTTGCGAAATACCCCTGAGATTACCTTTGTTATGGACCAATCGATTGAATACGGAGTAAATATGTCAAAGAAGATTGAGGAAGTGACTAAAGATCTTCCTCCAATCGAAGACAATGAGGATGAAGATTTTGATTAAGAATTTGGATTCTATTCTTACCGGCGTTAAGACAGTTGCCATAGGTGGTCACATAAGACCGGATGGCGACTGCGTAGGCTCAACGCTTGCAACCTATAACTATATAAAAGATAATTATCCGGAAATTGAGGTAAGCATTTATCTGCAACCGATTCAAGATTATTTTCTTTTTTTGAACAGATCTGATGAGATATCATGGGATTTGAATGAAGAGAAAAACTTTGATCTTTTTATAGTTCATGATTGCGGTGCGCCTGACAGATTGGGGGATGCTATAAAATATTTGAAATCCGCAAAGAAAACCGCTTGCATAGATCATCATGAGAGCAACAGTGGTTTTGCTGATTTTGATTACATTTTCCCAAAGGCAAGTTCAACATGTGAGCTTATCTATGAACTCATGGACAAGTCGAAAGTAAATAAATATATCGCGGAATGTCTTTATGTAGGAATGGTTCATGATACAGGTGTATTTCAATATTCCTGCACATCCAAAAAGACAATGATGTATGCCGGCGACCTTATGGATATGGGTATAGATTACTCAAAAATAGTAAATGATACCTTTTTTGCAAAAACATTTAATGAGACAAGGGCTTTGGGCCATGCGCTTGAAAAGAGCAGTCTCTATCTTGACGGAAAGGTTATCAGTTCGGTGTTTTATATTTCCGAGATGGAAGACTACGGAATAAAAGCTTCGGAACTTGACAGCGTAGTCAGCAATCTTCTTCGAACAGAAGGATGCGAGGTTGCTGTATTCATGTATGAAGTCGCTGAGGGTGAACTTAAGGTATCAACCCGTTCAAAAGGTAAGGTCAACGTGGCAAAGCTGGCATTAAAATATGGCGGCGGAGGCCATGACAGAGCTGCCGGCTTCACAAATTACAAAAGCTATGAAGAAGGATTGGAAGATATCCTTAATGAATTGAGAGATAAAATATAATTTATGGATGGAATCATAAATGTTTATAAGGAGAAAGGTTACACTTCCTTTGATGTTGTTGCCAAACTGAGAGGTATTCTTAAAATTCGCAAAATAGGTCATACAGGAACTCTTGACCCTGACGCGGAGGGAGTACTTCCGGTTTGCATCGGCAAAGCCACAAGGGTGTGTGACCTTTTGACGGATAAAGACAAATCTTATAGGGCTGTTATTCGACTGGGTGTTACAACCGATACGCTTGATATGACTGGAAAAGTACTGAAAACCGGAGAAGTAAATTGTTCGGTTGACGAGGTCCGTAATGTTCTGGATAAGTTTACGGGTAAAATATATCAGACACCTCCTATGTATTCTGCGATAAAAATAGGAGGGGAACGTCTATATGATCTTGCCAGAAAAGGAATTGAAGTCGAGAGAAAGCCTAGAGAGGTAATGATATATTCAATCGAAATACTGGATATCATTTTACCTCTTGTTACTATACAGGTTGACTGTTCAAAAGGCACATATATAAGAACTTTATGCAATGATGTTGGCGAGGCTCTCTCTTGTGGTGGCGCGATGGAGTCTCTGGTAAGAACACAGGCTTCCGGTTTTGAAATCAAAGATGCGTATACCCTGGAGGAAATTGAAAAAAAGAGGGACGATGGTACACTCGACAAAATAGTCTTACCTATAGATGAGGCACTTTTAGATTATCCTTCCTTTTTTTGTGTACCGGAGGCGGACAGATTTTTAAAAAACGGGAATCGTCTCACTCTCACAGAGGTTATCAGCGAGACAGATTCGTGTTTTAGCGGACAGTCCAGAGCTTATTTCAGTGACGGAACATTTGCCGGCATATATGAATATGTCGAGGATGACAGGGAGTTTAAAGCTGTTAAGCTATTTATCTGATTTGATATGGAATATATAAGAAATAAAACGGAATTCAATATAAAAGAAAATACTGCAGTCTCTCTGGGAAAGTTTGACGGGATACACAGAGGACATGATCTATTAATGCAGAAGGTTATTGCAAAGAAAAAGGAGAACCTCGCATCGTTGGCATTTACATTTGATATGCCAACCCGAAAACTTCAAGATCCCAAAGCTGACGATAAGGTTATCACGACAAATAGTGAAAAAGCACTTGTATTTGAGAGAATTGGTATTGATTATCTGATTGAGTGTCCTCTCGTTGATGAAGTGATGAAGATGGAGCCTGAGGCGTTTATAAAGAAATTGTGTGATGAACTTCACATGAAATATGTTGTGGTAGGACCGGATTTCCATTTTGGATATAAGAGAGCCGGAGATTACAACACTCTCATAAAGTATCAGAAAAAATACGGATATGAAGTTGAAGTTGTACATAAACTAAAAGATGATGGGTGGGATATCAGCAGTACCAGAATAAGGGATGCCTTAAAAAAAGGTCTTATAAGTGACGTGAACAGACTTCTCGGATACGATTATTTTATGGAGGGGGTTGTCATTCACGGTAACCAAATCGGAAGAAAAATGAGTATTCCAACTGTAAATATCGCTATTCCGGAGAATAAGGAGTTACCTCCCTTTGGAGTGTATGCCACCATAACCGAAATCAGTGGAAAAAGCTATTGTGGAGCTACCAATATAGGCATAAAGCCTACGATACCCGGAGAAAACAAAGTGGGTGCCGAAACAAATCTATTTGATTTTAACGGAGATATTTATGATGAAAGAATAATCGTAAAATTCTATAAATATATTCGACCGGAGAAGAAATTCGAATCGATTGAGGAACTCAAATCACAGATAGAAAAAGATGTTGAGGCAATAAAAGATGTGTTTAAAATGTGAAATGTTACGAAAATGTTACGATAATATTGACACAAAAATGCTGTATTGCTATACTATGGGATGTTGAGTTTTAAGTTTATGTTTATTACGAGGACACAGATAATGAAGAATTCTTATATATGTTTAAAATTATTCGGCTTTGTTGCCGCAGCATTTATATCGGTTTTTACCATAGGAAATATGAATGTTTCCGCTGGAGAAGTAACAGCCGGTGTTTCGGGCGTGCTCAGTGATGCATTGACCGAGGATAAGAGTGCAACAGCCGGAATTTCATCATATCTTGCCGACTGTATGGAGACATCAAATGCGCAGGCAACATTAATGTATGCGGAGGATGCAACAACGGCCGCAGGTTACGGCGCAGTTGCCGGTTTTACGAACATTGGAATAGCAATCGTTGATGGCAATTTAAATGTCAGAGAAAGTGCATCAGAGGATGCTGAACTCGTCGGAAAAATGCCGGGAGATTCAGCATGTGAAATAGTTAGTACCGAAGGTGAATGGACACTTATCGAGTCCGGTGATGTTACCGGATATGTAAAGAGCGAGTATCTTATTTCAGGTTCAGAAGCCAGAGAATATGCCAAGGGACTTGTTACAACAGTTGCTTCATGTACAACAACAACACTTCGAGTAAGACAGGAAGCATCTACCGAAAGCGAGATCATAGCTTTGATGGCAGAGGGTGAGGAGCTTGAAGTTGTCGAAGATATGGGAGATTGGATCAAGGTAAATGTCGATGATGAGGAAGGATACATCAGTGCCGAATATGTTGATATTGAGGATAAGCTTCCTACAGCTATGACAATGTCTGAAGTTCAGTACGGACAGGGTGTATCTGATGTGAGAGTTGCTCTTGTACAGTACGCATGTCAGTTTGTCGGAAATCCTTATGTTTGGGGTGGAACAAGCCTTACAAACGGAGCCGACTGCTCCGGATTTGTATTATCTATTTTTGCAAATTACGGAATTTCATTGCCGCATTCATCTGCAGCGCAGGCCGGATACGGTACAAGAATAGATGCTTCAGAGGCGCAACCGGGTGATTTGTTCTTCTACGGAAGCGGAAGCTCAATCAGCCATGTTGCAATATATATCGGTAACGGTCAGATTGTTCACGCCAGCAACGCGAGAACGGGAATCAAGATTTCAAGTGCTTACTACAGATCACCAATCTGTGTTACCAGACTTTTAGGTAATTAAAAAAAGATTTACATTTAACATTTATTATGTTAATCTTTATCAGTATGAAATTAGCCCATATTCGGTGAATGGAAAACTCCGACCTTTTGCTGAGTATCAGTGCATTTATTGCCGGGCCATATTATATTAAGGAGGAAAACCAAATGATTTCTAAAGAGAAGAAGACAGCCATCATCAATGAGTATGCAAGAACAGCAGGAGATACAGGATCTCCGGAAGTTCAGGTAGCACTTATCACAGAGAGAATCAAAGAGCTCACAGAGCATCTTAAAGAGAATCCAAAGGATCATCATTCAAGACGTGGTCTTTTAAAGATGGTTGGACAGAGAAGAGGAATGCTTGCATACCTCAAGAAGACTGACATCGAGAGATATCGTGCGCTTATCGATAAGCTCGGACTCAGAAAGTAATTCAGTCAACCTAATAGAGCGGAGAATAATCTCCGCTCTATTTTTTACAAAACACGAACAAGGTTTGTTGCCGAGACCACTGATGTGTCTATAAGATTGTTATATACAGATCAGTAGTTTCGGAACCTTGTTCATTCATGAAAAAGGAGAAAAAAATGTACAAAAGTTTTTCAATGGAGCTTGCAGGTCGTACACTTACGGTTGATGTTGACCGTGTAGGTAAGCAGGCTAACGGATGTGCTTTTATGCACTATGGTGAAACAACAGTATTGTCTACAGCGACAGCTTCAGACAAACCTAGAGACGGAATCGATTTCTTCCCATTAAGTGTAGAGTTTGAGGAGAAGATGTATTCAGTTGGTAAAATCCCGGGTGGATTCAATAAGCGTGAAGGAAAGGCTTCGGAGAATGCTGTTCTCACAGCTCGTGTTATAGATCGTCCTATGAGACCGCTTTTCCCAAAGGACTATAGAAATGACGTTACTTTGAACAACCTTGTAATGAGTGTTGATACAGAGTGTCGTCCTGAACTTGTAGCAATGCTTGGTTCTGCAATTTCAACATGTATTTCAGATATTCCTTTCGATGGACCATGTGCAATGACACAGGTTGGAATGGTTGACGGAGAATTTATCTTCAACCCTTCACAGAAAGTATGGGATGAAGGAGATTTACAGCTCACAGTTGCTTCAACAGCACAGAAGGTTATCATGATTGAAGCCGGAGCAAACGAGATTCCTGAGGATAAGATGATTGAGGCCATCTATAAAGCTCATGATATCAACCAGACTATTATTGAGTTCATCAACAAGATGGTTGCCGAAGTTGGAAAGCCAAAGCATGATTACACAAAGTTTATCATCCCTGATGAGATGTTCGAAAAGATAAAAGAGATAGTTCCACCGACAGAGATGGAGGAAGCTGTCTTCACCGATAAGAAGCAGGAACGTGAGGAAAATATCAAGGCTATAACCGAAAGACTTGAAGAGGCTTTTGCTGAGAATGAAGAATGGCTTGCGCTTCTTTCAGAGGCGGTATATCAGTATCAGAAGAAGACCGTCAGAAAGATGATCTTAAAGGATCACAAACGTCCGGACGGAAGAAGAATAGATCAGATAAGACCTCTCGCAGCTGAGGTTGATATTGTTCCTCGTGTTCACGGATCGGCTATGTTCACAAGAGGACAGACACAGATCTGTGACGTTGTAACACTTGCTCCGTTATCTGAAGTTCAGAGAATTGACGGACTTGATGAGAATATTACAACAAAGAGATATATGCATCATTATAACTTCCCTTCATATTCTGTAGGTGAGACAAAGCCTTCAAGAGGACCGGGAAGAAGAGAGATTGGACATGGAGCATTGGCTGAGAAAGCACTTGTTCCTGTACTTCCTTCCGAGGAGGAGTTCCCATATGCTATTCGTGCCGTATCCGAGACTTTTGAGTCAAACGGATCAACATCAATGGCTTCAACATGTGCATCTTGTATGTCACTTATGGCTGCCGGTGTACCGATTAAGAAGATGGTTGCCGGAATCTCATGTGGTCTCGTAACGGGAGACACAGATGATGATTATATCGTTCTTACTGATATCCAGGGTCTTGAGGACTTCTTCGGAGATATGGATTTCAAGGTTACAGGTACAAAAGACGGAATTACAGCTATCCAGATGGATATCAAGATTCACGGACTTACCCGTCCGATAGTTGAGGAAGCTATCAGAAGAACAAGAGAAGCAAGATTCTTCATTATGGATGAGTGTATGTCAAAGGCAATTGCCGAGCCTAGAAAAGAAGTGAGCAAATATGCTCCTAAGATCATTCAGATTCAGATTGATCCTTCTAAGATTGGTGATGTTGTAGGACAGAGAGGAAAGACCATCAATGAGATTATCGATCGTACAGGAGTAAAGATTGATATCACAGATGACGGATCTGTTTCTGTTTGTGGTACAGAAAAAGAGAAAATGGATGAAGCTATGCATATGATCGAAATGATAGTAAGTGATTTCGAGGAAGGTAAGCTTTACGAAGGAGTTGTTATAAGCATCAAAGAATTCGGCGCATTTGTTGAGTTCGCTCCGGGAAAAGAGGGAATGGTTCACATTTCAAAGATTGCCAAAGAACGTATCAACAGAGTTGAGGATGTTCTTACATTAGGCGACAAAGTTAAAGTTGTATGTCTTGGAAAAGACAAGATGGGAAGAATCAGCTTCTCCATCAAGGATGTTCCGGCAAACGCGTAATATCTGATTGATTATGAGGCTGTAGTGGTTTCCCACTACAGCCTTTTAGGTTCGAGGGAAAATATGGATCTTAGTGTTAAATTGGAGGTGTTTGAAGGCCCGCTTGATTTGCTTTTACACCTTTTGGAAAAAAACAAAGTTAATATATATGATATTCCAATCGTAGAGATTACAAATCAGTACCTTGATTATATTAGGGAGATGCAGAGCAGAGATTTAAATGTAATGAGCGAATTTCTTGTTATGGCTGCCACTCTTATCGATATAAAATCGAGAATGCTTCTTCCGAAGACGGAGACTGTTGAAGAGGAGGAAGACCCGAGAGACGAGCTTGTCAGACAACTTCTTGAATACAAGATGTACAAAATGATGTCTTATGAGTTAAAGGACAGGCAGGTTCAGGCCGAAAAACTATATTTCAAGGAACCTTCCATACCGGATGAGATTGCATATTACGAGGAACCGATAGATATGGAAGAATTGTTGGGGGATCTTACAATGGAAAAACTCAATAATATCTTTAATATGGTTCTCCTAAGACAGGAAAATAAAATTGACAGAACGAGAGCCAGTTTCGGAGATATCCCTCAGGAAGAGATTTCTCTGGATGATAAACTCATCTTCCTGGAGGATTATGCCAAATCGCATAAAAAATTCGGTTTCAGAAGCCTTCTGGAAAAACAGGGAAGTAAGATTGAGATAATTGTTTGTTTTCTTGCGATACTTGAACTTATGAAGGCAGGTAAAATAACCATTATTCAAAACAATCTGTTCGATGAGATTATGGTTGAGTCGAAGATAGCATAGAATAACGGAGAGAAAAATGGAAAGAGACAGAATGAGGGCCACCGTCGAGGCTATTTTGTTCACGATGGGAGAATCGGTAGAACCGGAAAGAATAGCAAAGGCCATGGAGTGGTCAAAAGATGAGACAATAGAGATAATAAATGAGCTTGCTAAAGAATATGAAGATAACGGTCGTGGAATACAGATAATTGAATTGGATGGCATGTATCAGATGTGCACAAATAAGGATATGTATGACGATTTAATCAAAATAGCAAGTCAGCCAAAAAAACATGTCTTAACCGATGTGCTATTGGAAACACTGTCAATCATTGCTTATAAACAGCCTGTTACCAAGACGGAAATCGAAAAGATCAGAGGCGTTTCCTGTGACCATGCTGTAAGCAAGCTTGTCGAGTACAATCTCGTCACGGAACTGGGGCGTCTTGATGCACCCGGAAGACCTATGCTTTTTGGAACTACAGAGGAGTTTTTGAGGAGCTTTGGTGTACACACTTTGGATGAGTTACCTGAGGTTTCTCCTATGCAGGTTGAAGAATTCAAAATTGAAGCAGAAAAAGAGGCAGCCGAGGAACTGGGAATCGAATCTGAGGAGGATTCAGATTCAACTACAAACGAAAATTAAGAAATTTGAGGTTTTGGAAAATGAAAATTGGAATTGCAAACGATCATGCAGCTGTTGAAATGAAGAGAGAGATTTCTGATTATCTCACAAGCAAAGGATATGAAGTAGTCAATTTTGGTACAGACACCAATGAGAGCTGTGATTATCCTATATATGGAGAAAAAGTGTCAAAAGCTGTTGTAAACAAGGAAGTAGATCTCGGTATTGCCATCTGTGGAACAGGTGTAGGAATATCACTTGCATGTAACAAGGTGAAGGGTATTCGTTGTTGCGTATGCTCAGAGCCTTATTCTGCTCAGATGTCCAAGAGACATAACAATACCAACGTTCTCGCTTTCGGTGCCAGAGTTGTCGGTATCGAGATGGCCAAGATGATAGTTGACGCTTGGCTCGACACCGAATTTGAAGGTGGAAGACATCAGAGAAGAGTAGACCTCATAATGGATATTGAAAAGGAGGCCTAAATAATGATAGAGATAATAAAAGCAATATTTTTTGGTATCGTTGAAGGTATAACAGAATGGTTGCCTATAAGCAGTACCGGTCATCTTATTTTGTTAAATGAATTTATTACACTTGACGTTTCCGAAGAATTTTGGAGTATGTTTGAGGTTGTTATACAGCTTGGAGCAATACTTGCAGTAGTCATACTTTTCTGGAATGAAATATGGCCTTTTTCCGGCAAGGAAAAATATTTTATCAGAAAAGATAAATTCAATATGTGGTTTAAGATTGTTGTCGCATGTATTCCTGCTGCAGTTGTTGAACTTGCATGGGGAGATGAAATAGAAGAACTTTTCTATAATCCGATTGTCATTGCGGGTGCTCTTATTATATTTGGTATAGGTTTTATACTTATTGAGACCAGAAATAAAAACAAGGTACCAAAGATTAATACTATCGATGAGATTACCTATAAAGCAGCTTTCATTATCGGTATGTTTCAGCTTATAGCTGCTATCTTTCCGGGAACAAGCCGTTCAGGTGCAACAATCTTAGGGGGAATCCTTATTGGTGTAAGCAGAGCCTGCGCCGCTGAGTTTACTTTCTTTTTGGCTATTCCTGTTATGTTTGGAGCAAGCCTCATAAAAGTTTTAAAATTCGGTTTTGCATTTACAGCAATGGAAGGAATAATCCTTCTCGTGGGTTGCGTTGTTGCATTTGTTGTTTCGATTGTTGTTATCAAATTCCTGATGAGCTACATCAAGAAACATGATTTCAAGATTTTCGGATATTATAGAATAGTTTTGGGATGTTTGGTTTTGCTTTATTTTGGATTGATCGGATAAGGGATAAAAAATATGTTTGATGAACTTACAAAAGAAGATATCGCCAAGATGGAGGCGGAGATAGAGCATAGAAAGCTTGTAGTGAGAAAAGAAGCTCTTGAAGATGTAAAAGAAGCCAGAGCTCAGGGTGATCTCAGTGAGAACTTCGAATATAAAGCTGCAAAACAATTCAAAAATCAAAATGAGAGTCGAATCAGATATCTTGAAAAAATGATTAAGACAGCAAAAATCATTGATTCCAAGGTTGAAGATGGTGTTGTAGGAATGAATTGTGCCGTTGACGTCTATTTTGTGGATGATGACATCACAGATACTTATACTATAGTAACCACCGTCAGAGGAAATTCCTTGAAGAATCTAATATCGAAAGAATCACCGCTGGGAAGTTCGATTTTTGGCAGAAAAGTCGGTGATAAGGTAAATGTAAAAGTTAATGACAGCATAAATTATGATGTTATAATAAAAGCAATACGATATGATGATTCCGCAAAAGATCTTGATCTAAGGAAATTCTGATAAAAAGTAAACAGCCTCTTTACCGATTGTAATCGCTTTCGGTACAGAGGCTTCTTATGTTTTATGTGCAGAGGGCAGGCACAACATTATGGTTGAATTATGAATAAGAATAAAAATATAAGAAAACGTTTTGATTTTGCCATTTTGATATTGGCAATATTGGTATTTATTGTCGCCGGTATAAATATAATCCTCTCTTTACTCAAGTATAAAGCCGGCAGGGATGCATACAACGGATTATCAGATAAATATGTTAGTGTGAATGATGATTCCTCGGAAAGCGAGACAGTGGAATCTTCGACAGACAATACGGATGAATCATGGTATACTGATATAAGTATCGATTTTCATGCTTTGGAAGAAGTGAATGATGAGATCATAGGATGGATTAGATTCGATGATGGCTCTATTGATTATCCATTACTTAAGACGGATGATAATGAAAAGTATTTGACGTATGGTGCCGATTTAAACACGAATGTTTCGGGGGCAATATTTGTTGATTGTGCCTGCGCAAATCCTTTTGAAGACTATTACACGATTATATATGGGCATAATATGCGAGACGGCTCGATGTTCGGGAAACTAAAAAAACTGGCAAGCGATGTGGATTATTTGGATGAGAATAGGTATTTTACTGTTTACACTGCATCGCATGCATACAGATATCGCATATTTGCGCTTTATACTGTATCTGCAGACAATGAGATGATTTATCGCGTTGGATTCACTGATAATGATGAATATGCGAAGCTTATAGACTATATGATATCATCTTCAAGTTATTTTTTTGATGAATTACCGGATAAGAATTCAAAAATAATAACCTTATCTACTTGCTCCGGTGAAACAAATAGATTTATAGTTAATGCATATGAATCTGATAGGTATGATTACTAAAGAAATAAAGTGAGAGGGACTTAACAATGAAACAGGAAGAACTTTTGAAAAAAATCAAGAATCTTATGGAAAATACTTCAAAAGGTAAAATTAAATGGGACGTACTTGTGCAATCGACAGAGTACAATGACAAAAAATATGTTGAGACTGACGAGGATGGCATTGAGTGGACGATTGATGAGTGTTATGTAAATTATTTTACCGAGAATGTCGATCCTGTATTTAATATGATTACCTATGAAATGATCAGATCAAACGGGAGTGAAACACATACTACAACATTTGTTTTTTTCCCACCGCTAGGCATCAGATTTTTCAATTTGAGAACGCTTTTTCCTTACAGCATAAAAGCCGATACCATGGTTACGCAGAGTGTGCATATGCTATGGAATCAGCTTCTGGAACTTGCCAAGAACAAAAATCCAAATATCTCAATTGATGCAAATCCTGCTGAAATCAGCGTGGAAGAGGATATGGATATAATTCTCGGAAACTCAAAATAGTTTTAAATTTTAAATATATTATATGTTGTATTTTAGCTTCTATTTGGCATCCTTGTTTATGAATGTTGTGTGGAACTTTGAATAAACGATTTTTTGCTCTTTGTACAAGCTGAAATAACCGGAAAACAGGTAACTGAAAGCCACTGCCAAAAGGTAATAAGGCATGCCGTCAAATCCAAACATCTCAAAGCTTATCAAGAGTGATGTTATCGGACAGTTTGTAACTCCGCAGAATACGCTTACCATTCCGACACTTGCTGAGAGAGCAGGATCAAAACCTGTAATATTGCCAAACAGGCATCCGAAGGATGCTCCAATGAAAAATGAAGGAACTATCTCACCGCCTTTAAAACCGGCACCGAGTGTTATAGCCGTAAAAACAATTTTAAGAATAAAAGCAACGGTATGAGTGTTTCCGTCCATCGCTTTTGAGATGACGGAAACTCCTGTTCCGTTATAGTCCGTTGAATTTACCAATAAAGTCAAGATCACAATTGCGAGTCCTCCCACAAAGGCACGCAAGTATCTGTTTTTTAAATAAGTCTTATAAAAAATATTTGTTTCATTGAGTGCAAGTACAAACAATATACTAACCAATGCACTCAAAGATGCAAGTATGCATACTATCAAAGCATTTTCCAATGAAAGAGCAGGAAATGCTTCTATTGGAAACAATTCTTCATTACAGCCGAATTTTACAGCCAGATAATGTCCTATAAATGATGCGATGACACAAGGCATCAGAGCTGAGTAATGCATTATTCCGACGCTGACTACTTCCATTGAAAAAATGGCGGCTGCCATAGGTGTACCGAAAAGTGTGGAGAAAGCGGCACTCATTCCACTCATAATGAGTATAATGGAAGCTTTTTCATCTAACTTGAAAACTCTTGCAATTGTATTGCCGAGACTTCCTCCAATCTGAAGAGCAGCACCTTCTCTACCAGCAGATCCTCCGAAAAGATGTGTTATCAGAGTAGATATGAAAATTAATGGAGCCATTCTTAGAGGCACATGATTTTTGCTGTGTATCGCTGCAAGAACGCGGTTTGTACCGGTATCGTCCTCATAGTCAAAGAGCTTGTAGAGAGCTACGATAAGAAGACCTCCGAAAGGCAATCCGTACAGTAGAGCCGGATAGGTTTTTCTCAGTGTTGTAACTATTTCCATTCCTTTAAAGAAGGCAACTGAGACCAGGCCTATAATAATACCTATTATCACGGAAAAGAAAATGTATTCAGCTGATATGATGGATCTTTCCGTATTGTGTTCAACTATATCTTTTATTTTTTTTGTAGGCATAATAACTCCTTTAGATTTGTCTAATTAAAAATACTAGCATTAATTGTAATATTTACAAGTTTTAATTTCCTCATTTTAATATTATAATAGTCAAATGACGGCATTCATTGTTAAACTTTTTTTACTTAAAACTGCCGCCTGAAAGGAAAATATATGCATTATTTTTTGGTTAATCTAAGCTCGGCTTCAGGTATGAGTAAGCATATCTGGAATGATATCGAAAAATACCTAAAAGAAAAAGGATGCGATTATAAGCTCTATGTCACAGAGTATGAAAATCATGCCACAGAGATAGTAAGGCAGATAGAAAATGAATGTAAAGAGGAAAAGATAAAGCTGGTTGTAATCGGTGGAGATGGTACGTTCAATGAGGTAATAAATGCTGTAAGTGATTTCAAACGCTTTAGTTTTGGGCTTATTCCGGCGGGGTCCGGCAACGATCTGGCAAGAGGACTTGGCATATCAAAAAATCATATGGAAAATATAAAGAATATTTTTGAGAATGATAAAACAAGATATTGCGATGCGGGGCGAATTGTTTTTCCGGATGAAAAATGCAAAATGTTTGCAATAAGCTGTGGAATGGGACTTGATGCTGAGGTTTGTTATTTTGCAATCACATCAAAGATAAAAACAATACTTAATAAGTTTAAAATCGGTTCGTTCACTTATATTGTACTGACTGTTTTGAGACTGTTTTCGATGAGGACGGTCGATGCTAAAATTCGATTTGATGATAAAGTGTACGAGTTTAAAGATATGATCTTCACAGCAGGTATGAATCATAAATGTGAAGGCGGTGGAGTTCCTATGGCGCCGGGAGCTGATTATAATGACGGCAAACTGGATTTTACCACTGCAAACAACATAAGCAGACCAAGAGCACTTTTTTCACTTGGGTTTTTATCAGCAGGTAAGGCTGAACATATAAAAGGAATTTGTACAAACACTTTTAAGAAAGCCGATATTATTCTCGCAAAGCCTATGATTTTTCACACCGACGGCGAGTATGTGGGAACTTATGATAAAGCTTCCGTAACATGTTGTAAGGATTTGCTTGAGTTTATAAATTAAAGGATAAATTATGAAAATTGAATTTATACATCACAGCAGTGTGATTGTGGAATTGGAAAAACATGTACTTGTTTTTGATTATATCAAAGGGGACAATGAGAAGTTCAAATTTGAAGGTGAACTGCCTGCATTGTCTAATGACAAAGATATATATTTCTTTGTCTCACACAGCCACGAGGATCATTATGATTCTTCTATACTTGATATTCAAAAGAACAATCCTCATGTCTATATAGTTGCTGACAAATCTGTAGGTATAGGAGAGTCCGGATTCTTTATGAAGGATAAAGTTTTCTCAAAGCCTGCACTTAAAGTCGATTTTGGCAAAAAATACAAGTACAACGATATCGAGATAAAGACTTTAAAATCAACCGAGTCCGGTGTTGCTTTCTGCGTATATTGTGAAGACAAAAAAATATATTTTGCGGGAGATCTTGCCCTTTGGTATTGGGAAGGAGTCGGAGATCTGATAAACGGCAGAGAGATGTCTGCGTATAAAAGAGAGATAAATAAGCTTACCTCAGAGAGCTGGGATGTGGCTTTTGTTCCGCTGGATCCGCGCATGAAGTCTCATGCCGGGGACGGTATGAAATATTTTATGGAAAATGTTGATTGCAATTTTATAGTGCCTATAGGCACCTGGAATGATTTTTCCACTATAAAGACTTTTAAGTCAATGTGTTCAAATTCCGCATTTGCTATGCGCTTATGTGATATCAATCATATTAATGAGATATTGAAAAACTAATGAAATAAGACTATAATCGGTGAAGTGTGCATTAGATTTTGCGTTCAGGAGGAAAATAAATGAAGCCATATAAAGTTAATGAGCTCAGAAGAAAATATCTTGAGTTTTTTGAGAGCAAGGGACACCTCGCTATGAAGAGTTTTTCTCTGGTGCCTCATAACGATAAAAGTTTATTGCTTATAAATGCGGGAATGGCTCCTTTAAAGCCATATTTTACAGGTCAGGAGATACCGCCGAGAAGAAGAGTTACAACCTGTCAGAAATGTGTCAGAACAGGGGATATTGAAAATGTTGGTAAGACTGCAAGACATCTTACTTTCTTTGAAATGCTTGGTAATTTCTCGTTTGGTGATTATTTCAAGCATGAGGCTATAGCATGGTCATGGGAATTTTTGACCAAAGTTTTGGAAATGGATCCGGACAGACTTTATCCTTCAATTTATGGTGAGGATGAGGAAGCGTTTGAGATATGGACTAAAGAAATAGGTGTTGCACCGGAAAGAATTACAAGATTCTACAGGGATCCGGAGACCGGTGAGTGTGACAATTTCTGGGAGCATGGTGCAGGACCTTGCGGTCCTTGCTCTGAGATTTATTTTGACAGAGGAGAAAAATACGGATGCGGAAAGCCTGATTGTAAGGTAGGCTGCGAGTGCGACAGATATATGGAAATCTGGAACAACGTATTTACTCAGTTCAACGGTGACGGCAAAGGCGGTTACGAGGAACTTGAAAATAAAAACATTGATACCGGAATGGGACTTGAGAGACTTGCTGTTGTAATGCAGGATGTTGATTCGGTATTTGATATCGATACAATGAAAGCAATAAGAGACAGAGTATGTGAACTTTCAGGAAAAAAATATGAAGTCGATGCTTTGGATGATGTATCCATCAGACTTATAACCGATCATATCAGATCTTCGACATTTATGGTTTCTGATGGAATCATGCCTAGCAACGAAGGCAGAGGATATGTTCTTCGCCGTCTCATAAGACGTGCAGCAAGACACGGCAGAATGCTAGGAATAGACGGGACATTCCTTGCAAAGCTTTCAGAGACGGTTATAAATGAGAGTAAAGACGGGTATCCTGAACTTGAAGAAAAGAAAGAATTTATTTTCCGTGTTCTAACTGAGGAGGAAGACAAATTCAATAAAACAATAGATCAGGGACTTTCAATTCTCTCTGAGATGACAGAGCAGATGAAAGCCGAGGGACTTAAAGTTCTCTCAGGAGAAAACGCATTCAAATTGTATGATACATACGGATTCCCGGCAGATCTCACAGCAGAAATCCTTTTGGAGTCCGGTTTTACATATGATGAAGAAGGTTTCTCAGCATGTATGGAAGAGCAGAGAAACAAGGCGAGAGCAGGAAGAAAGACTACAAACTATATGGGTGCCGATGCGACCGTATATGAAGATCTTGATCTTTCTCTTACAACGGATTTTGTAGGATACGATAATCTTACTTATACTTCAACCGTCAGCGCTTTGGCCGGTGTCGGAGAAGATGAGAATCTTGAACTCACCGAGGCACTTACTGAAGGAACAAAGGGTAGTGTTATAGTACCTGTAACTCCTTTCTATGCAACTATGGGTGGACAGCAGGGAGATAAAGGTATCATTAAATCCGCAAGCGGAACATTTGTCGTAGAGGACACTGTTAAGGTTGTCGGAAACAGATATGCTCATGTGGGTTATATGTCAGACGGAATGTTAAGAAACGGTGAGCAGGTTGAACTTATTGTCGACAGAACTAACCGTATAAATACATGTAGAAATCATTCTGCAACACATCTGCTTCAGAAGGCATTGAGAGATGTTCTCGGAACACATGTTGAGCAGGCCGGTTCTTTCCAGGACGGAAACAGAACCAGATTTGATTTTTCTCATTTTGCCGCAATGACCGAGGAAGAACTTGATAAAGTTGAAACCATTGTAAATGAAAAAATCCAGGAAGCAATAGATGTTGCAACTGATATCATGACAGTGGACGAGGCAAAGAAAACCGGAGCAATGGCTCTTTTTGGCGAGAAGTACGGCGAGAAAGTACGAGTTGTATCTATGGGAGAATTCTCAAAAGAATTCTGCGGAGGTACACATGTAAAGAATACAGCCGATATCATTTCATTTAAGATCATTTCAGAGAGCGGAGTTGCTGCAGGTGTAAGAAGAATAGAGGCTATTACAGGAACAAATGTGTTTGCTTATTATAAGGATATGGAGAAGCTTCTCGACGAAGCTTCAAAAGCCGCAAAGGCAACACCGGCAAATCTTTGCCAGAAGATTCACAGCCTTCAGGATCAGATAAAAGTACTTAACAATGAGAATGAGTCGTTAAAGAGCAAAGCTGCACAGAGTGCACTCGGAGATGTAACTGACAAGGTTATTGATGTCAATGGTGTAAAATTCCTTGCTGTATCATTAAAGGGTGTGGATATGAACGGCCTCAGAGATCTTGGTGACAACTTGAAAGACAAGCTCGGAGATGGTGTTATTCTTCTGGCATCTGAATTCGATGGCAAGGTAAATCTTGTATCAATGGCAACAGATGGAGCAATGAAAGCAGGGGCTCATGCCGGCAATCTTATAAAAGGAGTCGCATCACTTGTCGGAGGTGGCGGCGGTGGACGTCCAAACATGGCTCAGGCCGGTGGTAAAAATGCTGCCGGAATAGATGCATGTCTCAAGGAAGCAGAAAAAGTTTTGGCTTCACAAATTAAGTAAATTAGTTTTTACATTGCCTTATATTTTAAATAATTGCACCTAAATTTAAATTTGGTATTGACTGACAGCGAAAATCTGCTATAATTCATTGAGTGCAATAGTAAACAACAGTTAGGTAATGCACAATCAACAACCGGAGGGAGGTTGGGTCTAAGCTATGTCGAATGTTATCGTAAAAGAGAATGAAACTTTAGATAGTGCTTTGCGTAGATTTAAAAGAAGTTGCGCAAAAGCAGGCATTCAGCAGGAGATTCGTAAGAGAGAGCATTACGAGAAGCCTAGCGTAAGACGTAAGAAAAAGTCTGAAGCAGCTAGAAAACGTAAATACAATTAATAGTATCTTTTGAAAGAGTTCCTTTGGAACTCTTTCTTTATGTCATTTTAAAGGAGACTACAGTGGCGGATTTAAAAAAAGAAATTGAAAAACGAAGAACATTTGCTATAATATCCCATCCGGATGCAGGAAAGACGACTCTAACGGAAAAATTTCTTCTTTATGGAGGAGCAATCAATCTGGCAGGATCCGTAAAAGGAAAAGCTACAGCCAGACATGCCGTATCCGATTGGATGGAAATAGAAAAAGAGAGAGGAATCTCCGTTACTTCATCCGTTTTGCAGTTTAATTATGACGGTTATTGCATAAACATACTTGACACCCCGGGGCATCAGGATTTCTCGGAAGATACATATCGTACGCTTATGGCTGCAGATTCAGCCGTGATGGTTATCGATGCTTCTAAAGGTGTCGAGGCACAGACCAGAAAGCTTTTTAAAGTTTGCGTAATGAGACATATTCCCATATTTACTTTTATCAATAAAATGGATAGGGATGCAAATGATACATTCGAGCTTTTGGATGATATCGAAAAAGAACTTGGAATAGCTACATGCCCGATAAACTGGCCAATCGGTTCCGGAAAGAATTTCAAGGGTGTTTTTGACCGCAACACAAAGAAGGTAATGACTTTCTCAGATACATTAAAGGGAACAAAAGAAGGAAGCGAGAAGGATATTTCGATTGATGATTCTGAACTTATAAATGAAATCGGACAGGAATATTTTGATATTTTAAATGATGAAATTGAGCTTTTGGATGGCGCAAGTGCGGATTTTGACCTTGATAAAGTGACAAAAGGTGAGCTTTCGCCGGTGTTTTTCGGATCGGCACTTACCAATTTCGGTGTTGAGACCTTCCTTAAGCACTTTCTTTCAATGACATATTCACCGCTTCCGAGAAAAGCAAATGTGGGTGAAATAAGTCCATTCAGTGAAGACTTCAGCGCTTTTGTATTCAAGATACAGGCCAACATGAACAAGAATCACAGGGACAGAATCGCTTTTATGCGTATTTGCTCCGGTAAGTTTAATGCCGGAATGGAAGTTTTTCACGTACAGGGTGGTAAAAAAATTAAACTTTCACAGCCACAGCAGATGATGGCACAGGAGAGAAAAATAGTTGAGGAGGCGTACGCCGGAGATATTATAGGAGTGTTCGACCCGGGTATTTTCTCAATCGGTGACACTATAACCACCGCAAAGGACGCATTTGAATTTGAAGGAATTCCTACTTTTGCTCCTGAACATTTTGCCAGAGTACGACAGCTTGATACTATGAAAAGGAAACAGTTTGTCAAGGGTATCTCTCAGATTGCCCAGGAGGGAGCTGTTCAGATCTTCCAGGATTTTGGAATGGGAATGGAAGAGATAATAGTCGGAGTTGTCGGAGTTCTTCAGTTTGATGTTCTCATGTACAGGTTAAAAAATGAGTACAATGTAGATATAAAACTCGAAGAGATGCCTCATGAGTATATAAGATGGATTGAAAATAAAGAGATAGATATGGACAGATTGAGCGGAACTTCCGATATGAAGAAGATTCAGGACCTTAAAGGTAGACCGCTTCTCATATTTGTAAACAGCTGGAGCATAGACATGACGCTTGAGAGAAATGACGGATTGATTCTTTCGGAATTCGGAAGAAATCAGGACTGATATCTTTTGACACATCAGTTGCACTCTAATATAATTAAGGATGGTTTTATACCATCCTTTTTCTTATTTCTTTTTATCGATATTTTTATCCCTTTTTATTGACTTTTTAAATTAAGTGTAATAATATTAACAAAGACGAACGAATGTTCGGAACATATATTTGGAGGAGCATATGGCAAATAATAACGAAGATAAATTAAGAGCATTGGATGCAGCAATTTCACAGATTGAAAAACAGTTTGGTAAAGGTTCTGTCATGAAACTCGGCGAGAACCAGGCAAATATGAATGTTGAAGCGGTTCCTACCGGATCTTTAAGCCTTGATATAGCACTTGGAATCGGCGGACTACCTAAGGGTCGAATCATCGAAATATACGGACCTGAATCAAGTGGTAAGACTACAGTGGCATTGCATGTTGTATCCGAAGTTCAGAAGAGCGGTGGCATCGCCGGATTTATAGATGCAGAGCACGCTCTTGATCCTGTCTATGCAAAAAATATTGGAGTTGATATTGACAATTTATATATTTCACAGCCTGACAGCGGAGAGCAGGCCCTTGAGATTACCGAGACAATGGTCAGATCGGGTGCTGTTGACGTGGTTATCGTCGATTCCGTTGCCGCTCTTGTTCCTAAGGCGGAGATTGACGGAGATATGGGTGATTCCCATGTCGGATTACAGGCAAGACTTATGTCTCAGGCTTTGAGAAAACTTACAGCTGTTATCAGCAAATCAAATTGTATTGTTATATTTATCAACCAGCTTCGTGAGAAGGTTGGCGTTATGTTTGGAAATCCGGAGACAACCACAGGTGGTCGAGCACTCAAATTCTATTCATCAGTCCGACTTGATGTAAGAAGAATAGAATCCTTGAAGCAGGCAGGCGAAGTTATAGGAAACAGAACCCGCGTTAAGGTTGTAAAGAATAAAGTTGCACCTCCGTTCAGAGAAGCTGAATTTGATATCATGTTCGGAAAGGGTATTTCTAGGGAAGGAGATCTCTTAGACCTTGCCGCTGAATACAATATAATCAACAAATCCGGTGCATGGTATGCATATAACGGCGAGAAAATCGGACAGGGAAGAGAAAATGCAAAAATCTATCTCGCTGAGCATCCGGAAATAGCTGAGACTGTTGAGAAAGAAGTACGCAAGATCTGTTTTGATACTGATGAAGCCGAACCTGAAGAAACAGTTGAAAAGACTGAGGAATAATAAGCCTAAATGACTGTTTGTGAAATCATTTATCTGGAAAAAGGAAAATACAGAGTTGTCTTTGATAGGGCAGATGAACTTATCATGTATCGGTCAGAACTCAAAGAGTCCTGTCTTGAAGAGGGCGGTTTTCTTTCGGATGATAAATATGACGATCTAATATGTAATGTGATCGGAAAACGCGCTACAAAGCGAGCCATGCATATACTTGAAAAAAGAGATAAAACCGAAAAACAGCTTAGGGACAAATTGAAAGAGAATTCTTACCCTGATAAATCGATTGATATTGCTATAGATTATGTCAAGTCTTTTGGGTATCTTGATGACGAAAGATATTGTTACAATTACATCAGTTACAGAATAGAAAAGCAGAGTGCTTATAAGCTTAAATCGGCTTTATTATTAAAAGGCATTGATAAAACAATTATTGAGAGTGTTTATGAAGAATTAAATGATTCGTCATACGCTGTCGAACAGATTGCTTCATTGCTGGAAAAGAAGCATTTTTTTGATTACATCAATGATAGTGATAAAAAAAATAAAATTATTCAATCTATCATGAGAAAAGGTTATGGATATTCTCAAATTCTTGATGTGATTAAAAACTGCAAAAAAAACCAAGATATAGGGGATGAAATTTTGTAAAACCTCTATATTATGGATTTCTAAATGTTTGGTATACTTGACATAATAATTAAAAGAGTATAAACTTTATTTGTTGTTTTATGACAAATTGATAAAGATTTTTTGTTATATGTACAATGAAAACTGAATAAAGGAGGTGCTCCTGTGCAATATTTAATCGCGATTATCATCACAATTGTGATTTCAGTACCGGTTACAGCCCTTATTACTGTTGCATACAGAAAAAAGGTTGCTGAAGCAAAAATCGGAAATGCCGAAGAGAAAGCGCGTGAAATAGTCGATGATGCTGTAAAAACTGCAGAGACGAAGAAGCGTGAATCATTACTCGAGATTAAAGAAGAAAGCATCAAGGCCAAGAATGACTTGGATAAGGAGATTAAGGACAGACGTTCTGAGATTCAGCGAAATGAACGCAGAATTCAGCAGAAGGAAGAGAACCTTGATCGTAAACTTGAAGCAATCGAAAAGAGGGAAGCTGGTTTTGCTCAGAAAGAGGAACAGCTGAACAAGCAGAAGGCAGAAATCGCAAAGTTAAATGAAGAGCGTGTACAGGAACTTGAACGAATCTCCGGACTTACTTCAGAACAAGCCAAAGAATATCTATTAAAAACTGTTGAAGAAGATGTAAAACTTGACACAGCCAAGCTTATCAAAGAGATGGATAAGCAGGCAAAGGAAGAAGCAGATAAACGAGCAAGAGATTATGTTGTTACTGCTATTCAAAAATGTGCAGCCGATCATGTGGCAGAAGCTACAATCTCGGTTGTTCAGCTTCCGAATGATGAAATGAAAGGAAGAATTATAGGTAGAGAGGGAAGAAATATCAGAACTCTTGAGACAATGACCGGTGTAGATTTAATAATTGATGATACTCCGGAAGCTGTTATCCTTTCAGCATTTGATCCGATAAGAAGAGAAATTGCCAGAATTGCTCTGGAAAAACTTATTGTAGACGGACGAATTCATCCGGCAAGAATTGAGGAAATGGTTGAGAAGGCCAAAAAAGAAGTTGACCAGATGATAAAAGAGGAAGGCGAAGCTGCTACTCTTGAAGTTGGTGTTCATGGTATTCATCCTGAACTAATTAAACTTCTTGGAAGAATGAAGTTTAGAACCAGTTATGGTCAGAACGCATTAAAGCATTCTATTGAGGTTGCTCAGATTTCCGGTTTACTTGCAGGTGAGATTGGGTTGGATGTCAGAACGGCAAAGAGAGCCGGTCTGCTTCATGATATAGGAAAGTCTATTGACCATGAAATTGAGGGAACTCATGTACAGATTGGTACTGACTTATGTAGAAAATATAAAGAGTCACCAATCGTAATAAATGCTGTAGAAGCACATCATGGCGATGTTGAGCCTCAATCACTTATTGCATGTATAGTTCAGGCGGCTGATACAATCAGTGCTGCCAGACCAGGTGCAAGAAGAGAAACCGTTGAAACATATTCAAACAGATTAAAACAGTTGGAAGATATTACTAATGAATTCAAGGGCGTAGAAAAGTCCTTTGCAATTCAGGCTGGAAGAGAGATTCGTGTTATGGTAGTTCCTGAGCAGGTAAGCGATGCTGATATGGTATTGCTTGCGCGAGATATATCAAAGCGCATTGAAGATGAGCTTGAGTATCCGGGACAGATTAAGGTAAATCTTATACGTGAATCACGTGTTACAGATTTTGCTAAGTAAAACAATTGAGAATAAGGATGTAGATTTATCTACATCCTTATTTTAATTGTTGGCACTTCTTTTATAAAATGTAATGAAATATAAAACATGCATTTATTATCTTTATTTGTTTTATACTTTTAAAATCGAAAGGCTTATTTACAAAATGAAAAAAATAGAGAGAATTAAAAGAGAAGTCGCATATGAAGGACATATTTTAACTGTTTATAATGATACTATTATTGCTCCGAATGGGGATGTAGAAAACTATGACACCGTGCATCATAGAATGGGTGCCGCAGCTACAGTGGCAGTAACGGATGATGAGAAAATTGTTTTGGTCAGACAATACAGAAATGCCTTGGACAGGGAGACATTGGAGATACCAGCCGGAGCAAGAGATGCGCTGACGGAGGATACAATTGTAACAGCAGAGCGTGAGCTTAAAGAGGAGACAGGGTATTCCTGTAAGAGTATTAAGCTGCTTTGCAAATTGAGAACAACAGTAGCTTTCTGTGATGAGTTCATAGATATTTATTTGGCAAAAGGATTGTCTAAAGGTGAACAAAATCTTGATCCTGAGGAAGATATCGACGTGGAAGAGTATAAACTTTCTGATCTTCTTGAAATGATATACAAAGGCGAATTACAAGACAGTAAAACTGTATCCGGAATCCTTGCATATGCAAATATGCAAAAGCCGTAGATTATTGACTTTTTAACCCTTGTATATTATTATATTTTAGTCTTTGTGCAACCGTAGTCTAATGGATAGAACGTTGGACTCCGACTCCAATGATGCGGGTTCGATTCCCGCCGGATGCATTTACTGAAATTTGCTTTTTATTATTTATATATATATTTATTAGGAGGTCATAATGGCTCGTTTGGATAATGAGAACAACGGAATTAATATTGATACATTTAAGAAGTTTTTGATTCATAATAAAAATCAGGTTATATCTGTAGCGGTTATTTTACTTATACTTGTTGTTTTAGGAGCAAATGCGAAGAAAGGGAATACGGATACAGCGGTTGTTGCTGATACACAGACAGAAGTAACCGAAACTACTGAGGTTTCAACAGAGGAAACAGAAACCGAAGTATCAACTGAGTATCAGGTAGACGAGAATCCGGATATTAATGAGCTCATCACAAAGTATTATACAGCATATGCTGATGCTGATTTGGAGACTCTTTCGGGAATTGCTGTTCCTATGACTGAACTTGAGCAGAGTTATATTGGAGTGTTCAGTCAGTATGTTGAAAGCTATCAGAATATCGTCTGCTACACAAAAGGCGGAATGGAAGATGGATCATATATTGTTTCTGTATCGCTTGATATAAAATTTGTTGATGTTGAGACTACTGCACCGGGACTTGATTTCTTTTATATAAGAACAAATGAAGATGATCAGTTCTATATTGATAATGTTTATAGTACGTTCAATCTTTCAAATCAGGAAAATGAACTTGATAATGATGTTGTAACCTTTATAAATGACTTTGAAGAGCAGGAAGATGTTATAGCACTTCAGGAAGAGGTACAGGCTAAGTATGAAGAAGCAATTGCTTCCGATGAAAGTCTTGCAACTTTAGTGACTTCTACAATACCTGCTGCTATTGCAAACTGGTCTGCAGAAAAAGCCGAGGAAGCAAAACAGGCAGAAGCTGATGCAAAAGCTGCTGCAGAAGCAGAAGCAGCTGCAGCCGCAGAAGCAGAAGCAGCTGCAGAGGCGGAAGCAGCGCTTGCTGAAAAGATTGCAAATGCCGTAACGGTATATGTTACAGAGAAAATAAATGTAAGAGAAAGCCCGAGTACGGACTCTGCAGTTATAGGACAGCTTGAAGGTGGCTCTACAACTACAATGTATGAAGCCAGAGATGATGGATGGGCTGAGATTGATTACAGCGGCGGTCAGATTGGATATGTAAAACTTGAGTATCTAACAACTGACGGTACAACCGCATTGGCAACAGCAGAGACAACAACCGATGAGACAACAGCTACAGCAGCTACAGATGGTTTTGCTGAGGGAACGGTAATTACGATAAACGGTTCAATAAATATTCGTGAATCAATGGACACAAACTCAGAAAAACTTGCAACTGTTTATTCCGGAAATACTGTTACAGTTGTTATGAGTTATGCGGAAGGTTGGACAAAGGTTACCTTTGACGGAATCACAGGATATATCAAAACAGACTTGCTTCAATAATGATTTTGATTAAGGACTGAATTTAAAGTATACTAAAGAGAAGCTTTTAAGCTTCTCTTTTTTACATTTGAAATATGTAAGTTAATGCTGATGCTAATCCTGCGCCAAGTCTCACTCGCGAGACTTGAATATAAAAAATACGGAGTGAAATATGGCTTTTAACAATAAGAAAGCAATTAATAAAACAATTGATAAAACAATTAAAAATAGTAGAAATACAAAAGTCAATGACATTAATACATCCGAAGGAATTCGACTCAATAAATTTTTGAGTGAAAGAGGGGTATGTTCAAGACGTGAGGCAGACAGACTCATAGAAAATGGAAAAGTGTTCGTTGATGGCCATCGTGCAACCGTAGGAGTTCGTGTATCCGATAAAAATGATATTGTTGTCGATGGTAAAGCCGTAAAAAAAGCAGACAGGCAAGTTCTTATAGCTTTTAATAAACCAAAGGGTATTGTATGTACAGCGGAAAAACGAGAGAGAAATAATATTATAGATTATATAGATTATCCGGTACGCATCTATCCTATTGGCCGATTAGATAAGGATTCTACCGGATTGATTTTATTGACTAACAGAGGCGACCTTGTCAACAAAATGATGAGAGCAAGCAATTATCATGAAAAGGAATATATAGTTAAGGTCAACAAAAGGATATCCGATGATTTTATTCGTGGTATGGCCGGTGGCGTACCTTTAAGAGAATTGAATACTATGACCAGAAAATGTCACGTAAAAAAGATTGGTGACAGAAAATTTAAAATAATACTGACACAAGGTCTTAACAGACAGATTAGACGTATGTGCGAGTATTTTGATTATAAAGTAGTGGAACTCAAACGAGTGAGAGTAATGAACATCGAATTGGACAACCTTCCGGAAGGGAACTACAGAGATGTCACGGAAGATGAACTTAAGGTTTTAAACAAACTTCTCTCAGGCTCCAACAATTAGTTTTATTGACTGTAAAAAAATAAATTTGGAGGGAACATGACAAAAGCTGAATATGATAATCTATGTGATGAATTAAGGTATCACATGAATCTATATTACAATGAGGACGAACCTGAAATCAGTGATTATGAATATGATATGCTGATGCAAAAATTAAAAAGTGCTGAGAAAGAACATCCTGAATGGATAACACCTGATTCGCCATCTCAAAAAGTTGAATTTAAAAGGGAAGCCGGAATAAAAGTTACACATGATGTTCCTATGCTTTCTATAGAAGATGTATTTACAAAAGAAGATGTCTGTTCATGGGTAGATAAAGTAAAAAGAATGCATAAGGATTGCACTTTTTCAGTTGAAACCAAAATTGATGGCCTTTCTGCTACTTTTCGTTACAGAAAAAAAGATGACGGAAAGCTACATTTTGATCTTTGTGAGACGAGAGGTGACGGTCTTGTTGGAGAGGATGTCACAGTAAATGCTAAAGTTTTATCTGATGTGAAAAAGACTATAGATCTTCCGTTTGATTCTTTACAGATCAGGGGCGAGATTTATATGACACATGAGGATTTTGAAAAGTATAATGAGGAGCAGGAAAAGGCAGGAAAAAAACAGGCTGCAAATCCCAGAAATCTTGCTGCCGGAACCTTTAAGTTGCTTGACCCTAAAGTCGTAAAAAAACGAGGACTCAGGCTGTTTGTTTTCAATGTTCAGGATGCACCTGCAGAATTGAAAAACAATCACATCAATGCACTTGATCTTTTGGAAAGCAAAGGAGTGCCGGTTGTATGGCATAAAATATGCAGCACTTCGGAGGAGGTTGTAAATGCTATAGATGAAATAGCAGATATGAGATCTTCTCTCGGTTATGATATTGACGGTGCAGTGGTCAAGATAAATGAAACTATCTACAGAGACGATTTTCCTGCAGGAAGTAAATATTCGAGCGGTCATATAGCATACAAATATCCACCTGAAGAACGTGATGTTGTTATGGACGATATAATCGTGGATGTCGGTCGTACCGGAAAGCTTACTTTTACCGGAATATTTCATGACAGAGAGACTGGAAAAACTGCGAAATTATGCGGTACAAATGTATCTAAAGCGACTCTTCACAATCAGGAATACATAAATGAGATGAGTATTGGAATCGGTGGTACATATAAGGTATTTAAAAGTGGCGAGATTATACCGAAGCTTAACGGTTGCGTAGAAAAACCGAAGGAAGTATTTAAGGCTCCTGACAGATGTCCTATTTGTGGATCACACCTTATCAGAGAAAATGCCGTAGATATAGTTTGTGAGAATCCGTATTGCCAGGCTCAGACATTGAGAAATATCGCATATTTCACATCCATAAACTGCATGAATATTTTGGGACTAGGTGAAAGTATAATCGATAGCCTTATAAAGGCAGGTTATTTGAAAAACTATGCCGATTTATACATATTGAAGGATCACCGGGACGAACTTATTGAAAAGGGCATAATCGGGAAAGCCGACTATACCGACAAAATTTTAAAATCGATAGAGGATTCAAAATCAAATGATGCTGTAGCATTGTTAACCGGACTTGCAATCAGAAATGTAGGAAAAGGCGCAGCAAAAGACATTATGAAACATTTTCATGATATACGCACTCTGATGAATGCCACAAAAGAAGAACTTACTTCAGTTAATGATATCGGGGAAACTACGGCAAATTGCATTATAGAATTCTTTAATGATCAAAATGCAAAAGATATCATTGACAGATTTGAGAGTTACGGCTTGAATCTTGCAATGAAAGAAGATGAGAATTTTTCGGAAAAACTTAACGGTCTGACTATTGTCGTGACCGGAACTTTACCTACATTAGGAAGAAAGGAAGTTCAGGAACTCATTGAAAAAAACGGCGGTAAATGTACCGGAAGCGTAAGCAAAAAGACTTCTCTTCTTGTTGCCGGGGAAGCTGCAGGTTCAAAACTCACCAAGGCGCAGACACTTGGAATAAAAATAATTGATGAAGCAGAGCTTTTGAGGATGATAAATGAATAGAAAAACAGATTTACCTGCGGAAGAATTGAATATATACAAAAACCGCAATGAATCGCAACTGTTTCATTACTTTGAACCGGAACCCGGGATTTTTATAGCGGAGAGCCCAAATGTTATTGAAAGAGCCATAAAAGGGGGATATGAACCGCTTTCGGTCTTGATGGAAGAGAAATATATCGATAATGAGTTGGAAAAACTGTTCAGTGCGCATAAAGATACTCCCATATATATCGGTGACAAAGTGTTGTTCAGTGAGATAATAGGATTTGATATGTCAAGAGGCATGTTAAGTGCAATGCGAAGAAAAGAAAATCCCGATTACAGAGCACTTTGTAAAGATAAAAAGAGAATAGCTATATTGAATGACATTGAGAATCCGACGAATGTCGGTGCTATATTTCGCTCTGCAGCTGCGCTTGATTTTGATTGTATCCTGTTGACAAAGGGTTGCAGCGACCCTCTATACAGACGTGCGTGCAGGGTGAGCATGGGCACTGTATTTCAAGTGCCATGGTCGTATGCCGATGATTATTTTATGGATTATCTAAAGGAGGCAGGCTTTACCACTGTGGGAATGGCTCTGAGCGAAAACTCAGTATCAATCGCGGATGAGAGGCTTAAATCTCAAGATAAACTAGCTGTGATTTTAGGGAATGAGAGTGTAGGAATCGCCAAAGAAGTGCTGGATAAATGTGATTATATTGCAAAAATACCTATGTCAAACGACGTTGATTCGCTAAATGTGGCTGCTGCCGGTGCAGTGATTTTTTGGGAACTGAGAAAATAATATTTTTTACGGATGGAACAAATATGAGCGATTGGAAAGATAAAACTGTAAATGCAATGAGAGAACTTATAAAAAAATATGAACTTTATGAGGATGCTTTGTATTTGAGCGCAAATTATGAAAAGAATAACAAAGAAGGAAAAGCCAAGTCGTATACCATCAGTCTTTGGGAGAAGGATTATCCCGAGATAACAGGATCCGTGAGCAACCCGGACAAAAACTTTTCAGTTGTAAATATTACTGAAAAGGACAAGACTAACGAGCTGAAAATGGTTATGGGAATCAATATACTGAGGACAAATGTTTTGGAAGATGTTCCCATACCCGATGATATGGTAAAGTCCGACACGAAAAGTATATACTGGACAATAGACAAGAACTCAGACAATTTTGAAGCTTATATTAAAAGTTTAATGGAGTATGCTCTGATCAAATACGAGAGTAAAGCTTCGGCTTTCGGATGTTGCAGTCTGTATAAGAAATGTTCTGAGGCCGGAAAATGTATCCATATCAATAAAATCTATTCCAAATCATGTGGATACAGAAAAAATCTTGAGGGCGGAAATATATTTTATGCGTAGTCTTTTATTTTATATTTGTTAATAAGAAGACCTTGGTGTCGGAACACTTGAAAACATTGTCAATTTAATGCATAATTAAAAGATGCAATTTTTAAAATATACAGAGGTTTGATGCAAAATGCCTATAAGAACACAAAAAGATTTGCCGGCAAAAGAGATACTTGAACGGGAAAATATATTTGTAATGGACGATGACAGAGCTACTCATCAAGATATTCGACCGATAAGCATCGCAATTCTCAATCTTATGCCGCTAAAAGAAGACACGGAATTACAGATTTTAAGATCACTTTCAAACACACCTTTGCAGGTTGATATCACATTTTTAGCCATGCAAAGCCATGAGGCGAAAAATACTTCCCTCAGTCATCTGAACAAGTTCTATGAGTCTTTTTCAGATGTTAAAGAAAAGAAATTCGACGGTCTTATAATAACCGGAGCACCGGTTGAACTTATGGAATATGAAGAAGTGGATTATTGGAACGAGGTATGTTCGATAATGGAGTGGAGTAAAACACATGTCACTTCAACATTGCATCTCTGTTGGGGCGCGCAGGCCGGTCTTTACTATCATTACGGAATAAACAAACATAAGCTCGACGGCAAAATGTTTGGAGTATATAAGCATAAAGTGATGAATAGGAAAGTACCTCTTGTCAGGGGATTTGATGATTATTTTTATGCACCGCATTCCAGACATACAGAGATTCGAAAGGAAGATATAGAAGCTGTACCTGAACTTACTATATTAGCCGAATCAGAGGAAGCCGGAGTGTTTTTGGTTCTTGATGATACCGGAAAGAAAATTTTTGTAATGGGTCATCCGGAATATGACAGATACACACTTGACAGCGAATATAAACGTGATAAAGGAAAACGAGATGACGTCAAGCTTCCGGTAAATTATTATCCGGATGATAATGAAAATGCGAGACCGAATCTCATGTGGCGTTCACATGGAAACATTTTGTATTCAAACTGGCTGAATTATTATGTATATCAGCAGACGCCGTATGAGTTTATTTACACCCCTGAAATAATAGGTAAATAAACATTTTCAAATATAAATATCTTTGCTATAATTTGTATAGTATTTTGAATTGGGAGGTCTATTATGGCTGAAATTAGATCTGATTATAAAATAAGAGATGATGAACTCAGCAAGGTTCAGGTATCAGATGAGGTTGTTACCATCATTGCCGGACTTGCAGCCACAGAGGTTGAAGGTGTGGTATCGATGGGTGGAAATATTACGAATGAGCTTGTCAGTAGACTCGGGATGAAGAATCTGGCAAAAGGTGTCAGAATTGAACTCGGAGATGGCACTGCAGCTGTTGATCTTACACTCAATATCGAATATGGTTATTCGATTCCTGAAATATCTGCAAAGGTACAGGACAGAGTAAAAGTTGCGGTTGAGAATATGACAGGACTTGATGTTGTTTCCGTAAATATCAGAATTGCCAATGTGGTCATGGAAAACAATGAATAGTCTAATGTGATATCACAATGTTGATAAGACATTAGAAAACAGGGATGTCTTAACGGACATTCCTTTTTTAACATTTATATATTTTGGAGCATTTATAATGAACAGAAGAGAACTTAGAGAAAATACATTTCAAATATTATTTCGTGTCCAGTTTCACGATGAGAATGAATATGAAGAACAAATGAATTTGTTCTTTGAGGATTTGGGAGATATATCAGTAGAGGACAGAGAATATATCACAAACAGATTTAAAAACATATCCGAAAAAATCGATGAAATTGACGCCAAGATTGATTCATGTTCTATGGGTTGGAAGACCTCAAGAATCAACAATGTTGATTTGACTTTGCTTCGTCTTGCTGTTTATGAGATGCTTTATGACGAGGATATCCCGACAGCAGTCGCAATGAACGAATGCATTGAACTTGCAAAGAAATTCGGAACCGATAATTCACCTTCATTTGTGAATGGTGTTTTATCCAATATACATTAATGACAGATGGACAGAGTATATTCGGTTAGTCAGATAAACAGTTATGTAAAAAATATGTTTCTGCAGGATTTTTTCTTGAAAAAGCTGACAGTAAAGGGTGAAGTATCAAATTGTAAATATCACTCTTCCGGACATATTTATTTTACTTTAAAAGATGAAAAAAGTTCCATAGCCTGTATTATGTTTGCCGGAAACAGAGCCGGCCTCGGTTTTAAGATGAAAGACGGAGACAAAGTCGAAGTCACCGGATCTGTTGAGATATATGAAAGAGACGGAAAATACCAGCTATACGCAAAGACTATAACACAATCGGGCAAAGGTGAGCTTCATATACGATTCGAGGCACTTAAAGCGGAATTGGCAGAGATGGGTATGTTTGATGCATGCTACAAAAAGAAGATTCCTGCTTATGCAAAAAGAATAGGAATAGTTACCGCATCAACCGGAGCAGCAATACGTGATATAGAGAACATTGCACACAGAAGAAATCCTTATGTTCAATTGTTTTTGTATCCCGCAATGGTTCAGGGGGAAGGTGCGGCTCCTTCTATTGTCAAGGGAATTGAATTTTTCAACGAGTTTCCTGTTGATGTAATAATAGTAGGACGTGGTGGAGGTTCTATTGAAGATTTGTGGGCTTTCAATGAGGAGGAAGTTGCCAGAGCAATTTTTTCTTCCGAAATTCCTGTAGTATCAGCAGTTGGACATGAGATTGACTATACAATATCTGATTTTGTTTCAGATCTCAGAGCTCCGACGCCTTCGGCTGCGGCTGAACTTACAGTATTTGATTACAATGATTTTATGGCAGGATTAACCCAATACGAAAATCGTTTGAATGACAAGATGAATTCAAGATTATCTCATTTAAAAGTTTTGATTGCCGAAGCAAGGCGAAAGTTGGGCGCTAAGTCACCTTCTCAAAAACTTAACGAGATAAAATACACTCAAATCAGGTTTTCCGAAGATCTTGACAAGGCTATACAAAATAAGATTTTATCACAGAGGAATCTTATAGCAGTTTTAACGGAGCGTTTAGACGGACTCTCACCTGCAAAACGACTCAAGAGTGGATTTGCATATGTCGAAAACGACAAAGGTAAAAAGGTAAATCTTGTTCGTGATTTAAATAAAAATGATAAAGTGAGTTTGTATTTTTCGGACGGACATGCCACAGCCACCATCGAAAATACATTTATTGATAAAGAGGACAAATAGATGAGCGATGTTAAAGAAAAAGAAAATGAACTCAATATAGAAGAAAAATTTGAGGAGATTAACGAACTCATTAAAAAGCTTGATGATAAGGATATCTCACTTGAGGAATCGTTTTCTTTGTACAAGGAAGGACTTCTCAAGCTGAAAGAGTGCACAGATATTGTCGATGGAATAGAAAAACAGCTGATTATTTTGCAGGAAGAGGACAAGAATGTTTAAGGATAAGCTCAAGGTAAAAACGGGGGAAGTTGAAGATATTGTTTTGTCTTATCTTCCGGATAACATAGGGCATCAGCAACCTGTAGTCGATGCAATGATCTATAGCGTAGAGGCCGGAGGAAAAAGAATCAGACCTTTGCTGATGTATGAAACCTATAAACTTTTTGGCGGAAATAGTGATGTTATAAAGCCATTTATGGCTGCCATGGAATTTATCCATACATATTCACTTATACATGACGATCTGCCGGCAATGGACAATGATGAATTCAGAAGAGGAAAGCCAACGACTCATATCAAGTACGGCGAAGCGCTTGCCATACTTGCGGGAGACGGACTTTTGAATTTTGGTTTTGAAACTGCTGCAAAAGCTTTTTCGATTGAACCAGGATCAAAGAAGGTGGAGGAGGCTTTTTCTTTCCTTTCCAACGCGTCCGGAATATATGGAATGGTTGGCGGGCAGACCGTAGATGTTCTCACAGACGCTGAGGGTGAAATAACAAGAGAAAAACTGGATTTTGTTTATGATTTAAAGACCGGCGCGCTTCTTTTGGCGTCAATGCATATAGGAGCACTACTTGCCGGTGCAGATAAAAAAGATATTGAAAAGATTGATATAATTGCAAAAAAAATCGGACTTGCTTTTCAGATACAGGATGATATCCTTGATGTCACAAGTACCACCGAAGAACTCGGTAAACCTGTAGGTTCTGATAACAAGAACAACAAAGCTACATATGTGACCTTTGAAGGACTAAAAAAAGCAAGTGAATATGTTAGAAGGCTTACGTTTGAAGCGACTGAACTTTTGAATTCATTGGACTGCAAAAATGATTTCTTATGCGAGCTGCTTCTTTATCTTGTAGATAGAAAGAATTGATTATAAGGCAGGAAAGATATGCTTTTAGACAGTATCAATAATCCCAATGACATAAAAAATATACCTGAAGAAGACATGCCGTTGTTGGCTGAAGAAATCAGGAAGTTTTTGATTGAAAAAATTTCAGAAAACGGTGGACATCTCGCTTCAAATCTTGGAGTTGTAGAGCTCACAATGGCTTTGCACCTTGCATTTAATCTGCCTGATGACAAAATCGTATGGGATGTGGGACATCAGTCATACACTCATAAAATATTGACCGGCAGAAAGATGGGATTTGAATCGTTAAGAAAATACGGCGGAATGAGTGGATTTCCAAAACGTTCGGAGAGCAATTGCGATGCCTTTGACACCGGACACAGTTCAACTTCTATTTCAGCCGGATTGGGTCTTGCACTTGCAAGGGAAATAAAAGGAGAAAAATACAGTGTTATCTCCGTTATAGGAGATGGTGCACTCACCGGTGGAATGGCTTTTGAAGCTTTGAATAATGCTTCACGAATCAGATCCAATTTTATAATAGTATTAAATGACAATAAGATGTCTATCTCTGAAAATGTCGGAGGTATATCCAAACATCTCGGAAATATCAGAACTGCTAAGCCTTATCAGGAAATTAAGACAGGAATCGCAAATTCTCTTGAGAAAATCCCAAGATACGGCGAACAGATAACTGACTCGATCAGAGGAATCAAGAGCTCGATAAAACAGCTAGTTGTTCCCGGAATGTTCTTTGAAAATATGGGCATTCTTTACATAGGACCTGTCGACGGACATGATATCTCCGGAATGGTAAAAGTGTTTAAAGATGCATCACGTTATCAGGGACCTGTTCTTATACATGTTATTACCAAAAAGGGCAAAGGATATGCTCCCGCCGAAAAGCATCCGGCTAGATATCATGGTGCGGAGCCATTCAATATAGCTACGGGAAAACCAAAGCATCCTCACTCGGACATTACATATACCGATGTGTTTTCAAAGGTTATAAAAAAGATAGGTGAAAATAATGAGAATGTGTGTGCCATAACGGCCGCAATGCAGGACGGAACCGGACTTAAACCATTCCATTATGCTTATCCTAACAGGTTTTTTGATGTCGGAATAGCAGAAGAGCATGCAGTAACTTTCTCAGCGGGACTTGCCGCGGCGGGTTTGAAACCATTTTTTGCGGTATATTCTTCATTTTTGCAGAGGGCTTACGATCAAATATTACATGATGTATGCCTTCAGAATTTGCCTGTCGTATTTTGTATTGACAGAGCCGGCATAGTAGGAAGTGACGGCGAGACACACCAGGGTATATTTGACATTTCCTATCTCTCGGCAATACCGAATATAACCCTGATGGCACCGAAGAATATGTGGGAATTGGCTGATATGTTAAAGTTTGCTGCCGATTTTGATTCGCCTATAGCTATCAGATATCCAAGAGGAGTAGCATACAATAAGTTAAAGGATAAACGTGAAAAAATTGAATTCGGCAAATCCGAGCTCATTCACATGGGTAATAAAGTTTGTCTGTTCGCATATGGAAGCATGGTTAAAACCGCTGTTGAAGTACAGGAACTGCTTAAAGATGAAGGACTTAATGTCACCATAATAAATGCTAGATTTGCAAAACCTTTGGATGAAGATACATTGATTGATATAGCAAATTCACACGAACTTATTGTCACAATGGAAGAAAATGTAATCAAGGGTGGACTCGGCGAATCGGTTATCGATTTCTTTAATGAAAAAGGTATTGATGTACCGGTTCAGATTGTAGCGATTCCGGATGATTATGTTGAACATGGGAATGTAGATATTTTAAGACATGAGGTTGGCATCGATGCCGACTCGATTGTCAGACTAATAAAAAAAAGATTGGTTAAATAAGAGGAAATATGAAAGAAAGACTTGATATATTGCTTGTCAATAAAGGGTTGGCTCCATCAAGGGAGAAGGCAAAAACACTTATAATGGAGGGCAATGTCTTTGTAAATAATGAGAGAGAAGACAAGGCAGGCCAGACCTTCGATGTGGATTCCGTTATTGAAGTTCACGGAAATACTTTAAAATATGTCAGCCGTGGGGGATTTAAACTTGAGAAAGCAATGCAGGATTTTCCGATAAACCTTGAGGGGAAAGTGTGTATTGATATAGGGGCATCTACCGGCGGATTTACTGATTGTATGCTACAAAATGGTGCGGCTAAAGTTTTTTCCGTTGATGTCGGATATGCCCAGTTTGCATGGAAACTCAGACAGGACGAAAGAGTTGTCTGTATGGAGCGTACAAATATCAGATATGTTACTAAAAAGGATATCGGTGAAGATATTGATTTCGGCTCTGTCGATGTTTCTTTCATTTCACTCACAAAAGTTCTGCCTGTTGCCTATGAACTTCTAGCTTGTGATGGTCAAATGGTATGTCTTATAAAACCTCAGTTTGAGGCTGGAAGAGAAAAAGTAGGCAAGAAAGGTGTTGTAAGAGATCCAAAAGTTCACGAGGAGGTAATCAATAAAATAGTCGATTTCTCAAAAGAAACAGGTTTTTATGTTGCCGGATTATCTCATTCGCCAATTAAAGGCCCTGAAGGAAATATTGAATATTTAATCTATCTTACAAAAAAAGAACCCACTATGGAGGCAGAGTATGATGTCGCTTCACTTGTCGAGAAGTCTCATCTTGCTCTTGATAAATAATGAATAATTTTTTTATTGTTTCAAACGGATTTACGGATGAAAATTTTGTAAATGCCAAAAACATTAAATCATATATAATAAAAAACAAAGGTGTTTGTTCTATAGCAGACGTAAAATCCTCTATGGATTGCAGCGTGGATATAAGCCCCGATGATGTACCTTCCGATTGCGAATGCATAATTGTTCTCGGAGGTGACGGTACACTTATAAGGACTGCGGGAGCACTTGCATCAAAGAATTTACCGGTCGTAGGAGTCAATCTCGGTCATCTGGGATATCTGTGTGAACTTAACACGGATATGATTGAAACCGCTTTAGACAAAATAATCTCAGACAATTATATTATCGAAGAGAGAATGATGCTTCACGGAAAGAGCGAGGCTTGTTCCAATATGCGATATGCTATAAATGATATTGTCATAGGAAGAAAAAACTCCATTTCAATGATTTCTTTAAAAGTCACTGTAAACGGGGAGTTTTTAAATACGTTTGAATGCGACGGAATAGTAATAGCTACACCTACAGGATCAACCGGATACAATATGTCTGCAAACGGTCCTATAGTAGAACCTACAACGGAACTTATTCTGTTAAATCCTTTGAATGAGCACAATCTAAATTCCAAATGTCTTGTGCTTGACAAGGGATCTGTTATAGAGATAGAAGTTTTGGAACGACGAAAAGATAAGCAGGAAAAAGCGACTGTAATATGTGACGGTGTCGAGAAAGGTGAATTGAATCACGGAGACGTTATTCGAATCAGAAGAGCCGGAACACATGTAAAAATATTAAAATTCAGTAATGTGACTTTTCTTGAGACATTGCGCAGAAAAATGGAGAGATGAGGAGACAGTTATGAAAACTTTAAGACAAGTCAAGATTCTAGAACTAATCAAAAACAAAGATATTGAAACTCAGGATGAGTTATCGGCTTATCTTGAACAGGAAGGTTACCATGTTACACAGGCAACCGTATCACGAGATATCAGAGAATTAAAGCTCACAAAAGTATCATTAAGCAACGGAAAACAAAAATATGTTTCAATTTTTGAAACACCGGATGATATGAAAGAAAAATATACACGTATCTTCAGAGACGGCTTTGTTTCAATGGATATGGCAGAAAATATTCTTGTTTTAAAAACTGTTTCCGGTATGGCTATGGCACTTGCAGCTTCCCTCGAGGCTATGGACTACAGTGAGATAGTCGGATGTATAGCAGGTGATGACACTATTTTTGTTGCGGTCAGAAGAGTTGAGGATACGCCGTTACTTATGAACAAGCTCAGAAAGCTTATAGATAACAAATAATTTTCCGGTCTTTGGTAGAGGGAAAAGGAGAATAAATGTTACAGAGTTTACATGTAAACAATCTTGCTTTGATTGATGAACTTGATGTCGAATTCACCGATGGCCTTAATATCCTTTCAGGTGAGACGGGTGCGGGAAAATCCATAATTTTGGGATCGATTGGTTTTTGTCTTGGTGAAAAGATCAATAAAGACATGATAAAAGAGGATGCACCTTTCTCATTTGCGGAGCTTGTGTTTACAATTGACAATGAGTTCGTGAGAAAGGAACTTGAAAAACTTGATATTTATCCGTATGATGACCAGATCATAATAAACAGAAAAATCACCGGCGGAAGAAGTGTTGCTAAAATCAATGCAGAGACAGTTCCTGTGACTATGCTAAAGCAGGTTGCGGAAATTCTTATAAATATTCATGGTCAGAACGAATCACATATTCTTCAAAATACAAAAAATCATCTCAATATACTTGACGATTATGGATCGGATACCATTGGCGATCTTTTATATGATATGGAATCTGATTTCAGTAATTATAAATCCAAGAAAAGTATTGTAGATGAACTAAACAGTGATTTAAATGACAGAGAGAGAGAAATCTCATTTTTGGAATTTGAAACAGAAGAGATAACAAATGCTAACCTTATAAAAAATGAGGATATTGAGCTAGAAGAAGAATACAAAAAACTCAAAAATTGGCAAAAGATTTTTGATGGACTGAACAAAGCATATGATGAAACCGGAGCAATGTCCGGATCTGCAGCCGATCGAATATCATATGCTATAAAAGAGTTATCTGCAATAAACGGTTACGATGAAAAGGCAGGCAATCTTTATAATATTCTAACCGATGTAGAGAATCTATTATCTGATTTTAATCGTGAAGTTTCTTCTTATATTGAGGACAGCACTTTTGATGAGAGAAAATTTGTTGAGATTGAGGACAGGCTCAATCTTATAAACAAATTGAAATCCAAATACGGTGATTCTATAGATAAGATTCTCGAATCACTTGCAGAAAAAGAAGAACGATTGGATACTCTTCGAAATATAGATGAAAAGTTGAGGGAAGCCGAGCTTGATCTTGACAGTGCATCAAAGAAAATGAAAAAAACTGCCGATATATTACATGAGAAGAGAGTTTTTGTCGCCGAAAGATTCAAAAAAGAATTGACGGAAGCTCTTTTAGATCTGAATTTTCAAAGCGTAGAATTTGAAGTAAGAATATCCGTTAATGATAAATGCAGCGCAAGTGGGTATGATTATGTAGAATTTTATATTTCCACAAATACCGGAGAAAAAGTAAGACCTTTAAATAAAGTTGCCTCAGGGGGTGAACTCTCAAGGATTATGCTTGCGATAAAAACATTGCAGGCAGCCAAAGATGAGACACAAACAATGATTTTTGATGAGATTGACGCCGGAATAAGCGGGAGAACCGCACAAAAGGTTTCGGAGTGCCTTAATATTCTTGCAAAAGATCATCAGATAATATGTATAACTCACCTTCCTCAGATTGCAGCAATGGAAGATAGTCATTTTATGATTGAGAAAAAGGTTATTGATGGGCATTCCAAGACAACCATTGTACAGCTTGATGAAAAAAGCAGTATAATGGAATTGGCAAGAATGCTCGGAGGTTCATCTGTATCAGATGCCGCCGTAAATAATGCAAAAGAATTAAAGGAGATGGCTTTGCAATTTAAAAAAAGGGGGAATTAATATGACTAATGTATTGATTGCAGCGTCCGAAGCGGTACCGTTTATCAAGACAGGAGGTCTTGCCGATGTAGTCGGAGCTCTTCCTAAATATTTTGATAAGAAATGTATCGATGCGAGAGTAATTATTCCAAAATATAAATGCATAGATGAACAGTTTGCTTCACTTATGAAATTTAAAAAGGAATTCAAAATTCATCTCAATTGGCGAGAACAGTATGTGGGTGTTTTTGAGGCTAATTTTGAAGGAGTAACTTATTATTTTGTAGATAATGAATTCTACTTCAGCGGAGCCAGACCATACGGAGCCATATATGAGGATGCGGAAAAATTCGCCTATTTTGACAAAGCCGTTCTAGAAGTAATATCCAATATAGATTTTAAACCGGACATTATACATTGTAATGACTGGCAGACAGGATTGATACCTGTATTTTTGAAATATCAGTATGGGGACGACCCATATTATAAAAACATAAAATGCGTTTATTCTATTCATAATATGAAATATCAGGGAAGATGGCGCATAGATGAAGTTAAAGATGTTACCGGTCTTCCGGATGAGGCATTTTCGGATAAATGTCTTGAAGCCTATAGTTCATCAAACTTCTTAAAGGCAGCTTCAGCGCTATCTGATGCTGTTGTGACAGTAAGTCCTTCATATGCCAAGGAGATCACCACACCCGAAGGAGGCGAGGGACTTGACGGTGTCATGAAAGAAGCAGATTTGAACGGAAAGCTTCACGGTTTCTTAAACGGACTTGATTATGACATTTACAATCCGGCAACAGACAAATTTATAGAATATAATTATACTTCAAGAAATTTTAAATCACAGAAGAAAAAGAATAAGACAGCATTGCAGAAGGAACTTGGTCTTACGGTCAACGCATCTACTTTTATGATTGGTTTTGTATCGAGACTGACTGATCAGAAAGGCCTTGATCTATTGGCTTATATTATGTATGAATTTCTTGCCAATGAGGATGTCCAAATTGTAGTTCTCGGAACCGGGGATGAGAAACATGAAAGGATGCTAAATGATTTCAGTTCGCATTTCCCTTCGAAGCTTTCTGTAACGATAGGATACTCGGATGAATTGGCCCAGAAAATATATGCTTCATCCGATGCATTTTTAATGCCTTCACTGTTTGAGCCTTGCGGTCTCAGTCAGCTTGTCAGCATGCGTTATGGATCTCTTCCTATAGTTAGAGAGACAGGCGGTTTAAAAGATACTGTTGAAGCCTACAATGAATATACAGGAGAAGGCACGGGATTCAGTTTCTCAAATTATAATGCGCATGAGATGCTTGATATAATAAAATATGCTATGGATGTGTATTACAATAACAGAAAAGCGTGGGATACAATGGTAAAAAGAGCCATGAAGATGGATTTTTCATGGACTTCACTCATAAAGGAATATGAGACATTGTATAAGAACCTTGTAAAATAGTATTTTTATATGAAAAGACATGCATGAATAGTAACTTCATGCATGTCTCTTTTTACATGACAATTCTGTTAGTGCTTCTATTGTAATAATACATATGATCAGACAATATCTCCTCGGGTTCAAGATTCGTAGAATTGACATATGATATAAAAGAATTCATATCATCCGAATCTATATTCTCGTTTTCCGATATTATTATTATCTCATGTATACTGCTTGGTATTATAAAAAGATTGCTTTGAAGTTCGTCTGATATATCCCTAAGAACATTGGAATAGAGCATGGCAGAGGCCCCGTGTATACCCGACTTATTTGTCAATATATACATCTTTGGTTTGTCATCTTCTGTATCTTCAAATGCCGGAATACCCAAAACCTCCAGTATATTTCTAAACGAGTGTGGCCTTAAGAGAGGAGTGTTTTTTATTGCCTGTTCACGCAATTCTTCTTCAGTTATATTCCACATGTTAAGCATATAGGAACTTATAAGGACATAACCTTCACAGTTTTCATGTTTATATGTATTTGTAACAGACTGAAGAAATTTATCGGCCATAATTTCATATACGACGGACAAATCCAGAAAATCATAGTGTGGAATACTCTGTAAAAGTTCCTCATTATCCTTTTGATTTATTACTTTGTAGACAATCAGATCTTTGCATTTTTCATAGGATACAAAAACGTCTATATTCATATTTGCGTTTGGCATACTTGTCCTGTAGATATCTAAGATTTGATTTACGGTATTTTCCATGTCTAAATCTTTTTGATATTCCTCAAAAAACGATTGAATATAGATGGTGGGAGCGATATTTCTTCCCTCCTCACAGATGAGCAAAGCATCGAATTTGGTGCCGTTGTTTTTTGTGATCTGTTTTAGTGTAACGTTAATAGACGAATCCAACCTCTCGGAAACGTCACATACAAGTTTATTTTTGAATTCTTCGTAATTCATACTACCTCACCAGGATGAATTACTTGTAGGAATATAACAGAAAAAGAAATACAATACTAATCGAAACATCGGGAATTGACGAATGTCATTTGATGATTTAGTATTGAAAAAGCCGATAGTCGGACTCGAACCGACGACCTACGCATTACGAATGCGTTGCTCTACCAACTGAGCCATATCGGCATGTCGCGAATGCTATTATAATTGTTTTTAGTTAGAAATGCAAGGTATCAGTTTGCAATAAAAGAATTGAATTTAAATACATCAATTTAGCAATTTAATTCATTGCAGAATTGAAATACTTGTGATAGAGTTTAGTGCAATGGAAAATTACAGTAAGAAATTGGAAGAACTTATTTCGAATAATGAAAAAGCAGGTATAGTGCCAACTTTACTTTTGCACAGTTGTTGTGCGCCATGTAGTTCATACTGCATAGAATACCTGTCAGATTATTTTGAGATAACTGTATTTTATTACAATCCAAATATATATCCCGATGAGGAATATTTTCACAGAGTAAAAGAACAAGAGCGTTTTATAAGCGTGTTTCCTACAAAATATCCCGTAAAATTTATCGAAGGTGATTTTGAGAAAGACAAGTTCTATGAAACTGTCAAAGGATATGAAAAATGTGAGGAAGGCGGAGAAAGATGTGAGAAATGTTTTAATCTTCGACTGAAAAAAACATTTGATAAAGCCTGTGAACTTGGTTTAGACTATTATGCGACAACGCTCACTATAAGCCCTATGAAAAACGCTGCTTTGTTGAATGAAATCGGTTACAAAATAGCTGATGGCAGCAACGTGAAATGGTTGCCTTCGGATTTTAAGAAAAAGAACGGTTACAAACGTTCAACTGAAATATCAAAAGAATACGGAATGTATCGCCAAAATTATTGCGGATGCGTATTTTCCGTACGCGAATAGATGAAAGGAGCAAATATGGCACAATTATGGGGAGGTCGTTTCACAAAAGAGACAGATGACCTAGTATATAGATTTAATGCTTCAATAGGTTTTGATCAGAAGTTTTACAAACAGGATATAGAGGGAAGCATTGCCCATGTCAAGATGCTTAAAAAGACAGGAATCTTGACCGAGAAAGAAGCTTCTGATATAGAAAAATGTCTGGGTGAAATTTTGAGCGATGTGGAGAACAAAAGACTTGAAATCTCCGATAAATACGAGGATATTCATTCCTTCGTTGAAGCCACTTTGATTGATAGACTTGGGGACACCGGCAAAAAACTTCATACCGGAAGAAGTAGAAATGATCAGGTTGCTCTCGATATGAGATTGTTCACCAGAGAAGAAATCAAAGAGACGGAAGGACTTTTAAAAGATTTACTCGTTGTTATATACAACATCATGGATGCAAATCTCGATACAATAATGCCCGGATTTACACATCTTCAGAAAGCACAGCCTATAACACTTGCACATCATATGGGTGCATATTTTGAGATGTTCAAAAGAGACAGAAGCAGGCTTAAGGATATCCTTGAAAGGATGAATTATTGTCCGCTTGGATCCGGAGCTTTGGCCGGGACAACATATCCTTTGGACAGAGAATATACTGCAGAACTTCTCGGATTTTACGGGCCGACATTAAACAGTATTGACGGTGTTTCAGACAGAGATTATCTCATAGAGTTTTTGAGCGCTCTATCAATAATAATGATGCATTTAAGCAGATTTTCAGAGGAGATAATCATATGGAATTCAAATGAATATCAGTTTGTTGAGATAGATGATGCTTATTCCACCGGAAGTTCTATAATGCCACAGAAAAAGAATCCTGATATCGCTGAACTTGTTAGAGGAAAGACCGGCAGAGTCTATGGAGCCTTAATGTCGCTTCTTACGACAATGAAAGCAATTCCTTTGGCGTACAACAAGGATATGCAGGAGGATAAAGAACTTTCGTTTGATGCCTTTGATACCGCAAAAGGATGCATTGCACTTTTTACGGGAATGTTAAAGACTATAAGTTTCAATAAAGACAGAATGTATGCAAGCGCAAGCGGTGGTTTTACAAATGCTACCGATGCAGCTGATTATCTTGTAAATCACGGTGTCCCGTTCAGAGACGCCCACGGGATTATCGGAGAACTTGTTTTATATTGCATAAACAAAAATTGTTCAATTGAAGATTTGACTATAGCAGAGCTAAAATCCATCAGTGACGTTTTTGAGGAGGATATCTATGATGCGATTTCAATGGAGACCTGTGTCAACAAAAGATTGACCATAGGCGCCCCGGGTAAAGAAGCGATGCAGAAAGTCTTAGCGATATATAGAGAGGAGATAAAGTAACATGAGTGAGAAGTTGAAAGTAGGTATTTTAGGCGGAACCGGTATGGTAGGGCAGAGATTCATATCTCTTTTGGAGAACCATCCTTGGTTTGAAGTTACAGTTATTGCTGCAAGCCCAAGAAGTGCCGGAAAGACATACAAAGAGGCCGTAGGAGAGAGATGGAAAATCGAAAAACCTATGCCTAAAGCAGTTGAGAATATTGTTGTTAAAAATGTTAATGAGGTGGAAGCAGTTGCTTCTGAAGTTGATTTCGTATTTTCTGCTGTAGATATGAGTAAAGATGAAATCAAGGCAATTGAGGAGGCTTATGCAAAGACTGAGACACCTGTAGTTTCCAATAACAGTGCTCACAGGTGGACTCCGGATGTTCCGATGATTGTTCCTGAGATCAATCCGGAGCATACTGATGTTATTGAGTTCCAGAAAAAGAGACTTGGAACGAAAAAAGGATTTATCGCAGTAAAGCCAAACTGCTCAATTCAGAGTTATACACCTGCATTGAATGCATGGAAAGAGTTCGAGCCTTATGAAGTTGTCGTTACGACATATCAGGCCATATCAGGAGCAGGAAAAACTTTCAAAGACTGGCCTGAGATGGAAGGAAATATCATTCCATTCATTAGCGGCGAGGAAGAGAAGAGTGAGAAGGAGCCACTTAGAATCTGGGGACATATAGAAAATGGTGAGATTGTTCCTGCTGATGGACCGGTTATCACTTCTCAGTGTATAAGAGTTCCGATCCTTAATGGACATACAGCAGCTGCTTTTGTAAAATTCAAGAAGAAAGTTACAAAAGAAGAACTTGTAAAGAAACTTCGTGAGTATAAAGGTGTTCCACAGGAACTTGATCTTCCGAGTGCACCAAAGCAGTTCATCCAGTATCTTGAGGACGACAACAGACCTCAAGTTAAGGAGGATGTGAACTTTGAGAATGGAATGGGTGTAAGCATCGGTCGTATCCGTGAAGATTCGGTTTATGACTGGAAATTTGTAGGTCTCTCACACAACACGTTAAGAGGTGCTGCAGGCGGAGCCGTTCTCTGTGCAGAATTATTAAAAGCTAAAGGTTTTATTACTAAGAAGTAATAAGTGGGGTATATGGCAAAAAAATTAATTATTACCGAGAAACCTTCGGTTGCGCGCGATTTTGCGCGCGTGCTGAAGGTTTCGGGGAACCGTAACGGTTCGATTGAAAATGATGAATATGTGATAACATGGTGCGTTGGTCATCTTGTTGAAATGGTATATCCTGAAGTCTACGACATTAAATACAAAAGTTGGAGGCTTGAGGATTTACCTTTTTTACCGGAAAAGTATAAATATGCAGTAATTCCGAATGTAAAAAACCAGTATGAAGTTGTCAATTCTCTTTTACATCGAGAAGATATTGATACAGTATATTGGGCAGGTGACTCCGGAAAAGAAGGACAGACCATCGAAGAGAATATCAGAAATTTCGGCGGGGTAAGAAGTGGAATGACAGAACTTCGTGTCTGGATTGATTCTCAGACCGATGATGAGATCTTAAGAGGTATCAAAGAGGCAAAACCAATGTCGGACTATGCCCTTTTGGGTGAGTCAGGCATAATGAGAGCCATCGAAGATTACAGCTTGGGAATTAATTTTTCAAGAGCTCTGTCTGTCAAATACGGAAAATTAATAAATGACGCCGCAGCAACAAAAACTTATACCGCGATTGCCATTGGCAGGGTAATGACCTGCGTACTTGGGATGGTCGTAAACAGGGAACGTGAGATTAGAAATTTTACAGAGACACCATTTTACAGGGTTAATGGATATTTCTGCGATATCAATCTGCCGGCTGAATGGAGAGCGGTTAATGGCTCAAAATATTTTGAGTCTCCTTTGCTTTACAAAGAAAACGGATTCAAAAAGGAAGAAGATGCAAAAACTCTCATAAATGAGCTTTCAGACAAAGAGGCCATCGTAGATAACAAGGAGATTACAAATTCAAAAAAGAAAGCGCCTTTGTTATTCAATCTTGCGGAGCTTCAGCTGGAATGCTCAAAGAGATTTAAGATAAGTCCGGCAGAGACACTTCAGGTTGCGCAGAATCTTTATGAGAAAAAATTTACTACTTATCCTAGAACCGATGCCAGGGTACTTACCAAGGCGGTTGCAAAGGTCATATCAAAAAATCTGTACGGTTTACAAAAATATAATCCGACCGTGGACTTTGTCAAAAATATAATAGCAAATAAACTGTTTTTGAATCTTGATAAGACTTCATATGTAGATGATTCAAAGGTTACAGATCACTATGCAATCATACCGACCGGGTTTTGCGATAGTATTCAAAACTTATCGCCCATCGAGCAATCGGTCTACGATCTGATTGTAAGAAGATTTTTATCTGTCTTTTATCCACCTGCAGAGTATATGAATATAAAAATTCAAATTGCTGTTGGAGATGAAAGATTATATTCATCTTCGAAAATCCTTGTAAAAAAAGGATATTTGGAAGTTGCCGGTATACCTTCAAAAGCAGAGAAAAAAGACGATGAGGATGAGCAGACTGTTTCGGACGAGGATTTCGTTAAATTTGCGCGGGAGATCAATCCCGGAGATAAACTTGATGTTAATGATTACAAGATAAAAGAAGGAAAAACTTCGCCTCCAAAAAGATATACCTCCGGTACGCTTATTATTGCCATGGAGAATGCCGGAAATCTCATAGAGGACGAAGAACTCAGAGAACAGATTAAAGGTTCAGGTATAGGAACTTCTGCAACAAGAGGTGAGATTCTTGAAAAACTGGTTAGAATACATTATCTAAATCAGAATAAGAAAACACAGGTTATCACTCCGGAAAATCTTGGTGAGATGATTTATGAAGTTGTATCTCTTTCTGTTCCGTCTTTACTGAATCCGGAGATGACAGCTTCCTGGGAAAAGGGGCTTGAGGGAATCAGAAGCGGAGAGGTAGAGACTTTCGATTACAGAAAAAAACTAGAAGATTATATTCGCAGAGAGACCAACAAAATGGTCGAATACGATCTAACGAAACAGATTGCCACCAATATAAATCAGTTTACAGGTAAAGGTTCAAAAGGTTATGCTGCAAGAAAGATGCTTGGAATAAAATGCCCTGTATGCGGAGGAGAACTCAGTACGACTCCTTTTGGCTACGGTTGCAGCAACTATTTTAACGAGGAGATAAAATGCTCTTTTTCAGTCGGTTCAATAGCCGGATTGGATTTGGAAGAGGAAGACTTCAAGGAGCTTATAGAAAATAAGAAAACAAAGGTTTTAAACGGCTTCGTAAGCAAGAACAAATCAAAATTTAAAGCCGCTTTAAAACTGGTCGAACAGGAGGATGGGAAATTTTCTGTTCAGTTTGATTTTTCCGATGTCTCCCCTGATGTTTTAAAAGATGTGAAATGTCCTGAATGCGGTGGGAATATCCTTGTGCGAGGTTACTCGTATTCATGTGAAAACAATGATCCGGCAAAAGAAAATCCATGCGGTTTTTCAGTAAGCAGAACTATCGCCGGAAAAACTATAACCGAAGATATACTTAAGAATCTTATTACTGATAAAAAGACAGAAACCCTCCGTGGTTTCAAAAGTAAGAGTGGGAAAAAATTTGACGCTTGTCTGGTTCTAAAAAAAGCGGAAAATCAAAAGGCTTCGGTCGAATTTGATTTTGAAAATGTTGAAGAAAAGATAGTCGAAGGTGTGACTTGTCCTGATTGCGGTGGAAATATTGTCGTAAAATCCTTTGGATACGGATGTTCAAATTATGATTCTTCGAAAGAGGATTCATGCAAATTCGCAATTGGGAAAATAGCCGGTAAAAACCTTTCCGAATCAAATGTCAAGGCGCTTTTGAAAGACGGACATACAGCGACAATTAGAGACTTTAAAGGCAAAAACGGAAAGAAATTTGATGCTGTACTTGTGCTTTATAAAGATGAGGACGGCAAATCAAAAATCAAGTTTGATTTTGACAATGTCGAAGCAAAAGTCATAGAAGATGTCAAATGCCCGATGTGTGGAGGAAATATTGTAGTAACCTCCTTCGGATATGGATGTTCCAACTACAACAGGGACGACAAAGAAAACAGCTGTAGATTCAACATCGGTCAGGTTGCGGGTGTAAAACTAAAACCTGCACAGGTCAAGGAACTCTTACAGAAAGGCGTAACATCCACTATCAGCGGATTTAAGTCAAAAAAGGGAGACAAATTCGACGCAAAGCTTACTCTTGACAAAGATGAAGAAGGCAATGTAAAAGGTCTTCGATTTGTCTTTGAAAACACAGATGAAGAGATGAAAGATATTGTTTGCCCAAAATGCGGAGCACCGATTATAAAAACACATATCGGATTCAGATGCTCAAAGTATTCGAAAGAGGAAGAGGGTTGTAGTTTCTTTGTCGGAAAGGTTGCCGGAGTCCAAGTGCCCGAGGAACAATTCATAAAACTTGTAAAAGAGAAGAAGACGGATTTGATAACCGGTTTCCTGAGCAGCAAGGGATTGTACTTTGATGCTAGATTAAAACTGGACGAAGAATGTAAAGTAGTATTTGATTTTGATCAATTTAGTTGAAACGGAGATGAATAATATGGACAGTTGCAAGATAAAAAACATGTATGATCTGACAAAAACCATAGCAGGAGATTATCTAGAGCAATTTGAATATCCTTGGGAGGCTCTTTGCGGTATATCGGATTATGTAAGAGAACTCGGAAGCAAGCTTGATACAGAAAAGTTTGATAAAGTCAAAGATAAAGATATCTGGATAGCAAAAAGTGCCACGGTTGCTCCGACGGCATGTTTAAACGAACCACTTATTATAGATGAGGATGCGGAGATAAGACATTGTGCATTCGTAAGAGGCAGTGCAATAATCGGAAAAGGTTCTGTTGTAGGAAACTCCACCGAGATAAAAAATGATATCATCTTCGACAGCGTTCAGGTACCTCATTACAATTATGTCGGAGATTCTATATTGGGTTACAAGTCACATATGGGGGCCGGATCAATCACAAGCAATGTGAAATCTGATAAGACACTTGTAGTTGTAAAGGACAAAAAAACCGGGGAGGAGATAGCCACCGGAAGAAAGAAATTCGGTGCCATGCTCGGCGATTATGTCGAAGTTGGTTGCAATTCGGTATTGAATCCGGGTACAGTTATCGGACCGCATTCAAATGTATATCCAACCTCATCTGTCAGAGGCGTGATACATGCAAATTCAATTTATAAAGATAAAGATCATATAATAGAAAAAACAGAAAATAATTAGAGTAAGGTTTTAATTCGCGAATCCTTGCGGGAAATTATAAAGACTCCTTTCATGTGCAAAACCACGAAATTGATAAATTTGTAACAAAAATATGCAAAAAGGTCTAGACGGAAGGCCTAAAATATGAGAAAATTTATCAGATTTGTGGGATATGATATATTTTATCAACTACACGAAAGGAGTCTTTACATGATTTACACAAAAGAAGTAGAAAATATGTGCCCTGTAGCTAAGGGCGCAAAGCATGAGCCAGCTCCAATTCCTGAGGAGGGAAAATGGATACATGCAAAAAAGATTGAGGATATTTCCGGTTTTACACACGGTGTAGGCTGGTGTGCACCACAGCAGGGTGCCTGCAAGCTTTCATTGAATGTAAAAAACGGAGTTATTGAAGAAGCTCTCATTGAGACAATCGGATGTTCCGGAATGACTCATTCAGCAGCTATGGCAGCTGAGATTCTTCAGGGAAAAACAATTCTTGAAGCTCTCAACACAGACCTCGTTTGTGATGCTATCAACACAGCAATGAGAGAGCTTTTCTTACAGATAGTTTACGGACGTACTCAGAGTGCATTCTCTGATGATGGTCTTGCAATCGGAGCAGGTCTTGAGGATCTTGGAAAGGGACTTCGTTCTCAGGTTGGTACAATGTATGCAACAAAAGAAAAAGGTGTTCGTTATCTTGAGATGGCAGAAGGTTATGTAACCGGAATTGCTCTTGACGAGAATGACGAAGTTATCGGATATCAGTTTGTTTCCCTCGGAAAAATGACAGACTTCATTAAGAAGGGTGATGATCCTAACACAGCATGGGAAAAAGCAAAAGGACAGTATGGACGTGTTGCTGATGCTGCTAAGATCATCGATCCGCGTCAGGAATAATTGAAAGGAGAACGAACATAATGGCTTTATTTGAATCATATGAAAGAAGAATAGATCAGATCAATGCTGTTCTTAACAGCTATGGAATCAGCTCTATCGAAGAGGCTGAAAAGATCACAAAGGATGCCGGACTTGATGTTTACAATCAGGTAAAAGGTATTCAGCCTATCTGTTTTGAAAATGCAGCATGGGCATATACAGTCGGAGCAGCTATCGCAATAAAGAAAGGATGCCGCAAGGCTTCTGATGCTGCCGCAGCAATTGGAGAGGGACTTCAGGCTTTCTGTATTCCTGGATCTGTTGCAGACCACAGAAAAGTTGGTCTTGGACATGGAAACCTCGGAAAGATGCTTCTTGAGGAAGAGACAGAGTGCTTCTGTTTCCTCGCAGGACATGAGTCTTTCGCAGCTGCTGAAGGTGCTATCGGAATTGCTGAGAAAGCAAACAAAGTTCGTCAGAAACCGCTTCGTGTTATCCTTAACGGACTTGGAAAAGATGCAGCTCAGATTATTTCAAGAATCAACGGATTTACATATGTTGAGACAAAGTATGACTACAAGACAGCTGAGCTTAACGTAGTTTATGAGAAACCATACTCAAACGGAATCAGAGCAACTGTAAAATGTTATGGTGCTGATGATGTTCAGGAAGGTGTAGCTATAATGCACAAAGAGAATGTTGGTGTTTCTATTACAGGAAACTCAACAAACCCAACAAGATTCCAGCATCCTGTTGCAGGTACATACAAGAAAGAATGTATCGAGCAGGGTAAGAAATATTTCTCAGTAGCATCAGGTGGTGGTACAGGAAGAACACTTCATCCGGATAATATGGCTGCAGGTCCTGCTTCATACGGTATGACGGATACACTTGGACGTATGCACTCAGATGCTCAGTTTGCAGGTTCTTCATCAGTTCCTGCACACGTTGAGATGATGGGACTTATCGGAATGGGTAACAATCCAATGGTTGGAGCTACAGTAGCAGTAGCGGTTTCTGTTGAAGAAGCAGCAAATGCAGGTAAGTTCTAAACAATCATACAACAAAGTATAATGTTAAAGAGTCTCTGAAATATGAGACTCTTTTTCTTTGTCTAAAACAGCAATTTTTGTTGACATAAATTCTCATAATTGTATAATTTTTGAGGATATAATAATTAAAAAAAAGGGTTATCTTTTATTGATTTAAAGCGGTTTCAGACATCTTTAACGCAATCGGTAAAAGATGTAAAAAGGGGACATGTTCATGAGCGAAAATATTATTGAATTAAAGCACATCTCCAAAGTATTTGAAGACGGATTTCAAGCAGTTTCCGACTTGAACTTAGAGGTAAAAAAAGGTGAATTTGTTACATTTTTGGGGCCTTCAGGGTGTGGCAAAACAACTACACTTCGAATGATTGCCGGTTTTGAGATTCCGTCGGAAGGTGAGATTCTTTTGAACGGTAAAGATATAACAAAACTTCCACCAAACGAAAGACCTGTAAATACGGTTTTTCAAAGATATGCTTTGTTTCCGCATATGAATATATATGACAATATTTCATTTGGATTAAAGATAAAAAAAATGCCAAAAAACGTGATTGATAAGAAAGTAAAAAGAGTACTTGATCTGGTTGATCTCGAAGGTTTTGAGAACAGAAAAGTTTCAACCTTATCAGGAGGACAGCAGCAAAGAATAGCAATCGCCAGAGCTCTTGTGAATGAGCCTGAAATATTGCTCCTCGATGAGCCTTTGGGTGCGCTTGACTTAAAGATGCGAAAAGAGATGCAGCTTGAACTTAAGGCAATGCATGACCGTCTTGGAATAACATTTATTTATGTTACACATGACCAGGAAGAGGCTCTCACAATGTCTGATAAGATTCTTGTAATGTCAGAAGGAAAAGCACAGCAGATCGGTACTCCTGAAGATATATATAATGAGCCTAAGAATGCATTTGTTGCTGATTTTATTGGTGACAGTAATATTTATAACGGTATTATGACCGGAAAACTCAAAGCAAGATTTGCCGGCGGTGAATTTAATTGTGTTGATGATTTTGAAGAGGGTACGCACATTACAGCTGTAGTAAGACCTGAAGATGTGGTTATTACCGAGCCTGAAAAAGGCATTATTCAGGGAAGGGTTGACTCCGTTATATTTAAAGGTATTCATTATGAGATTACCGTCATATCCGGAAAGACCGAGACTGTAATTCAGACCGTAAAATCCGCCAATGTCGGAGACCGAGTAGGTATGTATGTGGAGCCGGACAATATTCATATAATGAAGGCCGATGACAGTATAAATATCATACCTGTCGATATAAACAACGATTATAAACTTGAACTCAACGGACATGTAATAGATCGAAGCGTAACTAAGCTGATAAAAAATGCTAAGCGAAACAGCGATGGCAATCTTGTCGATGAACACGGAGATCTTATTGATAAGAGCAGACTCAAAATATATGCAACCATTCTTCCGGGAGATATTGAGATGACCGACAATATCGAAGACGGAATAGTGCAGGGACATATCAGTAATCTTATTTATAAAGGTGACCATTACAGCTATGTTATACGTACTGAAATGGATCAGGATTTTATAGTTGACGATGAAGATCTTTGGAATATGGATGACTTCGTCGGACTTATTATCCCTAAGGATAAAATGAAATTTACCGTAAAACACTGATATATCAAAAACAAAGATGGGAGAGTTAAAAATATGAGATTTACTCGAAGAAGTTTGAGAATCCCGTATATTATATTTTTGCTTTTATTTGTTATCGCTCCGCTTCTGGTATTGTTCTATTACGGATTTACAGACGCATCGGGAAGGATATCATTTGCAAATATTGTTGGGTTTTTTACTGATGAGAACACGTTGGGGACACTTTTTTACAGTCTTCTTATTGCTTTTGTGACAACACTTGTATGCCTTGTTGTGGCATATCCCGTTGCCTACATTTTGGGGACAAGCAATCTAAAGAGCAAGTCTGTCATAATAATGATATTTATTATGCCTATGTGGATAAATTTTTCCCTTAGAATCACAGCTCTTAAAGAGATTTTGACACTGCTTGAGGGCAATCTTTCATATCATCCTTTTTTGAATTCCGTTATAGGTATGGCATATGATTTTTTCCCGTTTATGATTCTGCCTATTTACAATGTTATCTCAAAACAGGATTCATCGCTTGTTGAGGCGGCAAGAGATCTCGGAGCTACGAGTTTTCAGACCTTTATTAGGGTTACTCTGCCCTTGTCCATACCGGGCATATTAAGCGGTATATCGATGGTATTTTTGCCTGCAATGACAAATTATGTAGTCCTTGATATGCTTTACAACAGCACCTATATTATGGGAAGCCTTATCGGAAGTTATTTCTCTTCCTATAACTGGCATTCCGGCTCTATGATAGCTCTTGTCCTTCTCGGCATCATATGTCTTTTTACCTTCTTTACAGGTGGTTTTGATGAGGATAATGAAAATGCGGGAGGTGCAATACTTTGATGAAAACTTTAAAGAAAACATTTCTTATTGCAGTAATAGTTATCATGTATGCACCAATATTAATATTGGCTTTTTACAGTTTCACCGACTCGGCAAATATCGGAGCATTTCAGAGTTTTAGCGTTGAGAATTATATAACATTATTTACAACGGAAGATCTGAGACAGATGATAATAGGAACCTTATTGCTCGCCATTCTTGTTTCGGTTATATCAACTATCTTCGGAACCTTAGGTGCGATAGGTGCCTTTTATTCGGGAAAAAAGATTAACAGAACAATAAGCTCCGTAAACCAGATACCGGTTGTGAATGCCGATGTCGTTACCGGATTTTCGATTTGTATTTTACTTGTTATTGTATTCGGCATTGACAAAGAATCATATATACCGTTGATAGTGGGTCATGTTACTCTCTGTGCACCGTTTGTATTTTTGTCTGTCTTGCCAAAACTCAAACAGATGGATTCGAGTCTTTACGAGGCGGCTTTGGACCTCGGTGCAACTCCGTATATGGCGCTCACAAAGGTTATAATTCCGCAGATATCATCGGGTATAATATCGGGTTTTGCACTTGCCGTGACATTGTCTTTGGACGATTACTTTATAGCCACATACACTAAGCCGGCTCACTTTGATACGATTTCAACCTATGTTGTAAATGCCACAAAGGGCTCTCAGACAGAGATAAAAACCGCACTTTGGGCGCTTTCTACAATCATATTTGTTATCGTAATAGCAATTGTGCTTATCGCAAATCTAAAAACTGAATCAAAAGAAGGAGAACTGAATTGAAAAATAAAGCTGGTTTTATTTCGTTATTTATCTTTTCCTTTATGTGTATGTTTCTGTTCTCTACTGTTTCTGTGTCAGCAGCTTCATCAGATGAAAAAGTTGTACTCAGAATATGCAACTGGGAAGAGTATATAGATGAGGGAGACTGGGACGAAGAGGAAGTAATAGATCTTGAGAGCGGAGATATTTTAGGAGAGAATTCTTTGCTTGATGATTTTGAGGAATGGTATAAGGAAAACTACGGTGTTGAAGTTGAAGTTCAATATTCAACCTTCGGAACCAACGAAGATCTTTACAATATGCTCACTATAGGTGATGTATATGACCTTGTATGCCCTTCTGAATATATGATAATGAAACTTATGGCGGAAGGACGTCTCGAGGCGCTTTCGGAGGAATTCTTTGATGAGAGCGTGGAGAATAATTATTATATACGCGGAGTTTCTCCCTTTATAAGAGATATGTTTGAATCAAATTCCATCAACGGTGAAGCATGGGCAAATTATGCTGCCGGTTATATGTGGGGTGTAACAGGTATAGTATACAATCCGGAGCTTGTGGATGAAGAAGATGTAAAAACCTACAATATCATCACAAACCCGAAGTATTACAGACAGATAACACTTAAGGATAGTGTCAGAGAATCCTATTTCCCTGCAATGGCAGCGATAAAAGCAGAGAAACTGCAATCGGAGGAGTTTTTGAGTTCTCCGGATTATCATGATAATTTAATGAAAGAAATGAATGATGTATCTCCGGAAACTATAGATCAAATAGAAGATTATCTAAAAAAAGCCAGAGCAAATATCTATTCCTTTGAGACAGATTCGGGTAAAGCGGATATGATCACCGGAAAAGTCGTTGCAAATTATCAATGGTCCGGGGATGCGGTTTATATTATGGATCAGGCTGATGAAGATGATTATCCCCTGATGTTTTCCGTTCCTGAAGAATGTACAAATATTTATTTTGACGGATGGGTTATGCTCAAAGCCGGAGTTGATCAGGATCCCGCTAAAAAACAGGCATGTGAGGCTTTTATGAACTTTATGTCCCGACCTGATAACGTCATCAGAAATATGTATTATATAGGATATACCTCCGTTATCTCCGGAGGCGAAGATGAAAGAATCTTCGAATATCTTGACTGGAATTTTTCCGCGGAGGAAGAATCGGAAGAAACGGTTGAATATGATGTGTCATATTTCTTTGCTGATGACAAGGATGAAAAATATACCATCATGACAGATCCGATACAGCTTAAAAGACAATTATTTGCCCAATATCCGACCGAGGATGTAATAAATAGAACATCAATTATGACCTACTTTGACGATGATACCAACAGTATAATTAATCAAATGTGGATCAATGTAAGATGTTTCAGCATAAAAGACGTTCCGATTTGGGCGTGGATATTGATAGTACTTGGAATAGTTTACTTTATCGCTTTGTTGCACAAAAGTAACAAAATAATTAAATAATATACATAATTTGTGTATAATTATATACCTTGACTTTTAAATACTATATAGGTAATATTTTATCAATGGATTTTTATCCTAGAAGAATAGATAAAGAGGTGTTACTACAATGAGACAGGCATTTTCACTTCTTGTAGAGAATACATCGGGAGTTGTAAGCCATATTTCGGGACTTTTCTCCAGAAGAGGTTACAATATCGACAGTATGTCTTCAGGTGTGACTGCGGATCCTCGATTCACCAGAATCACTATCGTAGCGACCGGTGATGAACAGATTCTCGAACAGATTGAAAAACAGTTGAACAAGCTCGAAGATGTGATTGATATCAAAAAGCTTGATCCCGACAATTCGGTTACAAGAGAACTTATGCTCGTGAAAATCAATGTTAAAGATGCTGACCGTCAGAAAGTCTTAAATCTTACCGAAATTTTTAAGGGAAAGATCGTGGATGTTACTGCAGATTCAATGATGATTGAACTTACCGGTAAGCAGCAAAAGCTTGAATCTTTTTTGGATCTTCTCGACGGATATGAAATTCTTGAGCTCGCAAGAACCGGGTTGACCGGATTAAACAGAGGCTCGAACGATGTTATAATATTGGATTAAATAAAGGAGGCTATTTAAAATGGCAAAGATTTATTACCAGGAAGACTGTAACCTTTCAGAATTGGACGGAAAAACAATCGCCATTATCGGTTACGGAAGTCAGGGACACGCACACGCATTAAACCTTAAAGAGTCAGGATGCAATGTCATCATCGGACTTTATGAGGGATCAAAGTCTTGGGCTAAGGCTGAGAAGCAGGGATTTACTGTTTATACAGCCGCTGAAGCAGCAAAGAAAGCTGACATTATCATGATTCTTATCAATGATGAGAAACAGGCTGACCTTTATAAGACTGACATCGAGCCAAACCTTGAGGCAGGAAACATGCTTATGTTTGCACACGGATTCAACATTCACTTCGGATGTATCAAACCACCTGCAAATGTTGATGTTACCATGATTGCTCCTAAGGCACCGGGACATACTGTTCGTTCAGAGTATCAGGCAGGAAAAGGAACACCTTGTCTTGTAGCTGTAGAGCAGGATGCTACAGGAAAAGCACTTGATATCGCACTTGCATACGCACTTGGAATCGGTGGAGCAAGAGCAGGAGTACTTGAGACAACATTCCGTACAGAGACAGAGACAGACCTCTTCGGAGAGCAGGCAGTTCTTTGCGGTGGTGTTTGTGCACTTATGCAGGCTGGATTTGAGACACTTGTTGAGGCAGGTTACGACCCGAGAAATGCTTATTTTGAGTGTATACATGAGATGAAACTTATTGTAGATCTCATCTATCAGTCTGGTTTCGAAGGAATGAGATATTCAATCTCTAACACAGCTGAATACGGTGATTACATCACAGGACCTAAGATCATCACTGAAGATACAAAGAAAGCAATGAAGAAAGTTCTCTCTGATATTCAGGACGGTACATTTGCTAAAGATTTCCTTCTTGATATGTCACCTGCAGGACGTCAGGTTCACTTCAATGCAATGAGAAAGCTTCATGCTGAGCATCCTTCAGAGAAAGTAGGAAAAGAAATCAGAAAGCTTTACAGCTGGAATAACGAAGAAGATAAACTTATCAACAACTAATAAAATAGTTATCAGGATAATTATTTATAGCTTCAGAAAAAAGACCGGAGTTAATCCGGTCTTTTTTAGAATAATTCTAAAGGCTTTATTTTTAGATTTTATTAGAATTAAAAAGGTATTTAAGAGGTAAAATATGGGTAGAATTTTTAAATTCGGAAAAGATGTAGATACGGATCAGATTATCGCATCACAATATTTGTTGTTTCCAACTATAGATGAAATGAAATCTCATACGTTTGAGTCACTGGATACGGAATTTGCATCTAAAGTTACACCTGGAGATTTTGTAGTTGCAGATGAGAATTTCGGATGTGGCTCCTCCAGAGAACAGGCTCCTTCGGTTCTTAAAGCTTTAGGGGTAAAAGCGGTAATTGCAAAATCCTTTGCCAGAATATTTTACAGAAACGCCATTAATATTGGCCTTCCTGTAATTGTAAGCAAGGTTTTGTATGATGAAAGTTCATCCGGGGATGAAATGTCTCTTGATCTTGATCATGGTATTATCTTGGCAAACGGCAAGGAATACTCATGCACAAAACTTCCTGCCAAAATGCAGGCCATACTGGATCAGGGCGGACTTATAGCATCATTGAACAAGGAGGAAGCATAAGTTATGGGAATGACAATGGCTGAGAAAATAATTGCGATGGCTGCCGGTGTAAAAGAAACCAAAGCCGGTGACATTCAGACAGTCACGCTTGATTATATGATGAGTAATGATGGTACAACCCATCTTACTATAGATATGTATAATAATGATCTCAAAAATCCACATATTAATGATCCTTCAAAACTTGTATGGATAGTGGATCACAATATTCCTGCCGATTCGCCGAAAACTGCGGCAAGTCACAAAAAAATGCGTGATTTTGCACGTGAAAATAATATTGATTTTTATGAAGGCGAGGGTGTTTGCCATCAGGTTATGATGGAAAAATATGTTTGTCCCGGTCAGCTTATATTCGGGGCTGATTCACATACCTGTGCCTATGGTGCACTCGGTGCTTTCGGTACAGGAGTGGGGTGTACAGATTACCTTTATGCCATGGTAACCGGCACCTCCTGGCTGCTGGTTCCGGAGACCATCAGATTCAATCTACACGGTGCCTTAAAAGAGGGAGTATATGCTAGAGATCTGATACTTACAATAATTGGCAAAATATCAGCAAACGGCGCAAATTATAAAGTCATGGAATTTGCCGGAGACGGTCTAAAAAGTCTCTCTGTAAGCGATAGAATATCTGTATGCAACCTTTGCGTCGAAGCTGGTGCAAAGACAGCCTTGATGGAAGTGGACGATATTGCTATGGACTATTTAAAAAGTCATGGAAGAAGCCCTAAAGCACTCTTTAAAAGTGATGATGATGCCATATTCTCAGAGGTTTATGATATAGACTTATCAGAGATTGAGCCGATTGTGGCAAAACCTCATTTCGTCGACAATGTTGTTCCTGCGAAAGAATCGTTGGGAGTTAAAATAGACGAGGCATTTTTAGGATCATGCAACAACGGCAGAATAGAGGATCTTCGTGTCGGCGCGCAGATCATAAAAGGAAAACATGTTGCAGACAAGGTACGTTTTCTCGTTGTTCCCGCCAGCAGAGAAATCTACAACCAGGCGATGGAAGAAGGTCTTTTAAGCATCTTTCTTGAAGCTGGCGCAATTGTTATGAATCCTAACTGTAGTGTGTGCTGGGGAAGCTGTCAGGGTGTTATCGGTGAAGGTGAAACCCTTATAAGTACCGGTACAAGAAACTTCAAAGGAAGAGCAGGACACAAGGATTCTTTTGTATATCTTGCTTCAGCCGCAACTGTGACTGCATCTGCAATAACAGGTGAGATAACAACCGCGGATATGTTGAAATAAATCTTTTAGACAGGTGAATTTTATGAGCGATAAATTTAATGGAAAAGTTTGGGTGCTCGGTGATGATATAGATACTGATATAATTCTTCCCACAGAGTATCTTGCACTAAAAACAGTTGACGATATGAAACCATATGCGTTCTCGCCGCTTAGACCGGAACTAGCAGCAAAAATTAACCCGGGAGATATAATAGTAGCCGGGAAAAACTTTGGTTGCGGTTCATCGAGGGAGCAGGCTCCGGAAGTGGTAAAAGCGTTGGGAATTCGTTGCATAATAGCAAAATCCTACGCCAGAATATTTTTCAGAAATGCTATAAACAACGGTGTTCTTCTCATAGAAAATGACAAAATACAAGATCTTGTAAAAGAAGGCGATGATATTGAAGTAACTGTTGGAGAAAAGATATCTGCAAACGGAAACGATGTAAGTATCAATTCTCTTCCGGATAATCTCGTTGAGATATTGAACGCCGGTGGACTTGTTAAAGCGATGCGCAAGCGCAACGGTCTTGATTAGGAGGCGTTATGGGATATACAGCAATAGAAAAAATCATTGGAAGAAATGTAAATAAAAAAGTACATGCAGGTGAGATTGTGATGACAAATGTCGACAGAGTCATGATTGATGATATTATGGTCGCTTTTGTCAAAGAGAAATTTGAAGAGATGGGATTCAAGAAAATTTGGGATCCCGAAAAAGTAGTTCTTATATATGATCATTTTCTTCCTGCAAGCCAGGTGGATGATACAAGACAGTTTAAAGCAGGAAATGAATTTGCCTCAAAATATAACATCAGCCATATACATAGATCTGACGGAATATGCCATCAGTTGATGCCTGAGCAGGGATATGTAAAACCCGGAGATATCGCGTTCGGTACTGACTCCCATACTGTAACTTACGGATGTGTGGGTGCATTTTCTTCCGGTATAGGTTATACTGAAATGGCCGGTATTTTAGGTACCGGACAACTTTGGGTCAAAGTACCTGAAACCATAAAAATTACGATTGATGGCAAACTGCCTTCAAATGTCACATCAAAAGATATTATCTTAAAGATAATAGGCGATTTAAGAGCCGATGGCGCAACCTACAAATGTCTGGAGTTTTGCGGAAGCACAATTTTTAATATGTCTGTGGCCGGTAGAATGACAATGTCTAATATGGTAGTTGAAGCCGGCGCAAAATGTGCAGTATTTACCGCTGATGAAGCGACCTGCGAATACTGTGGTCTCGAATACAATGACAATATCAAAGAACTTGCAGCTGACTATGATGCGGTATATGTCAGAGAACTTAGATATGATGCAAAAGATTTTGTACCGGTTCTTGCATGTCCTTCCCAGGTCGACAATATTCATCCTGTCAAGGAATATGAAGGAATAGCCGTTGATCAGGTTTTTCTCGGATCATGTACCAACGGAAGGCTTGAGGATCTTCAGACAGCGGCTGCAATACTCAAAGGGAAAAAAATTGCAAAGTATCTTCGCTTTATTGTCACCCCTGCAAGCGTTAAGGTTTACAATGAGGCATTGGCAGACGGAACTATAAAGATACTTGCGGATGCAGGTGCTATAATCACTCATCCGGGATGTGGTTTGTGCTGCGGAAGAGCCGGTGGAATCTTATGTGATGATGAAGTTGTTGTTGCTACCAATAACAGAAACTTCCTTGGAAGAATGGGTACGTCAAAGGTGAAAATCTATTTGGCTTCCCCTGCAACTGCAGCAATGACAGCCATAAAAGGTGTTATATCCGAACCGTAATTTTTCATGGTAAAATACTAAAATCACTAAAAGGAAAGAGGTATTTTTTTGAGTAGAAATAAGAAAGTATCAAATTCAAGAAACATAATACTGGCAGTTTTAATCGTTTTAGCCGCTATTTTGATTATTGTATTTTTGATATTCGGTAAATATTTTAAAACACATTTTTTTCCTAAAACCACAGTTAACAGTGTCGATGTTTCTTTAATGACAGCGGAAGATTTAAGAAGCGAACTTCAAAATAAAGCAGATGAATATCTTCTGACAATCACTGACAGGAATGGAAACAAATATCATATTACCGGACTTGATATTGACTATACCTACAATCCGATTGGGGAGGAAGAAAGTCTATTGGACGCTCAATCTTCCTACGCATGGCCAATTGAGATCTTTAAATCGCATGAAAATGATATATCCGAGACATTGACATTCGATGAAAATAAGCTTGCTGATGTTGTTGCAGCATTGGATTGCTTTTCCGATGAAAATATGGTTGAACCTGAAAATGCATATCTTGCAGAGACTGATACCGGCTATGAGATAGTCAGTGAAACTCAGGGATCTTATCTGATATATGAGAATGCTTACGCAGAAATACTAAACGCTGTGAATGAAGGCGCAACAGAACTCACTCTGTCAGACAGTGATTATAAGGCCGCTGAGATAACATCGGATGATGCGAATCTGAACAGCTGTCTCACAACGATTAATAATTATTTGAATACTGAAATAACATACGATCTCGGTGATGAGACAGAAGTATTGGATGCCGAGACCATCAAAGAATGGGTGGAAATTGATACCGAGAACAACACGGTCTCTTTAAACGAGGATATGGTTGCATCTTATGCCCAGTATTTGGCTTCAAAATATAATACCTATGCCGATGAGAGAGAATTTACCACTCACACCGGAGACACTATTACTATAGGTGGTGGTGATTACGGATGGATAGTAGACAAGAGCGGTGAATATGAGACACTCTTATCCGAACTCGCCGAGGGAACGGTAACGACCCGTGAAATTGTCTATCAGCAGAGGGCACTCTACAAAGGCAGTGATGATATCGGAGATACATATATCGAGATAGATTACACCAAACAGCATCTGTACTATTATGAGGATGGTGAGCTTGTTATTGACGATGATATAGTATCCGGAAATCTCAGTAAAAATAACGGATCACCTGATGGAATCTTTAAGATTGTATACAAGCAAAGTCCTGCTGTATTAAAAGGCGAAGATTATGAGTCTGATGTTCAATACTTTATGCCTTTTGCATATAATGTCGGCATTCATGATGCATCATGGAGATCAAAATTTGGTGGTTCAGAGTATCTCACCTCAGGGTCACACGGATGTATTAATATGGATGAATCTACTGTAAAAAAGCTGTATGAACTTGTAGATGTTGGAACTCCGGTAATTGCCTATTATACAAAAGCAGTCGAACTCACCTCCGAAAATGCGAAAATATCAAATGCATATTCGTACGTAGAACCGGAAGAAGATGAAGAAGAGAGCAGTACCACGACAACAACAACTTCTTCAACATCAAATGAAACAACTGCAGAAGATGATACTGCAGTTGCTAACGAGTAATATTAATCGGCACAGTTATTAAGATAGCTTATATAATTTGCGGATATTTTTATTGTGGTATAAATATCCGCATAAGTTTTGCCATCAATTTCAGTAATATAGTTTTCTCTGAAATTTTTGTTTAAACCGTGGCTCTTTGCGATATCAACCGCTTTATTGTATGCAATAGCAGCTTTTATTTCACTGCTGTAGGTTCCGATTACAAAATCTCCGTTGATATGAATTTTTGTCTGATATACGTATTTTGCCTTTCTTTCTTTGCGAAATACACCAATATAAGAATTTATTACAATAATATTAGAGTACCTAAAATCGGTGGAATCACCGTTGGCAAATTCGTAATCTCTACCTGCTACTGAAAAGCCATGTATGCCAAAACGAGAAAGAATATTTATCTGTGAACCGTAATCGTTTACAAACAAATGACCACCTCTTTTTATTATTTTATGACCGGAGTAGTAGAAGAGATCGTCAATATCGAATTTTAATTCAGTATTTTTATCCAAAAAATACGAAAAATAGTTTTGACGCATATAAATAGGGTTTGATATATACATTCCCTTGTCGCGAAAATTTAATAATGTTATTATTTTTTCAAATTTTAACGTAAAATCGGACAGAGAAAAATTGTCTATAGTTATACTGTCGTTAGAGATGATATTTAAAGCTTCCCTATAAGAAGCATAAGCTTCGGTTTCGCTCGAATAACTTCCGAGGCTAATATGTTTGTTCTTGTATGTGACGCTCGCTCTGTAGGCGATACCGCTTTTATATGAAGCTTTGTAAACTCCCTGTGCCATAAAATTAAATTCCTTTTTAATAAATAGTTGTTAAAACAATCGATATAAGGATATATTATCATAAATTATAATCTATATTTGTATAAAAAATGAATAATTATAATGACTTTCTTATCAACGTATATTATAATAACTTGGAAATTCTAAAGACAACTTATAAATAATCAATATATATATCTAATGAGGAGAATAGAGATGGATATTTTTTACAATAGTACAAGAAACTCCGATGTGAAAGTAAAGGCATCAGAGGCAATTCTTAAAGGATTGGCCGATGATGGCGGTCTTTTCGTACCACAGAGCGTTCCTGCTTTGGATATCGATATGGACACGCTTAAAGATATGAACTATAAAGAGGTTGCTTATGCTGTCATGAGCAAATTCTTCACAGATTTTACCGAGGATGAGTTAAAACATTGTATAGACAGCGCTTATGATGAAAAGTTTGACACAGAAGAAATTGCACCTCTAGTATATGCTGACAATGCATATTATCTTGAGTTGTTTCACGGAGCAACAATAGCTTTTAAAGATATGGCTCTGTCAATTCTTCCTCATTTGCTTACAACATCTGCAAAGAAAAACAATGTAAAAAATGATATTGTAATTCTTACAGCCACATCAGGTGATACCGGAAAAGCTGCTCTTGCCGGATTTGCAGATGTCAAAGGTACAAAGATTATTGTATTTTATCCAAAGAACGGCGTAAGTCCAATTCAGGAACTCCAGATGGTAACCCAGAAGGGAGATAATACTTTTGTCGTCGGAATAAACGGAAACTTCGATGAAGCACAGACCGGAGTAAAAAAGATGTTCAACGATAAAGAACTTGCAAAAGCTCTCGATGATGCCCATTTTCAGTTCTCATCAGCAAATTCAATCAACATTGGAAGACTTATTCCGCAGGTTGTATATTACGTTTATGCTTATGCAAATCTGTATGCTAATGAGAAGATTAAAAAGGGAGAGAAAATTAATGTAGTTGTTCCTACAGGAAACTTCGGAAACATTCTTGCTGCATTTTATGCTAAAAATATGGGGCTTCCTATTGATAAGCTTATTTGTGCATCAAATGAAAACAAGGTACTTTTTGATTTCTTCAAGACCGGTACATACGATAAAAACAGAGAGTTCAAGCTTACATCATCTCCGTCAATGGATATACTTATTTCAAGTAATCTCGAGAGACTTATATATCTGATTGCAGACAAGGATTCCGATAAGACAAAAGCTCTTATGTCAGCTCTTACAAATGATGGAAAATACAGCATCACACCTGATATGCAGAAAAAACTCGACAGTTTCTATGGAAATTTTGCGAACGAGAGCGAGACAGCAGAAGAGATTAAACGTGTATATGAAGATTGCGGTTATATAATGGATACACATACCGCTGTAGCATCAGCTGTTTACGGAAAATATACCAAAGAGACATCAGACAATAAGACAACTGTTATAGCAAGTACGGCTAGTCCATTCAAGTTCACAAGATCAGTAATGAATGCGATCGATTCAAAGTACGATTCATTCGGCGATTTCGAGCTTGTAGATGAGCTTAGTAAATTGGGCAACGTATCAGTACCTAAGGCCATTGAGGAGATAAGAAATGCCGATATAAGACATAAGACAGTATGTGATATCGATAAGATGGAAGATGAAGTAAAAAAATTCTTATCAATATAATGGGTATACGGAATTTTATAAACGAATAAAATCGACTTTAAATTAATAACATAAAGAAAACGAGGATTATGAAATCCTCGTTTTTTAATGCTTAAAACAAACTCGTTGTTTCTTGTTTTTCAATTTCAAACAGAAAATTTATTGTTCCGAACGGATAAACAATCGGAAGCATATAAAGCTGTTCTTTTTCACCCGGTGTAATCGAAGTATCTTCAATAAATACAGGCGGATCAAGCTTCATCTCTATAGAAGACTCATTTGAGAGATTTACATTGTAAATACCGTTATGCAAATTCAAAAAGTCTTCCAAAGAAGCTTTAACATATTCATCAATCTCAGTAAAACTTTCTCCTACATATCTGGAAGCAAATTCCAAAGCAACCTTCTCATCAAGATCCAAGTACATTGTAAGAGGATGAACACCGTTTATCCTTTGGTATGAGCAAAGACTTACCGGATACTCTTCACAAGGTAAAAAATTCAAAGGAGTAAAATCTTCTCCGATAAACTGAATAAGATTTGTGAAAAGAAGATTTATATATTTTCCGATATATAAAGGCAACTCTTCATTTGCAATAATAAAAAGATTCAAAAGCAACTGGTCGAGATTGTCCTTCTGATCGGAATACAATTCAAGATCAATCATCTCATTGTTAGACTGATATTCTACAATATACTCCTCAAGTTTTGAGCTGGAGAGTATACCATCATTGATAAGGCTCTGCCCAAGAAAAAGATATTCCGGTAGAGTATTGTCCTTAACTTCATCATATGCTTCTCTTGTAAAATATCCCAAATTAATAGCAGTACTGATAAAATCAGAATCCTTATCTGTAGCTATTTTTGTAACATACTCCGCATCAGTTGCACTGATTAACTTAAAATGCATTGCAATGGTATTTGGCTGAACAAAAACATCATTTCTTTTTCTTATAGCATCTACCAATTGGTCCGGCGTAATTATATTTTTACTCAGTAAATAATTTCCGAAAAGCTGAGTATACATAGTTAATTAACTCCTTTCAAATCTTGATAAAAGTATTTCTTCAATCTTTGATGAACTAATCGGCTTCTGAACAAAATCCTTTGCACCATTTAAAATAGCCTGCTTCAAGTATGATTGAGTACCGACAGAAGAGATAACTATAATTTCTGCATCAGGAAACTCAGCACAAATATCTGAAATGGCAACTGTGCCATCTTTAACAGGCATAACTATATCCAGAAATACAATATCGGGTTTAAAACTCCTAAACTTTTCAACGACTTCCTGGCCGTTGGCAGCTTCCTCAATATTTTTTACCCCAACTTCTTCAAGAATATCTTTCATCTGTTTTCTTGCTAAAATAGAGTCATCTCCAATTAACACTCTAATCTCAGAAATATTCATGAAACGCTTGCCTCCATAATCTATGAACGTTAAAAACAATAACCTATATTAAAAATACATATAGTAATAATAGCCTATATTTTGACCTATTTCAATACTATAAATCTAATTTGCATAAGATAAAACTTTTTATTTTTCTCTCAATTTTACAACATTTGCAGCACTTCGACGTCTGTCTTCCTCAACAGCGGCATAATGCTTTTTTGTAGTATTGACATCTTTGTGACCTAGCACATCTGCAACAAGATAAATGTCGCCTGTCTCGCGGTAAAGATTAGTTCCATACGTGCTTCTAAGTTTATGCGGAGTAATATTTTTTACTGTGGTCACAAGTCTGGAATATTTTTTTACAAGATTCTCTACCGCTCTTACATTTATTCTTTTTTTCTGACGAGAGAGAAAGAGACCGCTCTTGTC
>JAILHT010000117.1 GCA_024695665.1 Lachnospiraceae bacterium
TTTTTTGAACAGCTACAGGTTGGAGATGGGAAGTAAGCTTCTTGTAAATTCAGACGAACCTATATCTTATATTGCAAATGCCTGTGGTGTCGGCGAGCAGAGTTACTTCAACAGAATGTTCATGAAAGAATTCGGATGCACTCCGCTTGAGTGGCGAAAGAGCAGAAGAAAGTGACAAGAAAAAAGTACAAGAAAAAAGAACAATAAAAACATAACTTATAAAGCCCCTGTCTTTCGACGGGGGCTTGTTGGTTTTTAGTTCATTTGTAGGTTGCTCAGTATAAGTTTTATTCTTCGCCGGTATATGTTCTGGTGTAATATGCTTTACTTATTTTTTTGATAATTGCCTGAATGAAGATTGCGGCAAGTAGAGCAAGAGTGGCTTCAAAGCTAAAGAAACTTACTATAATTGCAAGAACAAGCATTACGATTACCGAACAGGACATTGTAAATATTCCGGCCTTTGACTCAATCTGATAAGCTCTTTCATCGTGTAGTTCGTTATAAAGTCTTGTGAGTTTTGTATCGTCTTTCATAGCCTGAAAATTCTTTGAAATATTGTAAATACAAAAAACAAGCATTACGATAAGAAAACCTGTTACAAAACCCTGCATGAAATCCGCATGATTTATACTGTCATACTGTGCAATAATCGACTCCCTGCCGGAGATGTAAAACACTGCCAGACATAATAACATAATAGCTACAAAAACATTGTTTCTCTTGATCAAATAACTTTTCATTAACTCTCTCTTTTTTTCCATAACAGATTAATCCTCCTCCAAATCCGAAAAATCAAAAACATCTTCAATAGTTAAATTGAAATAGTGTGCTATCTTGTAAGCCAAAACAAGAGATGCCGTGTACTTGCCTACTTCAATAGATGTGATAGTTTGCCTTGTTGTCCCCACTAAGTCAGCCAGTTCTGCTTGTGAAAGTTTATTTGCTTTTCTTAAAACTCTAATATTGTTTTTCATTTTACCTCCACTTATTTGCAAAGTTCACTTTACATAAAAAGAATAGTTTGCTTTGCAAAAAATGTCAAGTATATTTTGCAAAAAAAATAAACTTTATTTTGCATCTTACGTAAAGCCAATAAAAAAGCAGTTGCCTATGTTGTATACGAAGACACGTTTTCAGAGGGTCTTCTTATACAGCATAGGCAACAAGTTCAAGGCTTTCTTCTTATATGACATCACTGTACTAGAGTGACCGGCCGGCCTCGGGACCAGCTGAACCTACATGGCTAATTTTCTATCTAAATTGACCGGTACCGCTCACATGGAATGTAACCTTGTTTTGAGCTGTAAAAATAGCCTGATTTTGCGGTGATTCGATGGTTTTTTAAGAGTTTTACGGCTCTACTTAAGTCTATTCAATTTCTGAGCGGTATTGCCGCGAAGAAATCATTAGTTTTTACCGCTCGCATCCGTGATTTCAAGGATTCTGAGCCTGAATGGCTTTCTCAGAAGCAGTCAAAACCTAGCAAAACAACTGATTTTTCAGGCTTATATTTTGATATTTAAAGAGATGAGCGGTATTCTCGCCCAACCGGACAAAATCGCATGTCGAAAGAACAATCCATTATGCCCAGCCGGTCGGAAAACCCGGACGACCGGATAAACTCGCCAGTCAAGAGAGCGATGCCTTTACAGCAACCCCTTCAACTCGCGTTTGTTTGCATACATCAGCTTGTCCGCACGGTTGAATACATCGGCGAATTCTTTGTCAGTCTGCGGGTCATACACAGTAGTTCCCATTGCAAAATAAATATGATCTAAGACAGGAGATTCCGTATATGAGTTATTGTACTCATCCATCATAGCCTTTAACTTGGCAAGGTGATGTTTGGCGTCGGTCATGTCACTGTTTCGTAGAATTGCAACAAATTCATCTCCTCCGATACGATAGCTGGTTCTCTCTCCGTAGGTTTGCTTTATCATATTGCTTACAAGGACTATGAGTTTGTCGCCGGTTTCATGTCCGTAAGTGTCATTGGTGATTTTAAGATCGTTTATATCTACAACAGTCACGGAAAAAACATCCGCACCCTGTTTCAGCTCAGCGTTGATTGCTTCCTCGGTATTTTGAAAAGCATTTTTGTTGTTGAGCCCGGTGAGCATATCAATTTTTGCTTTTTCATCGAGAAGTTTTATGTAGGATTTGAGCGATTCCATGGTTTTAGAAAGAGCCTTGGCAAGAATACCTATCTCATCGTCACCGGAAACGACAACAGTTGTGTCCAGATTTCCTGCAGAAATACTTTCGGCAGCTTCGGTGAGATCAGCCAAAGGTTTTACGATTGTTCGAACGACATGAATACCCAAAACCAGTGATAAAAGCACACATACTAAAACTACAAGTGAACTCATAAAAAAGAGACTTTTTTGCCTGTCGTAGAGGGAAGCGGCCGGTATCTGAACACCGAGATACATTCCGGAACGTAACTTTGTCAGATAAGCATTGTATGTAATCCCGTTTAAAGTGTAAACATCAACGGTTTGAAGTTTGATTGATGTCAAAGTATTCTGCTCGGATTCTGACAGATTTTCATAGGACATTCCGTCCTGATAATGCTCGCTGTAGAGGACATTTTTTTCGGCATCGGTTATAAAGACGGTACCATCAAGATAGACATCTATTGATTTGGCGACATCTTCAAGAACATCAACATTTATATCCATAGCAATAACACCCAAAACCTCATCGTTATATATAACCGGATAGGAATAGGTGTATACGGATTGGTCAAGATCGTTGTCGTAGTAAGGTCCAAGCCACATTGCTTCCTTTTTTTCGGCCGGGAGATAATACCACAAAGCATAGTTGTCATCATCCTCATCATATATGCTGAAGTCCGAGAGTTCGGCGTATACAAAATCATCGGTGCCCGGATCGTAGACTATCCAGAATCCGGTTTTTGGACCAATCGTCTCGGGATTGTATTCGTAATAGACAGAAGTTACACCTTTTATGTTTTGTACGACGCTTAATGAAAGAGCGGAAATATCCTCTGTGTAAGGTTCGCGATTGTATTGACTGGTCAGATCGGGAAAAATATCGAGTTTTTGAACAGCATAATCATGGATTGTGCTTACCGATTCTTCGATTGTGAGAAAATAGTCATCGTAACGGTGGGTGGTATTGGCTGCAGCCAATGTTAGAATCTGATTGACATCACTTTTGGTTAAAACCGCATTGTTCCAATAGCCGACAATGAAAAAAAGAATACCGGCCATGATTATTATAGACACTATCAGAGTTGTGATTTTAGATTGAATGGTTCTCAACTCTTATTCTCCCCTAAATGCGACAATAGTACTAAATATAAAAATAATATACACCCATTTCCTTTATAAATAAATAATTAATTATCAATAATCCGAAATTGGTTGTAATTATCTGTATATAGATTAAATTTGCAGAATTTGCGCAAATAGACAACGGTTAGTGCTTTTATTGTATATGGGAAATTAGGGTGATATAATTTGTATATAAAACTTAAGCCGAAAGGGATATTTGAAGACATCTTGTTAACCAATTGATTGTAAAACAGAGTTTTCGTTGAAAAAATGAAATTATATAAGGGGGAGTAATCATGAGAAACGAAAAGAACTGTATTTTGACAAAATTTTTAGCAACATTGTTGATTGCTGTAATGATGATTGTGGCTATTCAAATCTGACTGCCGATTGGTATTTCAATTGTACAAGACCGGCTGATTCGTATAGTGCCGGTGGCAAGATTACGCTCAATATGAAGATCTATA
>JAILHT010000006.1 GCA_024695665.1 Lachnospiraceae bacterium
TCCCTGTCATATTTTTCCAGGCTGGTTATATACTCGACCTCGTTCAAAAACTCACTGAAGCTGTCCGCCTCAAAAAGTGCCGCCAGATAGTTTGCAGTCATACGATTCTCATACATGAATCTTATTCTGTTCTTCATGTTCTCATACTGTTTTTCTTCCTCGGCCTCGGCCACTTCGAGTTCTTCGCTTGTATCGCTTATCTTGTTGTTCGTCTCTTCCAATTGCACCGAAAGCTCACTGATTTTCGTTGAAATATCAGTGAGCTTTGCGTCAAGTTCTGTTACTTTGTATGCGATATCTTCCCTTGAATCCTTGAGAGAATCTATCAGTTCCTCGGCTGCCTCAAGTTCCGTCTTAAGACTTTCCTTCTCTTTTTCAGCCTCATCAAGGTCCGTCGCAAATATGGTGCTGTTTAAATTTATTAAAATGGCAGCACTAAGAAACCATGCTGCCATCATTTTAAATACATTTCTGTTGTTCATAAAACGATTTATACCTTTAAATGTTTTCTTATAGTGATCTGGCTTCCGACAAATCCTATTCCAACGCCGAGCACAAGCGCAACCGGGATAAGGGTTTTAAACACTTCCTGCACCGACAAAAAATTGAACAGATTCCCGAGAAGAGAAAACTTCTCTGTTATGTAAACGATCACTTTTCCATATAGCACATAAAGTATAGCCAAAGGTATAACAGCTCCGATAAGTCCGATCAAAAGTCCCTCAATAACAAACGGTCCTCTTACGAACATATCTCCCGCTCCGATGAGCTTCATTATCGCAATCTCCTCTTTTCTGACTGCAATACCTGTATTTACGGTATTGCTGATAAGGAAGATGGCAACAAGTATAAGAATGAGGATTATTCCGGCGGAAATGTATCCTATGAGCTTGTTAAAATCGGAGAGCGTATTTGCCGCAACCTCTGATTTTCTGACCTCTCTCACTCCGTCAAGATCTTCCAAAAATGATACGAGAGTCGACTGCATCGAGATGTCGTTCATATATATGGAATAACTTGCGGAATCTGCAAGCGGGTTGTCATCCGCAAATCCCTCGGCAAGTTCCTGATGGTCTCCGAAATAATCTGCTTTGAACTCCTCCCAAGCCTGCTCTGCTGAAGTATATTCATACTCAGACACTTCCGGCCTCTTGCTTATCTCCTCACCGATAGCTTCAATCTGCTCATCCGTGATACCGTCATCAAAGAGAACGGTTATAGCCACACCGGACTCTGCCTCTTTTACCATGGCCTGAAAATTTTCAACCACAGAGAAAAACAGACCGAACATAAATATACAGGCTGACATTGTCGCTATGGAAGCTAGCGAAAACATCTTGTTTCTCCATATATTTTTTATTCCCTGTCCGATGGTATATGTGATGGTACTAATCCTCATAAGTGTCACCTTTTTCGTCACTCACAAGGACGCCCTTCTTTATTGTAATAACTCTTTTGTTCATCGCGTTAACGATCTCGGTGTTGTGTGTTACCACAAGAACCGTTGTCCCTCTTCTGTTTATTTCCTCCAGAAGTCTCATGATCTCCCATGCGTTGTTTGCATCCAGGTTTCCTGTCGGCTCGTCCGCAAGAAGAATCTTCGGCTCGTTGACAAGCGCTCTCGCTATCGCAACCCTCTGCTGCTCTCCACCGGAAAGCTGTCTCGGGAACGATTTGTATTTTGCGGCAAGTCCCACGAGAGAAAGCATCATAGGAACTTTTTTCTTTATCTCTCTGGTCGGTGCTCCGACAACTTTCATGGCAAATGCCACGTTGTCATATATATTTCTGTCTTTCAAAAGTCTGAAGTCCTGGAAAACAACCCCAATGTTTCTTCTGAACTTCGGAATACTTCTTCGCCTTACTCTCGCTAAATTGAAGTTATTCACAGTGACTTTTCCCTCGGAAGGCTCAAGCTCTTTAAGCAAAATCTTAATGAGCGTCGATTTTCCCGAACCGCTGTCTCCCATGATAAAAACAAACTCCCCGTCTTCAATCTCCATGTTTACATCATTTAACGCGGGTATGCCTGCAGTGTATGACTTGCTGACATGCTCAAGACTAATCATATAATCTCCTTAATAATCCATTGTTTCCATATATTTCATGTATTTTACGACCATGAGGGCGATTCTGAACGTAATCGCATCCTCAAATACCCTCAGGTCAAGCCCTGTGGTCTTCTGAAGCTTGTCCAATCTGTATACAAGGGTATTTCTGTGTATGTACAGCTGTCTCGACGTCTCGGACACATTGAGATTGTTTTCGAAGAACTTATTTATTGTCATAAGTGCTTCCTCATCAAACTCATCCGGCGATTTTCCGTCGAATATCTCCTTTATAAACATTTTGCACAGAGGTATCGGAAGCTGATATATAAGTCGTCCTATTCCGAGTGTCGAATAAGCTATGATATTTCTCTCCTCGAAGAAGATCTTTCCAACATCAAGTGCCATTCTGGCTTCCTTATAAGAACGTGAAACTTCCTTTATCTCGTTTATAACGGTTCCATATGCTATACGAACTTCGCTCGCCTGCTCCGGGCGGAATGCGGATAGTATTACCTCAGCAGTCTTGTTGAGTTCCTCATATCCCTCATCCTCTGCAAGTTCCTTGACAACTATAATATTTTTCTCGTCTACGGCAGTGACAAAATCCTTGGTCTTTCCACCAAAAAGTCCTCTGACCTTATCGAGATCGTTTCCGTCTTTGTCACGGTTTGTCTCAACGAGGTAAACGACTCTTCTTGCCTCGACATTTATATGCAATTTCTTTGCCCTGTTGTATATATCAACAAGGAGAAGATTGTCCAACAAAAGGTTCTTGATAAAATTGTCTTTATCAAATCTTTCCTTATATGCAACCAGAAGATTCTGAAGCTGGAAAGATGCAAGCTTTCCAACCATGTAGGTATCATCCATATCTCCCTTTGCTATAAGTACATATTCCAACTGATATTCATCAAATACTTTAAAGAACTGACATCCTTTCAAAACCTGGCTGTCTGCAGCCGAATCGACAAACTCCGCCGCTTTTGCGGAATAGTCATCTGCCTCCGGAAACGTTGTACAAAGCACTTTTCCCTCGGTATCGGTCAGACAAAAATCCACTCTTGAAATTGATTTGAGCCCATCAATCGTACTCTGAAGAATCTGATTTGAGATCATAAAAAAACCTCCCCATTCCCCTATGATTGCGTCCTATGTATTTTAGACACTTTTCACAATTCTTCAATGTAGTATTATACAATTTAACCACATTCACTTGTCATTTTAATACATACTCACAAAAAAAGAAATAGTTATAGGTTATTTTTTATGCATTTTGCGTATTTGATATATCAATAAATCCTTCACCGAGAACTTCTCTCGCGTCAGTCACTATAACAAAGGCTCTTGGGTCAATCTCGGCAACAATATCTTTGATCTGAACAATCTCTTTTGAAGATACGACACAGTAGAGCATGCACCTGTCCATCCCTGAGTACATACCGATTGATTTGACTCCGGTGACACCTCTGTCAAGTTTTTCCATTATCTGCTTTGAAATCTCATCATATTTATCTGAGATTATAAAAGCAGCCCTCGAGTATTTGAAGCCTTCCACAATAGCATCCGAAACTTTTGTTACCGCATATATGGCAACGAGTGCATAGAGCGCTGCCTTGAGGCCGAAGACATAGAGACCTAAGACAACAACAACTCCGTCCACTATCAAAAGAATCTTCGCAATAGAATAATGCCTGAGATAATGCTGTATCAATGCGGCAACCATATCCGTTCCGCCGGTCGTTGCCTTTGCAAGGAATATAAGTCCTGTTCCAAATCCCGACAAGACGCCACCGAACACTGCCGCAAGAACATAGTCTCCCTGCGCAAGGTCATAAGAAGGAATAAGATACAACCACACCGAGAGCATGACCGTTCCAAAAAGAGTTCTTCCTATAAAAGTGCGTCCCTTTATCTTAAGTGCGACCAAAAAAACCGGTATGTTTAGAACAATGTTTGCAAGCCAAAGTGGAATTCCACCCTGAACAAACTTTGATGTGGCCTCCTTTATTACAATTGCAAGACCCGTAAAACCTCCTGTTACAAGTCCTACCGGATCGTATATCCACTGTATACCGACTGCCATTATAAACGAACCTACTATTATTAAAACATAATCCAACCACACCGGTCGATTATACAAATATCTCTTCATTTCTACCTCCGTTTTCACCGAACCGTAGTATAGCAAACAGTCGTTAAAACTTCAACTTTCTGCTTCCGAAAGTCAATACCATTTTGTTTTTTCTTGAAATTTTATTATTTTTTCACAAAACGTCCGTTCTTTTTTCCGTGAAACATTAGCCGAAAATAATCCACTTTTATGTGGATAACGTGGATAACTTTGTGTAAAACTTGAAAATGGCGGTTTTTATATGTGGATAACTAAACCGCGTTTCACAGATTTTTCACATTCTCTCCTCATTGTCTCTTTTCTTTTTGTGCATTTTGCCAATTCGACATGTTCTATGTCACTTTATTTCTGTTTTGTGATTGTTATTAATTTATCAGACTTTTCTCTTATTTTATAATTGTTCTCTCTTTTTTGTCTAAATTTAATATTTTTTCACATCAACTTATTGATTTTGTAGTCTAATAGTACTAATATTATTTTTATATTATTTTTAGTACTTTTACCATATGAAAGGGGAAGAGAAAGGAGCATATAATATGGGAAAGATTTTTAAAAATATGAAAATGGGGGTTAAGATATCTCTCACTGTCAGCCTGATTCTCATCTTGAGTCTTGGTTCTGTTATGATGGTCACCTTAAATACAGTTCAAACCAACACCAAAAATGATACAGCAAATCGTCTCGGAGAACTGGCCAATGCAAGAGCTACTTACGTTGCTGAGTACTTCAACGAGTTTGAAAGATACTTCGGAAGTGCCGCAAAACTCCCTGTTTTTAAAGAAGCACTTGAAAATCCGGATGATCCGGAAAAAATCCAGGCAGCACAGTCAGCTCTTGAAGGGTATATCCAAGGACGTGGCGACACGATGGAGGGACTGTTTTTGGCAGATCTCGACACCAAGATTCTCTGCCATACCGTAAAAGATGCAATCGGCGGTTATACAGCGACAGGCGATGCAGTACAGGAGCGAAAAGAATCTGTTGAAAGCGCAGAAAACATGATCTACTTGAGAGGTGTTGTCGCTTCAACTGCAACAGGTGATTTGGTTGCCTCCGTATACGCTGGTGTATGCGATGATAACGGCAATTTATTGGGTTATGTCGGTGGAGGAACATATATTAACGAGCTCAAAGAAGCTATCTATGGAATGGACCTCAACGGTTATAACGACACTCAAATATATGTACTCAATGTTTCAAACAACAACTATACCTTCTCTCCTAATGACGAAGAAGACGGTACTGAACTTAATGAAAACGATGCATTAATAATTGCCGATGCTTTGGCAAACAACTCAGGCGTTGTTGCTTACACTGCCAACGGCGTTGCTTACGATCTTGCTTACGAATATATTCCAAGTGTGAATATGGTTTTGTA
>JAILHT010000020.1 GCA_024695665.1 Lachnospiraceae bacterium
CCATCAACCGAAAGCTTGAGATTCGGGTTCTCGTAGTGGAAGTACTTCGGCATTGCAAGATTTACGGTTCCCGATGAGAGAACCTCATCTCCTCTGCATACATCATAGCTTATGTACTGATCAAAAATCTTTATGTCAGACATATCCACTTTGTCAAGCCATGTAGTTGAAAGCGCCTTAACCTCTATCTCAGTTGCTTCCTCTTTCACAACCGATGCGTCTGCGTTTCTGAGTGCCCAATGTACTGTGAGTTTCTCGTCCTTCATAGACTCATTAGCAACTGCAAGTCTGATTGATTTGTTGAAGTCCTTCGGATAATCATTCAGAGCCTTGCCCATGGTTACCATTCCTTCTTCTTCGCAACTTATCATTATTGGAGCAAAAAATCTCTTCTCATAATAATGAAGTGCTTTAAGTCTTCCGGAATAGTCGATTGATGCCCATGAGGCTACCGGCCAAATATCATTCAGCTGCCATACAACAGCCCCCATACATACTCCACGGTTTCTTCTGAAATGTTCTACACCGTATCTGATACCGTCTGCCTGAAGAAGCTGTGATGCATAGATGAGTGTCGAAAAATCAGTAGGATAACGATATGTCTGCTGCATATAGTTCATTATCTTTCCGTTTGCTGCACCGTTTCTCTGATGTCTCTCCATTATGTAAGAGAAAATATTTTTGTCATCAGGATCATCTGTAAATGTCTCTACAGTCTTCTCTGAAGGGAATGACTGGAATCCGAATTCCGAGCAATATCTAAAAAGATATTTTCTGTACTCAGAGAACGGCTTGTTTCCGTGCCAAACCTCCCAGTAATGCTGGTCGCCTCTGTCCGGAGAATCCGGCTCATCAAAGCTTCCGCCCGACGAAGGTGATGCAGGCCAGTAAAAGGTCTGAGGTGCAAGTTCTCTTACCATATCAGGAATAATCTTCTCGTACATGATAATGTAATCTCTTATCTCTGACTCTTTTGATACCCAGGTTCTGAACTTCGTGAACATCTCCATCTCGTTGTTTCCGCAGAGAAGCGAAAGAGATGCATGATGACGAAGTCTCTTTATATTGTCTTTAAATTCTTCTTTTATATTTGCCTCAAACTCAGGTGTAAGTTCATACATAGAGCATGCAAACATGAAATCCTGCCATACAAGTAGTCCAAGTTCATCGCAGATGTCATAGAACCAGTCTGTCGGATAATGTCCTCCTCCCCATACTCTTATACAGTTATGGTTTGCCCATGCGGCTTTCTCAAGAAGCTTTCTTGTGACCTCAGGTGTTACTCTTCCGAGAAGATGATCCTCCGGAATATAGTCTGCTCCCATCGAGAAAATCTTCACTCCGTTTACCATTGCACAGAACTCTTCTCCACCGATATCAAGCGGTTCTCTGCTCATTGTGACTGTACGAAGTCCTATTTTTCTCTCCCATCTGTCGAGCTCTTTTCCGCCTTTGGTAAGCACTGCTGTTACAGTGTAAAGTGGCTGTTTTCCGTATCCGTTTGGCCACCAGATCTCAGGATCTGTTATCTCTGCCTGACATCCTTCAACTGCAATCTCTTTTCCGTCAGGTGTTGTGACGGTATATTTTATCTTGACATCTTCCTCTGTTGTGTTGTCGTAGAGAAGAAGATCCGGTTTGAACTCAAGTTTAACCGCATTTTTCTTGTGATCCTGAAGCACGAGCACTGAATCGATTCTGGCATCAGAGAAGGCTCTTAACGATACAGGCTTCCATATTCCGGCATCCGGAAGATGAGCGCCCCAGTCCCAGCCGAACATACAGTGTGCTTTTCTGAGATGCATGAATCCCGGCATAGCGTCGCTGCTTCCAATCGTCGGATACTCCTTGCTCATCTCATATATGAATTTGTTCGGTGAATGAAGATATACCTTTATCTCATTATCTCCTTTGAGAAGGTCTTTTACTTCAAACTCATATGTCCTGTGCATATTGTTTGTCGAGGCAATCTTTTTGCCATTCAAGGTGATGTCTGCGAGTGTATCTATACCGTCGAAATGAAGTACAACATGATCGTTGTTCATCATATTCTCATCCATCTTGAATGTTCCGATATATTCGAAATCGTTCTCCATCAACGCACAAGCTTTATCCTCATTGTCTTTCCAAAAAGGATCTTCCATTTTTCCTTCACGGAGCAAATCCCCATATACAGACCCCGGAACCACTGCCTTTATCATTGTCGGGTCCCCAATCTGATGCATTTTCCAATCAGCTTTGCATAAACACTGTGTCTGCATTTTATACCTCCTTGTTTTTAGTCATTTGACTTGATACGCTCTTATTCTATGTAAATAATTTTTCGTTTTATATCACATTCCTATTATTTTTTGTTATTTTGTTACTTTCCTTAAAGACAAATGAACCGGCGGTTTCCCGCCGGTTCATTTTGTCGTTTAGTACTATACCGTTGAGAGATCCCACTCTTCGTGAATCTTAGGTACATCACTAATAAGTCTCTTTGTATATTCAGCTTGCGGCCTTAGGATACAGTCTTCTGCTGTTCCAGACTCTACAAACTTTCCATGCTCCATGATATAAATCTTGTCTGATACATAGTATGCAAGACCGATATCATGTGTAACGAATACGACTGTCATGTTCTCTTCGTCACGGAGCTTGAGCAAATAATCAAGGATTGTTGCTCTTGAGCAAGCATCAACCATTGATGTAGGCTCATCTGCAAGAAGGATCTTCGGTCTGAGAAGGAAGATTCTTGCAATCATAAGACGCTGCATCTGTCCACCTGAAAGCTCGAAAGGATACTTATTTGTAAGCTCTGCAAACTTAAGGTTAACGAACGAGCAAGCCTCTGTCATTCTGTCGAATTTTTCCTGTGGAGAAAGGTTTCCCTCTCCTCTCATCTTGAGACAGTCATCAAGGACTGCATCAATCTTGTAGAACATATTGTATGAAGCAAACGGATCCTGGAAAATAGCCTGGATATTTCTCCAGTACTCTTTTCTCTTTGCTCCGGTGCTTATATCTCTTATCTCATCATGATAATAAATCTGTCCCTCTGTTACAGAGATAAGACCAAGTATCATTTTTGAGATAGTGGTTTTTCCTGATCCTGACTCACCAACGATTGATACGATCTCACCCTCTTTGAAGTCGAAATCTACATGATCAACAGCTGTGAATGCTTTGTTTCCTATACCAAATACCTTGGTAACTCCTTCACCTCTAAGGCAGGATTTTCTTTCGCCATTACTGCTCATTTGCATACACCTCCTTCAGTTCTTCCACTGACTTCAGACATGCATACTGACGTCCGTCACCAAACTCCTTCATTACAGGATCTACATATGAGCACTCAGGTGTTGCATATTTACAACGCGGTGCGAATCTACATCCCTTAGGAGGATTCTTAAGGTTTGGAGGTGTTCCAGGAATAGCGGTAAGCTTCTGATCTCTGGTTCCACTCTCCGGAACTATGATTGAACCCATAAGTCCGTGTGAGTACGGATGTGTCGGGTCAAATACCATCTCTTTAGCTGTTCCTCTCTCAACGATACGTCCTGCATACATAACCATGATATCATCTGTAACGTTGTAAAGAAGAGGAAGCTCATGTGTGATGAAAATCATGGATCTTATGAATCCTTTTTCCATCATCTCACGCATCATCTTGATAACCATCTTCTGTGATGTAACATCAAGTGCTGATGAAGGCTCATCTGCGATAAGAACCTTTGGTGAAAGAATTGTAGAGATTGCGATGACCGTTCTCTGTTTCATACCACCTGAAAGCTCTACAGCGTGTCTGTTCAATACTTCTTCCGGGAGACCCAATATAGCGAATCTCTCTCTTGCCATATCGTATATATCCTTTTTAGACATATCGATCTGATGTGCTGCCATAACGTCCTCAATGAATCTGATTATCTTCATTGTAGGGTTCAAAGCATTCATGGCTGCCTGAGGAATGTAAGCGATCTCATTTCCTAAGATTGTTCTTCTTACATCATCAGGATCCATTCCTGAAATTGTCTTTCCGTCTACTATAATGTCTCCGCTCATATAATGAAGCGGTGCGAAATAATATCCCATAAGAGAGAGGGCAAGTGTTGACTTACCGCATCCGGACTCTCCGGCAACTCCCAAGGATTTTCCTTCTTCTATTTTCAAAGACACTCCGTCTACTGAATATACGTCCTCGTGGAAACGAGTTATATACTTTGTTCTGAGGTCTTTGACTTCAAGCATAACCTTTCCCATAGTCTGCTAACTCCTTTCCTTTATTAGTCTCTCAACTGAGGGTTGAATACCTGATCCAA
>JAILHT010000082.1 GCA_024695665.1 Lachnospiraceae bacterium
GGCTTGTCGACGTCAAGTCCTTTTGCTACAGATACGTAATATCCGATAAGCTGAAGCGGAACAACAGCAAGCGAAGCAGCGAAATGCTCATCCGTTCTAGGAATGTATGTCACAAAATCAGCTGTGTCTTCTATCTCATAGTTGCCGTAGGTGGTGAGTGCCATAAGATATGCGCCACGGCTCTTTGTCTCAACCATATTTGATTTTGTCTTTTCGAACAAATCATTCTGAGTGAGGACACCTATGACAAGTGTTCCGTCCTCGATAAGGCTGATCGTTCCGTGTTTCAATTCACCTGCTGCATAAGCCTCTGAATGAATGTAAGAAATCTCTTTGAGTTTGAGGGATCCCTCAAGGCTCACAGCATAATCAATTCCTCTTCCGATGAAAAAGATGTCTCTTGCGTTTGCCTGTTTTGCGGCAAACCACTGCAAGCGCTCCTTGTCATCTATGATCTTTGCGATTTTCTCCGGGAGAGTCTTCATCTCCTTTATGAGTTCCTCGTATTTTTCCTCACTGATCTGGCCTCTCACAAGGGCAAACTGTATCGAGATAAGATCCATAGCGATAAGCTGTGTGCTGTATGCCTTTGTTGTGGCAACTGCTATCTCAGGGCCGGCCAAGGTGTAGAAGCAGTGATCTGCCTCTCTCGCTATAGAGCTTCCGACAACATTTACAATACCAAGTGTCTTTATACCGGCATTTTTTGCAAGCCTCAATGCCTCGAGTGAATCGGCTGTCTCTCCGGACTGACTGATAACGATAACAAGACCGTTTTTGTCAAGGATCGGCTTTCTGTATCTGAACTCGGATGCAAGCTCAACTCTTACAGGAATGCGCGCAAGATCCTCCATCACATACTGCGAAGCCATGCCGACATGCCATGCCGAGCCACAGGCAACTATTGTTATCTGCGAGATTTCTTTTATCTCATCGTCGGAAAGACCGAGGTCTGAGATATCGATAGAATACTTTCCATCAACATCCTTTATGCATGAGTTCATTGTGTCCTCACATGCCTTTGGCTGCTCATGGATCTCTTTTATCATGAAATGCTCATATCCGGCTTTTTCTGCTGCCTCCGCATCCCATTTAATCTCTACAGTGTCTTTGTTTACTACTTCACCGTCAAGATTGTAAAACTCAACATTGTCAGCTGTGAGTTTTGCCATCTCAAGGTTGTCGATATAATATACGTTTCTGGTATAGTTCAAAACTGCCGGAACATCGGAAGCCACGAGGACTCCGTCTCCGTCATCGCTGATTCCTATGATCATAGGAGAATCTTTTCTCGCAACATAAATCTCGTTCGGATAATCCTTGAACATAACTGCGAGTGCATATGAACCTCTGATACGAACCATTGCCTTTGCAAGAGCATCTATAGGTCCGACATTGTATTTTTTGTAATAATAATCAATAAGCTTTATGGCAACTTCCGTATCGGTCTGGCTGTAAAAAGCATATCCCTTCTTCAAAAGCTTTTCTTTGAGTTCTGCGAAGTTCTCTATGATTCCATTGTGAACGCCGACTACGTCAAAATCATCGTTGCTGACATGCGGGTGGGCATTTGTCTCACTAGGTTCTCCGTGTGTAGCCCATCTTGTATGTCCTATTCCGCAGGTTCCGCTTACGGCCATACCGTTGTTGGTCTTCTCAGCAAGCACCTTGAGACGACCTTTAGCTCTGACGATCTCAGGTTTTCCGTCGCCGTCACGAACTGCTATTCCCGCAGAGTCATAACCTCTGTACTCAAGCTTTGACAATCCCTCCAAAAGGATTGGCGCTGCAGTACGATTTTTACCTATATATCCAACTATTCCACACATAATGTGTCCTCCACTTTTTTGCCTTGATGTGAATTAAATTCAATACACTTGTTTTAATAATACAAACTACATGCATCGCCTTTTTTATTTTGACATAATAACACACATGTCAAGAAGTTTGTCCATTTTCATATCATTTTATAAGAAGTCTATGAAAAATGCACGTATTAATAGTCATTCATCGAAAAACCGTTTTTCATCTGATTGCTGGCGGTATAAAGAACCTTGTCGAGAACCTTGTAGGTCTCATCTTTCAAATATGCGGCCATCTCGTCATTCTTTTTCTCAAGGTAGGCTTTAACCTTTTTGTCATCCTTGCTCTTGAGCTTCTTGAAGCCCTCATCGACTCTCTTGATAAAAGCGTGACCCTCGCCCATTGTCTTAAGCTCGTATCTCTCGATATGTGCGATGCAGAGGTTGTAATAAGAGTCAGCAAGCGCTCCTATAATTCTTGATGCCCAGTAAAAATTCTCTGTTGTCACAAGCTCTCCTGCATTTTCAAGATACTTTGGTGTCTTTGTAATATTTGCGTAGAAAGGAACAGAGGTATTAAAAGCATTTGAACCTTCAGATATCCACTCAATTCCTGCTATAGCAGGATCCACATACGGTCTAATCTGGGTAATAGCAACAAAATTGTTTCTGTTTATTCCGATTGGTCTGTATTTGCCCTTCTTGCTCTCGACAGCACGTCTGTCATAAGGATTGTACTGTGTTCCCTGATAATATGAAGAAAGAACATACTTGATATCTTCTATTGTGATTTTTTTCTCCGGTACCATGCTCCATGGAATATCGTCAGATTCCGGTGTGAAATCGGCATCTTCTCCATCCCAGTTGTAGGTATTCGGATTGAGATATCTCTCCATAAACCATGCTCTAGGTGTATTGTAAACATGGTCGGAATCGCTGTGGCTTCCGAATGCTGCCCTCGCATCAAAAGCTGTATCCTCGGCAGTCTTCACATCAGTCTTTGAGAGATTCAAGTTGTTCTCGTCAACAAAGTCAGCAAGATCTTTAGAACACATATGATCCTTCTTTGCACCGAGCGCGTCCTTGAAATCAAATGAATCTATTCCGAGCTGGTTTGGACCTACAACATAAGCATCATCAGGAACTCTCTTTGCCATCCAATGATGCCCGCCTATTGTCTCAAGCCACCATATCTCATCAACATCCTGAAACCCTATTCCGTTCATCTCATATGTTCCGTATTTTTCAAGTATACTTCCGAGTCTCTCCACGCCTTCTCTTGCACTCTTTATATAAGGGAGAACTATTGTGAGCATATCCTCCTCACTGATACCGTTTTTTACAAGCGGATCGGCGCCTAAGACTCTGCTGTTTGAGGTGATGGTCTCGGTCTCACTCATTGCAACATTTGCCTCATTTATTCCTGCTTCTCCCCAGATTCCCTCTTTGTCGATAGCGTTCGGCATAGCGGTGTATCTCATAGGGTTGTCCGGCAGATCCATCTCAAAATCTACAAGAACAGCTTTGTAATGTCTCGGCTGATCCTCAGGATTTACCACGATAAATCTCTTTGGTTCAAATTTCCCCGAAGGTGAATCCTCATTTCTAGCCATGAGCGTTGAACCGTCATAGCTTGCTTTTTTTCCTACAAGTATTGTTGTACAAGGCATAATAAAATCCTTCTTTCTCTTTTTTTAATGCGAATATTTAAAAGTCCACTTCGCGTTTGCGTTCAATTGCTTTGCGCCATTTTCCCCGAAATATCATTTATAAGGAAATTGCTGCGTCTGTGATTATAACACCTTTGAAAGATACAGACAATGCGAATGATTTACCGTTCTCATTACACTTTCGGATGATTTTTTTTACGTTTGCATCGAGACCAAAGTCAGTTTTACAGTTTTTTCGGGAATTTCTGTATGTGCAACTGTATGACAAAGGAAAAATTACAGTTTTATTTGTGCTTGCAAAAACCAGGACTGTAATCAAAAAAATCAAAAAAAAGAAAATACAGTTTTGCTATTTGATAAATACAAAAAGACTGTATTTTTTTCATTTCTTTACAGTTGCACTTTCGCAAAACTTCTATAAAACTGTAAAACTAAGTCCGGGGACATCGGTATGGCATGGATTAACGTATACGTAGTGTACATGCCACATATTTCATTTCTAAATAATTCTAAGTTCACAAAATGTTCTCTTTACAATCTTAAAGAATAGGTTTATAAGGAATGGCATGGATATTAAATATTATTTGACACATTATTTTTCATTTCCGGATATAATACTTTTCTTTTTGCTTGCACTTCTTATCATATTTGTGATGTACATGATTCTTCACAGATTTGTGCTCGCAGACAAAAGATATCCGGTAAAACAAAAAACCGAGAGATTCTTTTCTCTAACAGAAAGATTCTACGAGGTCATATTTTCCGGGGCATCGATCCTTTTTTTCATCGCGGTCTACTATCTTATAGAGCGTTTTCTCCCTGCAGGAGGCGTAAGAGATTTCTGGGAGAAATACGTGGACTTTTTACTTCTTGCGATGTTAATAGGCTCCTGCCTCTTCAACAGCCTTCTTGACCACTACGTGATTCCTTTCAAAAGAATATCAAAGGATGAGATGGCCGCAGGACGAATGATCGGAATGCTTTACATGTTCATCATTTTTGCCTACATCAAGTTTATCTACGAGGACAACAACTATGACTCGTTCATAATCTATTTCTTAGGCCTTATGATCGGACGTTTCGTATACTTTGATGCCTCGTTCAGTGATTTTGTAAACTCAATAAAAATGGCTTCGAGAAATTTCTTTCTCATGCTGATGGCATTGGGTTACACAGCGATCATGGCGCTTGTCGGCTTCAAAACCGATTATCTTCTCACACACAACGGAGTAGTCACAAACCTTTTTATAGCACACCTTTTTATGATCGCAGCTATCACCCTGGTCGACAAAGTCTTCTCCAAATTTTTCGAGACTGAAGTGATTGAGCGGGCCTACGAGAAAAAGGCCGCAAAGAAGACCACAAAGTCCGGCGGAAAGGCAACCGGGAAGATGGCACGGAAAACGGAAAATGATGCAGATGATGATGCAGATGATGATTTAGAGATTCTGTAAATTCACTTATTAGGGGGAAATGATGAAATTCATTATTCAAAGAGTAAATCACGCGTCTCTTGTTATAGAGAACAAAGAATATTCGAAGATAGACAAGGGTTTTCTTGTTCTAATCGGAATATGCGAGGATGATACAAAGGAGATTGCCGACAAGATGATAAAGAAGCTTCTCGGTATGCGAATCTTCGAGGATGAGAACGGCAAAACCAATCTATCCTTAGACAGCGTCGGAGGAAACCTCCTCCTTGTCTCTCAGTTCACCTTGTATGCCGACTGCAAGAAAGGCAACCGCCCTTCATTTACAAAAGCCGCAGGTCCAGACATCGCAGAGCCTCTTTACGACTACATTGTAGCTGAGTGTAAGAAATCATACCCGGCTCTTGGAACAGGCGTATTCGGTGCTGATATGAAGATCACGTTGGAAAACGACGGTCCTTTTACGATAGATCTCGATTCAAGCGAATTGTAATGGGATAACCGCCGGCGGCGATTTTCGACGTCGGCACGTATTTAGAATGCTTATTGAATTCTGCGTGTATGCTTTTTTTGTGGCATACACGCAGTTTATTATTATGTTACAGTTTGCGTGCTTTTTTACGATAACCGCCGGCGGCGATTTTCGACGTCGGCACGTATTTTATTTATTTTATTCTATTTGCGTGCTTTTTTTCGATGACCGCCGGCGGCAATTTCCGACGTCGGCACGTATTCAAACAGTTTTATTTAGTCTACGTGTATGTTTTTTTTGAAGCCTACACGCAGTTTATTACTATTGTTTAATATACGTGTACACTTCATTTTTCACTTACACGTTGTTCTTAACAAACCCTCTATCTGCGTGTAGGCATCAAAATCAACGACACGTATTTTAAGCAATAACAGTCAAATGCGTGTCTAAACTTGCCGGCTCGCCGGCTCGTATTCTCAGCCGGGGCTGGCTCGCCGGCAATGCCGTGGCAAAAATCAAATCCTAAACACAATCTCAGCCGGGGCTGGCATGCCGGCGATGCCGTGCCAAAAATCAAATCCTAAACACAATCCCAGCCAGGAAGATGGCTCGCCGACGGAGTCGGCGCCCCATCTGACTACACAAAAAAAAGAACCGGCCATAACGGCCGGCTCTAATCACTAATTACTAATTACTAACAAATAACAACTAATAACTAATTACAAATAACTAATTACAAATAACCAATTACAAATAACTAATTACCAATTCACCAACTCAATATTCTCATTGAAGCTCTTGTATCTCTCAGCTTCGTTTTTGTCGCCGAGAAGCACGATAGGAACAACTGCTTTCTTCAAAGCATGTGTTATATTGATGTTCGTGTATCTTCCAAGCATGCTCATGAGAAGGAAACGTCCGAGGTTTCTTCCACGGTGAGCTTCAAGGAACTCTTCGTCATCCGATCTGAGATAGAACATGTTGTATATGAACTCTCCGATGATTGGAAGACCGAATACCAAAAGAGCTTTGTCCTTTACTTTGTTTGGGCTTTCCGCAAGTTCAAGCAAAGGTGCAGGATTGATAAACATAAGCTTGCTTATGATATCCTTGTCCATGTTTGCTGCCATAAGTGCTGCAGAGCAGGAAGTTCCTGTAGCTATGACAGTTGTCTTTTCACCTATGACATCCTTTATAAATGAGGTTATAAGCTCAACATACATGTAATTTGAATAGATGAGCTTCGGCTTGTCCGATCTTCCGCATCCCAAAAGATCAAGGGCATAAACAGTGTGTCCCTCAGTGAATTCATTGATTGAATCATCCCAGTCCTTGTGAGAAAGTTCAGGACTTATGTCGTGAATCAAGAGGATAGGACTACCCTCGCCCTTCTTTACGAAGAAGACATCACCGTGTCTGAATCTGTAGATCTGACCTCTCTCAGCACGCTCTTCCTTCTTCAATCGATAAGTCTTTTTGTCCATCAGATAGTTTGTGACATACATCGCACCGGCTACACATGCACCGGCCACAAGAAGTTTCTTTACTGTCTTATTCATACTGCCTCCACCAGATACTCTTTTGCTCTAGCTACATCATCTGCTTTTACATAAATCGCATATCTGTCATTGCCGACCGGCTTGTCCTCGGTCGATCTCGCCTCAATGTTAAGCTCCATACAAGTGGAACAGCTTGCGCATTCACCCGAACAGCCTTCCATCTGTGTATTCAATTTGAAAGCCTGAATCTTGATACCGGCATCTTTGAGCGCCGAGCAGTTCTTCTCATAGATATCAACATCCTCGCCTTCCCATATCTCTTCCTTAGTTGAAAAAAAATCCTTAAAAAAACCCATCTTGTATCCTTTCTACCAAGTCACTCCGGCCCGGCCATCTATCCGCCATCGGCGTTTCGCCGCCGTCTATGATATTCGCAATCCACTTCGCCACCCGCTCATAACGCACGGCACTGCATTAAATAGCTTCGCTTCTTGCTCATAACGGACGGCACTGCATTAAATAAAATCATCCAGGTTCATCTGTGTTGCGTCCTTGACAAGCGCGTCATATTTCTGCCTCTCCTCATGGGTCATCTCGCAGACCATCGGTTCCTCAAAAATATGCATATTCTCGTCAAAGGAAAGTTGCTTATATTTTTCTTCTGTCAAAATCATATCGTCCATGTTACCGGTTACTGTTAACGCTTATCTTTCTAAAAAATTAATTGACCTTTTTGATGTCGTC
>JAILHT010000123.1 GCA_024695665.1 Lachnospiraceae bacterium
AACGAATAAGACTTAAGATTCGAGCGGGAAAGACATGAGCAAGAATTGCGAAGCGATTCTGCGAATGATCCGGCGAGAAGATTTGAAGCGCACGAGTTATTGTAAACAATTAAAACAAATCTGTATGAAGTTTTGAAGGAATATAAAAAATCCTTGAAGATAATGTATCGTTATGATACATTATTTTTGTATCTGCCAAGAGACAGAATATTCCTCGATAGCTCAGCGGTAGAGCATCCGGCTGTTAACCGGAGGGTCGTAGGTTCAAACCCTACTCGGGGAGCTAAATATTGCTTGACTTAGAAAACAATATTTGATAAATTACATAAGTACGGCGACATAGCCAAGCGGTAAGGCGTGGGTCTGCAACACCCTGATTCATCGGTTCGAATCCGATTGTCGCCTCTAAAAAGAGTCATCATTATGATGGCTCTTTTTGTTATTCAAACTAAAGATCGTAAGCTTAAATCATCATACTAGAAAACACAGAAAAAGAAGTATTGATGTGGAACATGAATAAAGCAGGATTTATACAAAAAACAGAGAAGAATAATACTATTATGATAATCTGCTGTGATGTAATATATGGGAAGGTAATAAAACAGGAAAGTAAAAGAGATATATATAATAGAAACATATATTAGGGGGAAAACATGTCAAAGAAACAAGCCTGGAGTGCTGTCGAAAAAAAGGAGTTCAGAGGTGCGCTTTTAGCAATCGTAATACCGGTAGCATTGCAAAATCTTTTATCGGCTGTTGTGTCAGCATCCGATGCGCTTATGCTGGGCGTCTTGGATCAAGAATCACTTTCATCGATTTCACTTGCAACGCAGATAAACTTTGTAATGAGTCTTTTTATTGGTGCTGTAACAATTGGAACTACAGTTTTGGCAGCCCAGTACTGGGGAAAAGAGGATGTTGATACTGTGGAAAAAGTCCTCGGAATAGGGATAAAATTCGTATTTCCGGTGACATTTATATTCTTTTTGTTGGCTTTTTTTGCGCCGGGATTTTTGATGGGAATATATACAAATGATCCAATACTTATAGAACTTGGCATTCCATATCTAAGGATAGTATCTTTTTCGTATTTGTGTATGGGTGTTTCTCATGTATATCTGACAATCATGAAGAACAGCGGAAGAACTTTTTTAAGTACCGTATACGGCTCGTCGGCTGTTGTTATCAACTTTATTCTTAACTGGTTGTTGATATACGGAATAGCCTTCTTTCCAAAAATGGAAATAAGAGGTGCAGCTATTGCCACTTTGATAGCAAGAATTGTAGAACTTATGTTGTGCCTTTTTGAGAATATGAAAAAAGATGTCGTTAAGATAAAAATAAAAAGTATATTCACAACGTATGAAAGGCTTCAGAAGGACTTTGTTACATATACAACACCTGTTTTATGCAATCTGATAGCATGGGGATGTGGATTTTCGATGTTCTCGGTGATTATGGGACATCTTGGATCGGACGCGGTCGCAGCCAATTCCATAACAAATATAGTAAAAAATATTATGATATGCGGAGCCAGCGGTGTGAGCGCAGGTGCGGGAATCATAGTTGGAAATGAACTCGGAAGAAGCGATTTTGAAAAAGCGAGAAAATACGGAGACAGACTTTGTCATATTGCTATTTCGATAGGTGCTATAGTTGGAATAATGATAGTGATTGCAAGTCCCGTTATTGTGAGTATGGCAACGACACTTACAGATACTGCAAGGGAATATTTGAGATACATGCTATTGGTATGCGGATACTATATGATAGGAAGCGCGGCAAATAAGACGACAATATCGGGAATATTCTGCGCCGGAGGAGATACAAAATTCGGATTTATATGTGACACGATAACCATGTGGGCATTTTGTGTACCGCTCGGAGCCTTGGCGGCGTTCGTGTTCAAATGGCCTGTGCTTGTCGTATTTTTCATATTGAATCTCGATGAGATGGTAAAACTACCGGCTGTATATATGAGATATAAAAAGTACAAATGGCTAAGAAATATCACAAATGAAGAGTAAGAAAAAAGGATATTGCACTTTCTTGGTGCAATATCCTTTCTTTTTATATTAGATGAATTAAATTCTTATGCTTCAATCTTACAGAACTTCTTTTTACCACGTTTAAGTATGAAATCTCCGCTCTTGAAGTCATCAAGCGTATATGTTGTAGCAATATCAGTAACCTTTTCATCGTTTACAGTGACACCGCCCTGCTCAACATTACGTCTTGCCTCAGATCTTGAAGCGGCAAGCTTTGATGTGACAAGGAGTCCCATGATGTCGATGGCACCGTCTCTAAGGTCAGCTTCTGTTATCTTTACCGAAGGCATATCAGCGAGGTTTCCGCCACCTGCAAAAAGAGCCTTTGAAGCTTCTCTGGCCTTAGCGGATTCCTCTTCTCCGTGAACGAGTTTTGTAAGCTCAAATGCAAGAATGTCCTTAGCTTCGTTGAGCTGTGAGCCCTCCCAGGCTTCCATTTTTTCTATCTCCTCGAGAGGAAGGAAAGTGAGCATCTTTAAGCATTTGATAACATCTGCATCGCTCACGTTTCTCCAGTACTGGTAGAAGTCAAACGGAGAAGTCTTCTCAGGGTCAAGCCAGACAGCACCTGAAGCGGTTTTTCCCATCTTCTTTCCCTCAGAATTTAAGAGAAGATTTATAGTCATTGCATAAGCGTCTTTTCCGAGTTTTCTTCTGATAAGCTCAGTACCGCCGAGCATGTTGCTCCACTGATCGTCACCACCGAACTGCATGTTGCATCCGTACTTCTGGAAAAGTGTGTAGAAGTCGTATGACTGCATGATCATGTAGTTGAACTCAAGGAAAGAAAGACCTTTTTCCATACGCTGTTTGTAGCACTCTGCTGTGAGCATTCTGTTTACAGAGAAGTGAGCTCCGACATCGCGGAGAAGTTCAACGTAGTTCAAGTCCAAAAGCCAGTCGGCGTTGTTTACCATCATAGCTTTTCCCTCACCGAACTCGATGAATCTGCTCATCTGCTTTTTGAAACAGTCACAGTTGTGCTGGATAGTCTCCTTTGTCATCATCTGACGCATATCGGTTCTTCCGGAAGGATCGCCGACCATACCTGTACCTCCACCGATAAGAGCGATTGGTCTGTTTCCGCCCATCTGAAGTCTCTTCATGAGGCAGAGTGCCATAAAATGTCCGACATGAAGGCTGTCTGCTGTCGGGTCAAAGCCAATGTAGAAAGTAGCTTTACCATTGTTGATAAGTTCCTTGATTTCTGCTTCGTCCGTAACCTGTGCGATAAGACCGCGGGCTACGAGTTCATCGTATAATGTCATTTTTTCTCCTTCTTGACTCCGGTTGGCTTTCCGATAGGAACGGGTCATAAATATAAAAAATCTATGTAAGGGCATAAAAAAACTTCGCCCTTAAAACTTAAGGACGAAGTGTAAACTCCGTGTTACCACCTTATTTCCCGATATACTCACATATACCGGCTCATGAAGTGTCCAACAACACCTCTGTTCTTTAACGGAAACAAACCGTCGCAGCCTACTGTCAAAAAAAGTTCGGTGCGCAGCTCGCGGATGTATTCACAATCACCGTTTCATGGACCTCTCACCGACCGGTACCTCTCTGTAAGACGTGTTGACTGTTACTTCTTCCGTTCAATGCCTTTAAACACCACGTATTATAAAGGCGAAAGATTGTCTTTGTCAACACGAAAATTGAAACAAAGAGAGGCTTTACTGTTCAAGAGAGAAAAAATAGGTTATATTTATAGGATAAGAAAGAGGAAAAAGAATGGCATATTTAGGAGAACCGGCAAATACCATTGCGGTATTGCAAAAATACAATTTTAATTTTCAAAAAAAGTTCGGACAGAACTTTCTGATAGATACACATGTCCTGGAAAAAATAGTGGACGCGGCAGGAATAAAAAAAGATGATTTCGTGTTGGAGATCGGCCCGGGTATCGGAACCATGACGCAGTATTTGTGCGAGGCTGCGAGGGAAGTTTGCGCGGTGGAGATCGACAGAAATCTTATACCGATATTGGAGGACACCTTAAAAGAATATGACAATGTCGAGATAAAAAACGAGGACATTTTAAAGGTGGATATAAGAGGGCTTGCGGAAGAAAAAAACAATGGAAAACCGATAAAAGTGGTTGCAAACCTTCCTTATTATATAACGACTCCGATTATCATGGAACTTTTTGAGAGCGGAACACCGATAGAAAGCATCACAATAATGGTGCAAAAAGAGGTGGCCGACAGAATGCAGGAAGGACCGGGAAGCAAGGAATACGGGGCGCTGTCGCTTGCGGTTCAGTACTACTCGAAGCCTGAGATCATGGCTTACGTTCCGGAAAACTGTTTTATGCCAAGGCCAAAAGTCGGAAGTGCGGTGATAAGACTTACGAGGCATGAAGAATCGCCTGTCGATGTGTGCGATGAAAAACTTATGTTTTCCGTTATAAGGGCATCTTTTAACCAGAGGAGAAAGACGCTTGCGAACGGTTTAAAGAACGGCGGGGGATTCGGACTTACAAAAGAGCAGATAGAAGAGTGTATAACAGAACTCGGATATCCTGTAACAATAAGGGGAGAAAAACTCTCTCTTGCAGAGTTTGCGAGGCTCACAAATATCATAAAGTCCAAGACAAACTAGTTCTAAGGTACTTGTCTTTTGATTGTGAGACATTTATAATTATTAATTATATGGCACATTAATTCTCATTAAAATACAAGCAAATGAGAAGGTGTCAAACAATGACTTGCAAGAGAGAAAAGACAGTTGAAAAATGACACAGAAAGATTCATATAACGGTCAAATCCAGACATGGATGAACCGCGTATTGGAAAACAGAGGAATAGATGCGGAGGAGACAATAAACAATTGTGTCCTTATAGAGCAATATGCCTTACAGGCTGAAGATATAAAGCTGTTGGGATTTTCCTATTATTATATGGCTGAGACCTATTATGGATTGAATGACATAGAAAAACTGTTCATGTACATGACGAAGGCGCTCGGTTTTCTCGAGTCCACATCTCAGTGGGAGCTGGCGGCGAGAGCATACAACCTACTCGGCATAACCTCCATGAACAGGGGAAATGCTCCGTTTGCAATGGAGTATTATTTGAACGGCCTTACCTACAGCAGCAAAAATGAATATTATGATTTGCAGGTGATACTCACGGCAAATATCGCATCGCTTTATATGAATGTTGGGGAATACATAGAGGCGACAAGATATTTGGAGCAGGGATATCAGGTTATAAAGACACATCCCGAGCTTCCGGATTACTATCCGTTTTTGTGCGTTATAGAGACGGGACTTGCAAAATGCTATATGATGAGGGAACTTTTGGATTCGGCCTGGGAACATCTTTTGATAGCCGAAAAAGAGTGCCTTCCGTGCCTTGAACCGGTTGATCTCATATATGTAAAAGCGCTTGAGGCGAGACTTTACAACGCCGGCGGCAATATAGAAAAAAGGGACGAGGCGATAGAGATTGTCGTAAAGATGGTTGAAAACAACTTCGCGTTGTTGGATTACTTTGACGAGTTCTATGAGCTGGCGCAGATGCTTCTCGAGATAGAAAAAGAGGAACCGTTCTGGAAAATCATGGACATCCTCGAGGAGCTGACCTCACAGGCAAAAGTAATAAATCTTCAGAGAAAGCTTTTATCATTAAAGATAAAATATTATAAATCGGCGGGTGATCCTTCGGGATACCTGCAGGCAGCAGGATTGTTCTACGAGTTGTCGGAAGTCATAGACAAAGAGAACAGGTTTATGGTGACGACAATGTTGAGACTCAGACACAACCTCGACAGGGAAACCCAGATGAGGCGAGAGGTCGAGAGGGAGAACAGAGTGCTCCAGGAAAAATCCGAGACGGATGCTCTCACCGGATTGTCAAACAGATTCAAACTCAACAACGAGGCTGAGAAGATGTTCGTGAAATCAATAGAGAACGACGAGGAACTCGCAATTGAGATTTTGGATATAGACTTCTTCAAGGGATTCAATGACAAATACGGACATCAGATAGGAGACGATTGTCTGGTATCCGTGGCATCAAAGATAAAAGAACTTGAAAGTTATGAGGGAGTTCACGGATTCAGGTACGGTGGAGATGAGTTTATCCTCATATACGAAGGTTTTTCCAAGGAAAATGTTGAAAAATTTGCGGAAGAACTCAAAAATGAGGTTGCGAAAATCGTATTAAAATCCGAAAAAAAAGAAGAAGTGCAAAAAATTACGCTTTCCCAGGGAATATGCTGGGGAATGCCGAAAGCGACTGACAAAGTTTGGGATTACCTGCATCATGCAGATGACGAACTATACAAAGTAAAAATCAGAGGACGAGACGGTATATCCGTAGGAAAGTATTTTAAAAAGGCCGTTTCCGGGGAGGAAAACATATGATGAAGCTGTTGTTTGCCATAGCTGTAGTTGTAATAATCATTCTTATTATCTACATCTTAAAACTGAAAAAGAAGCTCAAAAATTCGGTTGGAATAAAAGCCGCACCGGATAGTGAAGCACCAGCTTCGGAAATGAGAGAGCCGGACGAGGCCATAAAAGCTCAGATAGAAGAATTCGCCGAAGAACTCGAGAATCTGCGCAACAACCTCGAGAGAAGCATGGCGACGGTAGCAGACATTGCGGAGAAAACCGAGACCAGCGCAAACAATATACAGCAGCAGGTTGATGTATGTTCCGACATTCAGGAGCAGACAGCCGGTGCGAAAGAAGATACAAACACCATGATAAACGACTCGAATTCGGTTACCGATTCGGTTCAAGAAGGTGTTGAAATCGTAAGTGAGCTTAGAAAACAGACAAAGATAGTAGGAGATGCATCCGATTCGGCGGCATCTGCTACACAGGAGCTCACAACTAGAGTTGAAAATGTAAAGGATTTCCTTGTTGTCATAACAAAGATTTCCTCACAGACAAACCTTCTTGCACTTAATGCCAGCATAGAGGCGGCAAGAGCAGGCGAGGCCGGAAAAGGATTTGCGGTAGTTGCCGAGGAGATAAGAAAGCTCTCCGAGGAGACAAAAACGGCAGCAGATCAGATTTCGGAGATCATAAACGAACTTCAGGAATTCGCA
>JAILHT010000144.1 GCA_024695665.1 Lachnospiraceae bacterium
AATGTTTAGTGGCTTAAGTTCCACCTTTGGAGCTCTATATAAAAAGGTGAGGTTTTTCTCGTTTTGTATGTTGTTTATGTTTTCAAAAAGACCTGTCATTATGAGGAAAACAGGAAGCTCCTGTCTGACAAATATCTGAAAGGCACCTGCAAATGAACGCATATGTTCCGTGGAGACCGCTTCATCTATGCATATAAGAACGTTCTTTCCTTTTTTCTTTAAGCTTTCAAACATTTTGGTTAAAGCTACCTGGATGCTTGTAATCTGAACTGAATTCTTCACTTCAAGACCTATTCCAAAGAATGAAAGGTTGATGCTTGCATTTTGAAAAAGTCTTGCGAGCGTATCTTCACTGGCAAGAGCAGCAGCCAAATCTAAAAGCATGTCACCGGAAGAATTTAATTCAACGATAATCCAGTCATCTCTTTTTGCCAGCTCCTTTGAAACCTCTGTCATAAAGACAGTTTTTCCTGTACCTCTGACACCTGTAATCATGTATATCTGCTGTAATGCAGGCTCTGATGTAAAAGAATCAAGTATATCTACCATCTGAGCGGCACGGGATATATTTTCCGAGGGCTCTTTTCCAAAGACAAGGGTATATGGGTTTTGGTTCATACAAACACTCCTTTTATCACTCTTTATCACTTTTTATTATTTTTATCACTTTTTATCACTTTTTTCAAGTTTTATCACTTTTTATCACTTTGTGATAATTCATAAATCGCCCCTTCAATAATGAGAGTGATAGAAATATTACTCTCTTTTTTTATGTGGACAAAATCTGTCATAGTCATTTGCTAACATTCAAATACAAATTCCAAGCGAACACTTGCATAAAAGTGATTTTGAAAAGATTTAAAGGAGGAAATAAAAATGATGGCTGAAGAAACAAAAGAAAACAAGAGCGTATATGATCTTCTAGAAGAGGAAATTATGGCGCTTGATATACCGGATAGCGAAAAAGCAAAGCGACTGTCAAGATTGATTAAGGTCAGAAACAAGAAGGTTAACATCATGCTTACCGGCTCTACCGGCGCAGGTAAAAGCTCAACAATCAATGCACTGTTTAATATGAACGTCGCTAAAGTGGGTGTGGGCGTTGATCCGGAAACATCTATAATTGAGAAGTTTACGCTGGACAATCTTGTTGTATGGGATACCCCGGGACTTGGTGATGGTGTTAAAAGCGACGAAAGAATAAGCCACTCAATTTTGGAAAAACTTAGCGAGCTTGATGAGGATGGTAATCCTTTGATTGACTTAGTTGTGGTAGTAATTGATTCTTCATCCAAGGATCTCGGAACATCTTATGATTTAATAAACAATATTCTTATTCCTGCACTTGGAGATGATGCAAAGGACAGAATCCTTATAGCCCTTAATCAGGCGGATGTTGCTATGAAAGGCACACATTGGGATGAAGAAAATAATACTCCTGATGAAGTGCTCAAGGAGTTCTTGAAAAAGAAAGCAGACTCTGTCCAGAAGAGAATAAAAGATGCTACCGGACTTAGCATACGTCCTATTTACTATTGTGCCGGATATAAGGAAGAAGGCGGAGAACAGCGTAAACCTTATAATTTGCCAAAACTCTTGTACTATATCATCAAGTCCGTACCTAAGGATAAAAGACTTGCATTGGCAGATAATATCAATGATGAAGAGGATAACTGGCTTCACGATGATCAGGAGAAGGATTATAAAGAAAGAATTAAACTTAGCTTTGGGGAAACCGTGTGGTTTTGTATATCAGATGGGTTTGACACCGGAGCTGAGATTGGAAGTGCTATTCTTGGAATTCCCGGAAAGATTGTTGGCGCCACTGTAGGAGCTGCAGTTGGAGCAGTAAAGGGTGTCTTTGTAGCAATTTTTGACATATAAATACAATAACACAGAATGGAAAATCCACGAGAGCTTGACGGTTTTTTGTATTGACCGAAAGTTATCGTGAGGGGTAAAATAGTACTAGATTTCACACTACAATGCCATAGGCGCTTGTGGTTATATATGAAGCGTCGTAGGTATACTACGGCGCTTTTTTCGATTGGGGGATTTATGGAAGAAAAGTCAGATAAAATCGAGAGAGTACTTCGGGTTTATTCCAAGCTTATAAATGGTGACGTAGTAAACAAGAGCGAAGAAGCAGCCTTATATGGGGTAAACGAGCGAAGCATTCAGAGGGATATAGAAGACATAAGAGGCTTCATGGACAAGGAAGCCTTGGAGAGCGGAATAAGAAATACTGTCATCTACGACAGAACCAAGAAAGGTTACATTTTAGAGAAGATATATGACAGGAAACTAAAAAATAGCGAGATTCTTGCTATATGTAAGATACTTCTTGACAGCAGGGCATTCACAAAAGATGAAATGACCGGAATGGTATCTCGGCTCATATCATGCTGTGCCCCGAAGGCAAATCACAAGGAGATAATCGACCTCATACAGAATGAGGAATTTCACTATATCGAGCCGCATCATCACGCTAAGTTTATAGATAAGATGTGGGATATAGGAAAAGCCATCAGGGAGCAAAAATATGTAGAGGTAAGCTATCAAAAGCTTAAGGACAAGGAAGTGGTAACACGAAAACTGAAACCTGTGGCTTTGATGTTTTCCGAATACTACTTTTACATAGCGGCATTCATAGATGACGATGAGCTTAAAGCAAATTTTGAGGTGCCGGACGATTTGTATCCGACCATCTATCGTGTTGACAGAATCAAAGAGTATAAAATACTCGACGAGAACTTCAGAATGCCATACAAGGACCGCTTTGAAGAGGGCGAGTTTAGAAAACGAATACAGTTCATGTACGGCGGAAAATTACAAAAGGTGAGATTTAAGTACTCCGGTTATTCAGTTGAGGCTGTTCTTGACAGATTACCGACGGCTGTTATCGAGGATGAAGAAGATGGTGTGTATACGATATCGGCCGAGGTGTTTGGTAAGGGGATAGAGATGTGGCTGAGGAGCCAGGGGGAGGATATTGTCAAGTTATAGAAGTGTATACAAATGAGCGAAAGAAGCACATTAAAACAATATTACGAGAAAATGTTTAGTGAGAGAGTATAAACGAAAGGATAATAGCGGTGATTGTTTCATACA
>JAILHT010000149.1 GCA_024695665.1 Lachnospiraceae bacterium
TCATCCGCTTTTTGCATTAGAATCGCACTTCGCTTTGTCTTTACTCTCTCGTCGACCTGATCCTTCATATTTGCGGCGAGAGTTCCTTTTCTCTTCGAGTACTTGAATACATGCATCTCATAAAAATGAACCCTGTCCAAAAATTCTTTTGTCTTCTCAAACTCCTCTTCGCTCTCCCCCGGGAAACCTACTATGACATCCGTGGTCAGTGCAGGATTGTCGAAATATTTTCTGAAAAGTTTGCATTTCTCCTCGAACACATCCGAGGTGTATTTTCTGTTCATCCTCTTAAGAGTGTCATCGCATCCACTCTGAAGTGAAAGATGAAAATGCGGGCAGACCTTTTTTATTGCGGAGAGTCTTTTCACAAAATCTTCCGTGACGACCATAGGCTCAAAGCTTCCGAGTCTTATTCTCTTTACGCCTTCTATCGAAGCGACGTTCTCTATGAGATTTATCAATGACTCATTCTCTTTTGATCCGTTTTCATCAGTTCCGTAGGAACTCAAATGAATGCCCGAGAGCACAAATTCTTTGTACCCCTTCTCTGTCATGGTTTTTATCTCAGCGCAGATGTCAGAGATATTTCTGCTTCTTACTCTTCCTCTGGCATATGGTATTATGCAATAACTGCAGAACTGATTGCATCCGTCCTGAACCTTTATAAATGCTCTGGCATGCTCCGAGGTCTCCGTGAGTGTCAGTGTCTCAAACACACGTCCCGGCTCATTTATATCAATCACGGCATCTATAACTTGTTCATCCTCGAAAAACTCGTCCAGCAGAGCCAAAAGCTCATGCTTTCTGTCATTGCCGATTATTATATCTATCGCATCATCGGCTTTTGCTTCCTCCTCGCTCGTCTGAACATAACATCCGCAGGCGACAACTATCGAATCGGGATTCTGCTTTTTTGCACGATGTATCATCTGCCTTGATTTTCTGTCGGCCATGTTTGTGACAGAGCAGGTATTTATAACATAAACGTCGGCTGCATCATGGAAATCCACTATCTTGTAACCGGCATTAAATAGCATCTCACGCATGGCTTCAGTCTCATATGAATTGACTTTGCAGCCCAGATTATGCAGTGCAGCTGTTCTCATCCTAAATTCCTCTTTTTTAATTTTTTTCTCCAAAAGTTGACATTTTCCTCCAAAGAAATTACTATGAACACGTCAAATAATTTAGGAGGCAATAGTATATGGAAAAACTTGAAATCTCTTTGAACTCTATTGATAAGGTAAAATCTTTCGTTAGTACAATAGCTCAGTTTGATAATGACTTCGATTTAAGTTCCGGACGTTATGTAATAGATGCAAAATCTATTATGGGTATTTTCAGTTTGGATCTCTCCAAACCGATCACACTCACAATCCATTCCGACACGGACGCAGAAAAAATACTTAAGGCAGTTGAGCCGTACAAAATCTGATTCGAGATAATTATATTTTGTATAAAACCTGATTCGACGAACCAGGTTTTATTTTTTTACCTTATTTTCCGTTTGTTTTTTATTTCACCTCTATGACTTCTACCGTCTCTAAAGCTTCCTTGAAAAGATCCTCCACTTTTCCTTCAAGTTTCTTTTCAGACTTCTTTATCGATTTGAGATTCGGCTTTGTCACAGGATGCTTGGCTACAAATATCGTGCAACAATCCTCATAAGGCAGGATTGATGTCTCATAGGTATCTATCTTTTCCGATATTGCGATAATATCATTTTTGTCAAATGCTATAACCGGTCTGAAGACAGGAAGCTCACATACCTCGTTTGTACACATAAGAGACTGCATTGTCTGGCTTGCAACCTGTCCTATACTCTCTCCTGTTATAAGTCCTAAACATCCGTCTGCTTTCGCAAAATGCTCTGCTATCATCATCATATATCTTCTCATTATGATAGTGAGTTCCTCATGAGGGCAGTTCTCATATATAGCGAGCTGAATATCCGTAAAGTTTACAACATAGAGCTTTATCGGACCTGCGTACACGGCTACTTTTTTCGCGAGATCGACAACCTTCTGTTTTGCTCTCTCGCTCGTGTAAGGCGGAGCATGAAAATATACTGCCTCGATTGTCACTCCTCTTTTTGCGACCATATATCCTGCAACCGGTGAGTCTATTCCTCCGGAGAGAAGAAGCATTCCCTTTCCCGAGGTTCCCGTAGGCATTCCTCCCGGTCCTTTTATCTCATCCGAATAAATATAGATTTTGTCCCTTATCTCAACAAATATTTTCACTTCCGGATCATGGACATCGACAGATGTCTCCGGAAATGAATAAAGAACCGCCTCACCGAGAGCGGCATTTACCTCCATCGAATCGAGCGGATATGTTTTCTTTGCTCTTCTTGCCATCATCTTGAAGGTAAAATTCTTATCTTCATAATGCCTGGCGACAAATTCCACAACATCCTTCTTTAGATCCTCAAATCCCGTGTCATCCTTTATGACTGTCGGGCAGATGCCAACTATACCAAAAACCTTCGTGAGAGCATCTATGGTCTCCTCGTACTCTCCGTCGGTATGTACATATATTCTTCCCTGCTCCTTAGTGACCTCAAATTCACCGTCAAGGCGCGCCAATGCAAATTTGATCTGATCCACCAACGCATTCTCAAAAATGTATCTGTTTTTTCCTTTGATGGCTATCTCGCCGTATTTTATCAAAAATGACTGTTTCATGTTTTTTCCTCTGTAATACTATCTTCTGACATATTTTCTGAGTTTCGGTACAACTTCACCCATGACGGAAAGAGCATAATCTATCTCCTCCTCCGTCGTATGAACACTGAAGCTGAAACGTATCGTCGAATCCAAAAGTTTTGGATTCAAATTGATGGCTTTTAATGTTCTGCTCACAGCAGGCTTGTTTGAAGAACAAGCCGATCCGGCTGATACATATACATTCTCGCTCTCAAGCGAATGAAGCAAAACCTCACTTCTCACACCGTCAACACTCACACTTACAATATGCGGAGCACTCGTCATATCGGTCTTTCCGTTCACGGAACATCCATCTATCTTTTGAACTCCCTCGATAAATCTGTTCTTCAAATTCCAAAGATGTTCAATATTCTCTTCAAAGTTTTCATACATCTCGGTCGCAGCCTCAGCCAGTCCGCAATATGCCGGAACATTTTCGGTTCCGGATCTCATTCCTTTTTGCTGTCCGCCTCCGAGTATGAGCGGTTTCATCTTCACCTTGTCCCTTATATACAAAAATCCGCTGCCCTTCGGGCCGTGAATCTTGTGTCCGCTGACACTGAGCATATCGATCCCCGATTTTCTCGGTCTTATGATCATCTTTCCGTACGACTGAATCGCATCCACATGAAAAATGGCATTCTTTGATTTTTTGTGGACAATTTTTGCAATCTCGTCTATAGGTTCTACAGCACCGATCTCGTTGTTGACCTGCATAACGGAAACAAGTATCGTATCCTCCCTAAGAGCGTCACTTAAAGCATCCAAATCGACAAGACCATCTTTGTCGACCGGAAGATATGTGATTTCAAATCCCTGCTCCTTCAAGAACTCTGTTGTCGCATAAATTGATGCATGCTCAATCCCGGTGGTTATAATATGCATCCCGGCTCTTTTATTCGCAAGAGATGCGCCTATGAGTGCCATATTGTTTGATTCAGTTCCTCCGGATGTAAAATAAATCTCTTTCTCATCCACCTTAAGCGTTGATGCAATTTTTTGTTTTGCATCTTTTATATAATTCTCTGCTATGACTCCCTTCTGATGCATAGCAGACGGGTTGCCGTAATCCTCCGTAAGTAACCTTACCACCATATCGGTCGCTCTCTTTGAGCATACCGTGGTGGCAGAGTTGTCCAAATAGCTTTCCATTGTTTCCTCGATTTCTATTGTTATTTCCTATCGCTTCATCTCAAGCGTAAGCATTATGGCAGACATCATGGTTATCGCTGCCGTATCTGTTCTTAGTATTCTCTCACCGAGAGAAATGATATCCATATCCTCTTTTGCAATCTCAACTTCACTCTCGTCGAATCCGCCCTCAGGTCCGATAAATATGGCAATATCCGATCCCGGCTTTATCTTTTGTTGCAATTCTTCAAATGAAGCCATACCATCTTTTCTCTCATACGGGAAAATCATAACAGAGCTCACATCTCTCGCATAAGAAACAGCTTCTTTGAAATTTATAATATCATGGATATTCGGCACAATGCTTCTCTTTGACTGCTTTGCAGCAGCCTCCGATATGCCCTTGTACCTTTTTATCCGGTTTGCTTTTTTCTTGTCATCAAGCTTTACAATACAGTTTTTCATCTCTACCGGGATTATCTCAAAAACTCCCAGCTCAACACATTTTTCAATGACGGTCTCCATTCGGTCTCCCTTAGGAATTGCCTGAAACAGATATATTTTTGCCGGAAGTTCCGTGGATGGTATGTCTTTTTCCTTTATTTTTACAAGCACATCATCACCGGAAAACTCATCAACCTCACAAAGATAGTTCTTCATATCCGATGAACTCACACGTATGACTTCGCCTTTTTTCATGCGGAGCACACTCTTTATATGTTTCGCGTCGCCGTCCGTTATTGTTATAGAGTCATTTGCGACCTGACTGCTTGAAACAAAAAACTGATACATCCTATACCTCCGGTTTTTTGGCCGTTATATTCACCCATTCTCCCTGATGATTTATCGAAACTATCTCAAGTCCTACTTTTTCTATCGCTTCTTTAACAGCATTCTCTTTGAAATCTATTATTCCGGAAGTGATAAAAACAGCGCCCGGTTTCATGAGTTCCGGTATCACCGGCGCCATTGGTATGATAACATCTGCCAGAATATTTGCAACAACAATATCATAAGGCTTTGCCTTTAATGAGGCCTTCAGTTCCTTGTCATCTATAAGATTTCCGACATAAAAATCATAGCTTTCTTTATCTATTTTGTTGACTTCCATATTTGCGGCGCCTGATTCGATACAGTTCTCATCAAGATCTGTTCCCTCCACATAGGTTGCGCCGAGTTTGAGTGCAACGATAGAGAGGATACCGCTTCCGAAGCCTACGTCCAAAACATCTATCTTCTTATTCCCTGCGTCATCCTTTTTGATACATGAAAGCTCATCACCCTCGATATATCTCTCCAGTTCTTTTATGCAGAGCTGCGTTGTTTCATGTTTTCCCGTTCCAAAAGAGATTCCCGGATCTATCTCTATGAGTGTCTTGTCCGTATCCTCTTTTTTCACCTCTTCCCAGGTCGGCTTTATCAATATGTCACCTATTGTGAAAGAATGGAAAAAATTCTTCCAGTTATTTATCCAGTCCAAATCCTCTGTCTCGGAGGATGTGATTGTGCCTTCACCTATATCGGTTATATCTTTTATCTTTAAGAGAATGATTTTTACATTCTTGAGCACGGTCTCATAGTCCTCATCCTCTCCAAGATAAAAACTTACAAGGCTGACCCCGTCATCAGGCGGAAGCTCCGGCGGAAAATCAATAAACATATCTGCCTGATCTTCTTTGGACAAAGGAACATTATTCTCTATTTCTATTCCGTTTATCCCAAGTTCAGCTAGAGATGCGCTTATAAAATCCTCAGCGGCAGTCGTTGTTTTTATCGTATACTTAATCCATTTCATTTTATTGTCCTCTCTGACTAAAGATTGTTTATATCTTCAGTGCTTCCACCACCGTCGTCATCCGGTGCGCGAAACTCACCTTTTTCAACAAGTCTCAAAAATGCATCGACAACATCGGCAGTCAGCTGTGTACCTCTTACATCTTTTATTATTGAAACGGCCTTCTCAAAATTCATTCTCGACCGGTAAGGCCTCTTTGAATACATCGCATCAAAAGTATCAGCCACAGCTATTATCTGTGCCACTCGCGGTATCTCATCACCTTTGAGTCCGTTTGGATAACCTTTTCCATCAGGTCTCTCATGATGTGAACCAGCTCCCACTGCAAGTTCCGGCATTATACTGATATCTTTTAAGGCGTTATATCCCAATACCGGGTGCGATTTTATTATTGCAAATTCTTCCTCGGAAAGCTTTCCCTGCTTGTTGAGTACCGCACTCGGAACTCCTATCTTTCCTATATCATGAAGAAGTGCAATATTGTAATACTTGTCCACGGTGTCATCATCGTACCCAAGTTCCTTTGCGAGCAGTACCGTATACTCACCGACTCTGGTTGAGTGACCGTTTGTATACTTGTCCTTCATATCGATTACTTTCGCAAATGCTTCCGTTATCTCATGAACAAGTATCTGATTCTCTCTGGCTTTTTTCTCATATACAGCGGTTTTGTGCTTGATATAAAAATGAACCGCAACCTGAATCAATATCCCGGCAATTAGCGCGGCAATTATAAAGAACCACGGATGCTCATAGAACTGTTTTTCCTTTGTAATATGCACGGTTATGCTCTTGTCTTCATTGCTTCCCGAAGGATCCTGAAGCTTTACGACAAAGTCATATTCGCCACCGCGCAGATTTGTATAGTCTACAGGCATTAGGTCTGTTCTGTCAACCGTGACCTTATTGTTCTCAAAACCGCTAAGGTAATAAGTGACTAACGGATTTATGAGTGAATAGTTGAATACAAACGTACTTATTGTTACTTTTTGTGCATCCTCGGACAAAGTATACTCTCCGTTCTCATCCGGATAAACATATTCTCCGTCAACCTCAATGTACGGTACGGATGCCTTCAAATCCGTATTGTTCGTAAATGGCTTATTTATATTTACTTTTGACACACCGGTTGTTCCGGCTACATAAAGATCCCCATCATCTGAAAGCGCACTGTAAGAGTTCGCCGTGGCAATACAGTTCAACCCGTTATCCGCGCTGTAGAATTCCGGGCTGATCTCCCCGTTTGCAATCAACTCATCAACCGATACTGTGTAAATACCGTTACTGCTTAGTATCCACATTGTTCCGTTTGCATTTTCATACATATCGAAATTGTTTGAATAAGGGAATTTTTTTATCACATTTATATTGTAATCGTTGTCAAGATATGCTATCGAATTGCTGGTTACAAGCCATACCAGTCCTCTCTCTTCGTCAACTTTGACACGCATGACAATCTCTGATGACATTCCTTCCTCAACGCCGATATGCGTTGTCCCATTGGAACCAATTACATATATTCCGCCTCCGTCGGTTCCAACAATGATATCTCCGTTTTCACTTTCTTTTGCTGTGACAGTGAGAACCTCTGTATTTTCAATTCCATCATCCTCGTTGTACACATCTGTAACGGAATCTCCCTTTATAACCGCAACGCCGCCTGTGCATGCAACAAGGAAGGTATCATCATCCCTCTCAAACACGGTTCTTACTCTGTCTGAAGGAAGCCCGTCCGCTTTTGTAAAACAGGTGACTTTACCATTCTCATAGCGAACCAGAGGATAATCCCCATAGCTTGATATCCAAAGGCGACCTCTGCTGTCACAGACTATTGATCTGATATTTCCTCCCTCGTATGCTGCTAAAAGATCCGTCCACTCAATATCAACACCGCCCACAGTGCGGGCCTCAGTCAGTGGAATATTTTTCTTCACACCGTTTTGCGATACAACTATGAGTCCCGATGCCTTTGTTCCTATGTAAAGCTCGTCATCCTTAATACAAGTTGTATTCACAACACAATTTTCGATGTCATTTCCAAGAAAAACATCATAAAACATACACGGAGTTATCTTCATAACACCCTGCTTTGAGGATGCAAACCACAGATTTCCCTGATAGTCAACCATCATTCTCTCGACAGAATTTGTCAAAGCGATATTCTCCACTATATAAAGTTCTTCATTTTCCAGATAACCTATACCATTGTCTGCACATATGAATATCCGGTCATCGACCGAGTAGAGATGATTAATATATTCCAAAGGAGCAACATTGTATACCTCCCTCTCCTTGGAGTCGTCTCCGACCTTTGTGTAATAAACCTCGTTGTTTTTCGTTCCCACATAGAACCATCCATCATTTTCGGGATCGGCAACAATGGTATGTATCTCCTCTATGCCGATTTCTTCCTCCTTGTAAAAAGCAACGAGTTCACGATTTTTTATGATAAAAAGGTCATCATCTATAGTCACACCATATATCATTCCGTTTTCATCACCGGAAAGATTTTTTATATATGCGCCTGCCAGTTCGCCCTCATCTATTGGGATCAAATTCATATCCTCATCTATGATAGCGATGCCGTTTGTAGTGGCAACATATATTATTCCGTTCTCATCCTCTCTTATGTCGCGCACCGCAAGAGATTGGAGACCGTCATTCTTGTTAAAAAAACGTATGGTATCTTCTTCCATTACAGCAACTCCGCTGTCGTTCGTTCCTATCCAGAGTCTTTCTTTACTGTCCTCAAAAAGGCTCACCACGCTCGTAACTCCCGTGGTTGAATCGAAACGCTCAAATTCATTGCCGTCATAGCGAATAAGTCCACTGTAGGAACCTATCCATATAAACCCGTCCGAGGTCTGTATGATATCATTCGCCTCAGATGTCGGCAATCCGTTTGAATTGTCATACAAAACTGACGTGTATCCGGTGTCTTTGCCGTTTAGGTCAATCGCGTTTTCTCCTTCTTTCGCATAATAATCCGTAGCAAAAAAAAACACAAAACAAAACATCAGTACTGCATATGCTGTTGCAAAACAACCCCAATTGCGCTTCATTTCTCTCAAGCCAACCATACTTTTCACTGCCTCTCTCCCAAGAAATCAGGTGTACTTGTCTGTTACCATACCTCTTTAGGATATCTCATATTCCACTCTTTTCTGAGTTTCGTCATTATATCCATAACATCTTTTGTATATTCAAATAATAAGCCTGTGGTGTCACCGGTTTCAATCGCATATTCCATATCCTGCATTTCATAGAACAACGCATCCTCGAACCGGCCTTCCGTTATTATCTCTTTTTCCCCTGTCTCGGCATCCACTATCACTGCCTCGTGTGCTCTCGGAAACTCCATCAATTCGACATAGGCTTTCTCCATACTTATAACAGTTCTCTTCGGCTGTTTTGAATGCATTGCAAGTGCTATTGTCGCCATCTGATTCTTTTTATTTTTCAATAAAATGGTTGCTCTCTCATCCGAACCCGTAGGTGACGGCATCCACTGGCTAACTACCTCATCAGGCTTCTCGTCCATAAAGCTTCTTACGACGCTTATCGCATAGACACCTATGTCAAGCAGCGCTCCGCCGGCAAGATTCATATTGAAAAAACGATTTTCCATATTGTACTCTTTGAAGCTGCCAAAATTCACGGTAATCATCTGTACTTTACCGTATTTTTCATTCTTGACATCTTCCCAAAGTTTTTTGTAGATAGGCATATGCCATATTGTCATTGCTTCACCTATTATGAGATTGTTCTTCTTTGCGAGTTCGCTCATCTCATCCAGTTCTCTGCTGTTCAAGGTAATCGACTTTTCCACGAAAACATGTTTTCCGTTAGTCAGCGCCTTTTTCATAAACTCATAGTGAGTATTGTGAGGAGTTGTGAGATATACCACATCAACCTCATCATCCAAAAACAGGTCTTCTATGGTATCGTATACTTTTTCGACTCCGTATTTTTTTGCGAAATCCACTGCTTTTTCATGTGTTCTGTTGCCGACGGAATAAAGCTTCTTCCCCATTTTTTGAAGCGCCGTAGCCATCTCGTTTGCTATAACTCCGGTTCCTAAAACAGCCCATTTTATTTCCTTGTTCATTCCCCAATCGTCTCCTGTACATTTTATTCTTTTATTTTATCAAATCCGCTTTCATTACTCAATTCATGAAGCCTTAATCAAACAAAAACATTCCGAATGCATAATTTCCGAGATCAAATCCTCTATCCGTCAGTCTAAAACATCCGTCCTCAATTTCGGCCAGCCCGTTCATTACGAGTTCCTCAGTCTGACTGTGATAAACGTTCTTCATATCCACACCGAATTTTTCCTTGAAATCCAAAAGATTTACCCCCTCCGTCATGCGAAGTCCCAAAAACATGGTCTCCTCCATCTCTTCCATGGCGGAGAGTTCTGTTTTTTCAAAATAAGGCTCATCGCACAGAGGCAGATTGTCGATAACATTGTCGCCGTTTATCTTTATATACTCTTTTATATTGACCTCATTCTTGTATCTCGTTTTATCGATAAAAGAGGCTGCTCCAAGCCCCAGGCCAAGATAGTCTTTCCTCTGCCAGTATCCTTTATTGTGGGTGCATTCTCTTCCATCCAATGCATAGTTCGATATCTCATATCTATTGTATCCTGCACTTTTAAGATATTCTCTCAGAGCTACCCCCGTCTCATACTCCGTATCCTCATCCGGAAGAAACAATGTCTTCTCTCCTCTGTCCCTTTTTAGCACATCATCATGATATCTGTCATAGAATTCCGTCCCTTCCTCAACTATAAGAGAATATACGGATATGTGCTCCGGGGACATGGCTATCGCCTTGCGAAGCGAGTTCATAAATGCTTCCTTGTTCTGTCCCGGAAGTGAACTGATAAGATCTATATTTATATTATCAAAACCGCATTCGCGGGCAAGTAAATAATTCTCCTCAAACTCTTCCGCAGAATGTATACGCCCAAGCAGTTTCAGTTCATCGTTGTCCATAGACTGCAAACCTATGCTGAGTCTGTTTACGCCATATTTTTTGGCTGTCTTAAGCTTGCTCTCACTGAGTGTCCCCGGATTGCACTCCATCGTATATTCCGTTTCACAATCAGGTTTTAATACATCTCTTACGGCTGACAAAAGCTTTGAAAGATTCTCCTCACTCAAGGATGACGGTGTGCCTCCGCCTATAAATATAGTTTTTACTCTTCTGTCTTTTAATTTGTTGTATTTTCTCTCCATCTCCCGTATAAGTGCGTCAACATACAAAGACTGCGATTTCTCATCGGCCGGAGCCGACAGGAAATCGCAGTACAGACACTTTTTTACGCAGAACGGGACATGGATATAAACCATTATAGTTTCCATATTGGCCCTCTCGGTTCCTGACTCTACTCTTCGTCGAGTTTTAAAACTGACATGAATGCCTCCTGCGGAATCTCCACATTTCCTACCTGGCGCATTCTCTTTTTTCCTTCCTTCTGTTTTTCAAGAAGTTTCTTCTTTCTGGAGATATCACCGCCATAACATTTTGCAAGAACGTCTTTTCTCATGGCTCTGACGGTTTCCCTGGCGATTATCTTTCCTCCGACAGCCGCCTGGATAGGTATCTCAAAGAGGTGTCTCGGAATCTCTTCCTTCAACCTCTCGCACATTCTTCTGCCTCTCTCATAGGCACTCTCTTTAAATACAATAAATGAGAGTGCGTCTATCTGTTCTCTGTTTATTAATATGTCAAGCTTTACAAGATCACTCTTCTCATATCCTTTGAGTTCGTAATCAAAGCTTGCATAACCTCTCGATCTGGACTTAAGTGCATCGAAAAAGTCATATATTATCTCATTCAGAGGAAGATCGTATTTGAGCAGGGCTCTGGTCTCCTCGATGTATTCCATGCTCTTGTAGACTCCTCGCCTCTCCTGGCAAAGTGTCATTATTGCTCCGACAAAGTCACTTGTGACCATGATTTCTGCAGATACAATAGGCTCCTCCATGTAATCAATCTCGGATGGATCCGGAAGATTTGAAGGATTCGTAAGTTCAATCATGGTTCCGTCCGTTTTGTATATATGATATACAACTCCGGGCGCCGTTGTAACAAGGTCAAGAGCAAATTCTCTCTCAAGTCTCTCCTGTATTATCTCAAGGTGAAGAAGTCCCAAGAATCCGCATCTGAAACCAAATCCCAACGCAAGCGATGTCTCCGGTTCATACTGAAGCGATGCATCATTTATCTGCAATTTTTCGAGTGCGTCTCTAAGATCTCCGTATTTTGCTGAATCGGCCGGGTATATTCCGCAATATACCATAGGATTTACTTTTTTGTATCCCGGAAGAGGCTTATCGCACGGTCTTGCCGTATCGGTCACGGTGTCCCCGACTCTGGTCTTACTTACCTCTTTTATGCTGGCTGTAAAATATCCTACCATTCCGGCGGAAAGTTCATCACAAGGAATAAATCTGCCCGCTCCGAAATATCCGACTTCTACAACTTCTTCCTCCGCACCTGTTGCCATCATCTTTATTCTCATTCCGGCCTTTAAGGTACCTTCTTTTATTCTGACGAATACTATGACACCTCTGTATGCATCATAGAGCGCATCAAATATAAGCGCCTGCAAAGGTTTGTTTTTGTCCCCCACAGGAGCCGGTATCTTTGCTACAATCTGCTCTAGAACTTCATCTATATTGATACCGGTCTTTGCTGAGATCCTTGGAGCATCTGATGCCTCTATTCCGATCACATCCTCTATTTCCTTTGCGACCTCATCCGGCATCGCACTCGGAAGATCTATCTTGTTTATTACAGGCATAACATCGAGGTCATGATCAAGTGCAAGATAAACATTCGCAAGTGTCTGCGCTTCGACTCCCTGCGCAGCATCGACTACAAGAATCGCTCCGTCACAGGCTGCAAGGCTTCTTGAAACCTCATAATTGAAATCGACGTGTCCCGGAGTATCTATAAGATTGAATATATACTCCTCGCCGTCTTTTGCTTTATATATTATACGAACCGCCTGGGATTTGATTGTTATCCCGCGTTCTCTTTCCAAATCCATATTATCAAGCACCTGCGACTGCATCTCTCTGTCAGTCAATGTGCCGGTCTTCTCTATTATCCTGTCGGCCAGTGTTGATTTTCCGTGGTCAATATGGGCAATGATACAAAAATTTCTTATCTTGCTCTGATCTATGGACATGTATATTTCCTCCTAGTATTACTGCCTACTAATTATACGAATGAAAGGTTGTTCATGCAAGGAAAAAGATTTTACAAAATATTTTATAAACTTGTTGCTGTTTTTGTACTATGTTAAAATCGATGCATGAGTGTAATAAGTGATGACATTAAAAACAAAAATTTTAAAACAAGCTATCTCATATACGGTCCGGAGGAATATCTCAAACTCCAGTCGAAGGACAGTCTTATAAAGGCTCTTGTCTCAGACGGCGATACAATGAATTTCAACGCCTTCAAAGGAAACGATGTATCCGCAAAAGAAATCATCGATCTGGCTGAGACGTTGCCTTTCTTAGCGGAAAAAAGAGTGATTCTCGTCGAGGACTCCGGCTTTTTCAAAAGCACCGAAGAATCGATAGCCGAATACCTGGGAAATATTCCCGATTCAGCCTGCATCATTTTTATGGAATCAGAGGTTGACAAGAGGAGCAAAACCTTCAAAGCCCTCTGCAAAAACGGCGGTGAATGCCTCTGTGAGACGCCGAGCGAAAAGATGCTTGTCTCCTGGATTCTTCAAAAAATAATAAAAGAGGACAAAAAGATCAGTCAGAATACAATGAATCTTTTCATCTCTATGACCGGCATGGATATGACAAGAATCCAATCCGAGCTTGAAAAACTTTTAAGCTACACGCTTCACAAGGACGTGATTGAATCTGAGGATGTACTTCAAGTAGTCTCCGGTCAGATAAACAATCAAATATTTGAGATGGTTGAGGCAATCGGCAACAAACAGCAGAAAAAAGCCATGGATTTGTATTATGATCTTCTTGCCTTAAGAGAATCCCCGATGAAAATACTCTCTCTTTTGACCAGACAGTTCAGGCTCATCTGGGAGATCAAATCGATGGCAAAACGCGGTGAGAGGGACACTTCTATCGCCAAAGTGGAAGGAATTCCAAGTTTTGCCGTAAAAAAATATCTCGCCATGGCGAGAAACTTCAACAGGGACGAGCTGACATCAGGTATCGAAGAAGGTCTATCCTTAGAGGAACAATTCAAGACCGGAAGAATAAATGACAAGATTGCCGTTGAGATATTCATAACAAAATATGCAAAAAAATAACTCCTTTCCGAATGACGGTACGGAAAGGAGTTTTATTTTTTATTTACTGTACTCCGTTAACGAGCTTTGAAAGTCTTGAAACCTTTCTTGCTGCGTTGTTCTTGTGGTATACACCCTTGTTGCAAGCCTTTGTGATGATAGAGATTGCATTCTTAAGTGCCTCTTCACTAGCTGCTTTATCATTTTCAGCAACAGCTGCTTCTACCTTACGGATAGCTGTCTTAACTGCTGACTTAATAGACTTATTTCTCTCTGTCTTTACCTGTGTTACGAGAACTCTCTTCTTTGCAGATTTAATGTTTGCCAATGTTTTCACCTCCGATAATGTGAAATGTTATATTAATACTCTGTCTAACACCTCAGACACGGGCGAAGCGCTAAACACATTATGATATTTTAAGATAGGAATACGAATATGTCAACCTCTATTTCCATATAAAAACAGTATTTTCGCCCTGTCCTTGTGTTTTATTCTCTTACTTCAATCCCGTTTTTTCTGCTGTATCCAATCTCGATCTGTCCGGAGTATATTGTGCATCTCATATCAAGACCAAGCTTATTTATTCTTTTAAGAAACAATTTTCCGGGATGCCCGTAATTGTTGTATCTTCCCGCGGAGACAGTGCAAAAGACAGGCATAATCTCCTCCAAAAAGGTTGTAGAGTTCGAGTAATTGCTACCATGATGAGCACATTTATACCAGTCAATCCTGCCGTCATCAAAATATTTTGAGCCTTTTATTTCAAACAGGCCTTTTAAGACATCACTCTCTGACTCCGTTCCGATATCTCCTGTAAGAAGGCCGTCAAATCCGTTTTCCGAGTACAAAAATACAAGGCTGTTTGCGTTTTTGTCCGCTTCATTGCTGTCACTCTTTGGCGACAGAATGCTTATATATGCATCCTTTAGCTTTATAACATCACCTGCCTTTAAAAACAAGACATCTGTCTTGTTTTTTTTCGCAAGTTTTTTTATCTCAATTACAATATCCTCTTCCTTTGCTGTGCACGGCAAAAATATCTTTTCTATCCTGTATCCATCCTGAAGAAGCCATATCAACCCTGAGATGTGATCGTTGTCCGTGTGAGAGACAAACCAGCAATCTATGTCACTCACTCCCTTCGACCTTAGGAAAGGTTCTATCACATATTCTCCGAGAGATGCATTGTCACTGCTTCCTCCGTCTACAAATATGTCATATCCGCCTTCCGTCCTTATATATGTTCCATCCCCCTGTCCGACGTCTAGCACATCGACAACAAGCCCCCTCTCTGTAGGCAAAAATACTATCAGCACAAGAAATAATGCTATTGCTATTCTCGCTTTTCTCATCCGGAAAAAAATCGCTACAGCAATATAAAAAATGAATATTCTTATTATGCTCATCTCTCCTATACTTATACTTGAAAAGGGCACTTCCCTAAAAGCCAAAAAAAGATAATGATTCAAAACAAGTATAATATTGTCCAAAAACAGCACATACTTTGCAAGAGTTACAGAAAAAAGACCTACTATGCCTCCCAGTATTCCTACCAATAATATTATCCCGACGAACGGCAACACAATGAGATTCAATAACACCGAAAACGGATGTATCACATGAAAAACATTTGCCGTGACAGGCAGAGTAAACATTTGGATGCACAAGCTGAATTTGACAGCGTCAAGCATTAGTGTACCTATCTGTTTCCTTCTTCTTTTCTCCTTCTCATTCTTTTCGTTATGTTTTCTCCTTTCATCCGCATAAACGCATATTCCTGCAACCGCAGAGAATGACAACCAAAAAGATGAATTCAAAACAGTAAATGGTTCCATCCAAAGCATGATCATACAAATAAGAGATGCTGCCGAAAACATATCATATGCTCTTCCGAACAAATATGAAATCATGAGAATAACAAGCATAAATACCGCTCGTTCTGCCGATATAGGACTTCCTGCAAAGCAGAGATACATAAGCGAAAATATTACTGTGATCGGTACCGCTGTGATATATGTTGCTTTCATTTTTCTTAGAAGATTGAACAACCCCACTCCCAGTAAAGATACATGTAGACCTGATATTGCAAGAATATGTCCTATTCCATTGTCCGTATAAAGATCTGTCTCTTCCCTGTCGTTGGGATTCTTCTCACCCGTGACAAGAGATATTATTACGCCGGCATACTGCTTAGGCAATGCCCCATTGTACACTTCTCTCACGCTTCTTCTGAGTTCGTAAAGGTTGTTTTCAACAAGGTGTATAGGGCTTTTTGTCCCCTTTCTTTCAACAATCTCCGTCACACAAAACTCCGCAGCTATGCCCTTTGCGAGATAGTATTTCTTTTGATTAAAACAGCCCTCATTGGTATTTTCGGAAAATGTTTTAAACCTTCCTTTTAATGCAACCTTATCCCCTAAGCCAAAATCCAAAACATCATCCGCTGTCACAAGAATTTTTTTGAACAGTTTTCCGTAAGATATACCATCGCATATTATCGCAGAAGATATCACGGCCTTTCCCTTCTCCATACCGCACACCTGTCCGCATAATATGATTTCCGACATCTTCGTGCTTACAATTTCATTCTCAGTAAGCTCTAGTCTGTGCATATCTTTTTGCATGCAAAAGAAACCGCCACTAAAACAAATACATGCGGTTAATACCAAAAATATTTTTTTGTTTCTTTTTGAGTTTGATGACAGGAATATGTAAAATGCGCATATGGCAAAGGCAATCGATGAAACGACAACCTCCGCCGCAGCGCAGTATATTCCAAGTGCGAAAGAAACCGCCCAAAGTAAAAGCGGTCTTTTCATATCTTTTGCCCCCTATTCCAATGACAAAAGATCAAGATTCCTTTCATAGAAGGTACTGAGTTCAAATGAATCTCTGTATGTACCGTCCGTGTTTCCGTTGATAGAGATTTGTACTTTGGTTATTGTATCAAGTTCGGTGAGTGTATTTACAATAGAATATATAACAACTTCTTCGGATATCTCATAATTCTGATTCCTGAAGGTTTCATCAAGGCTGACAAAGCAAACCCCATCTACGACAGAAACATTTACCAGTTTCGTCTCGGGAGGTATCGTTGCATATGCATTTGCGCTTTGCGGTCCCTCTATAAGTTGCTCCATTATAAGTTTCTCCGCAGATATATTTGTGCTGTAATATACATCTCTTGTCTCTTTGACAAGCCCGTCCCCTTTAGAGTCGGCAAAATAAAGTGTGATACTTGCCTCTTGAATCGCATTGATCTGTTCTCCGGGATTCTCCACAAAATCCTCCGCGGACATTACTCCTATAATCTCGTCATTTGCATTCGTTGCAGGTGTTCCGTCCACAAGGAAATTGACCCCGCTCACACCATCAAGCTGAGTCAGAGTTTTTACTACCGACGCCCTGCATAAGACATCATCAACGACTGAGATTTCATAATAGGCGGCATCAAAATTCATATTGAGAATGTCACCCTCAAGGTAATATGAATATGTCACACCTGTAGGAATGGACTGTTTGTATTCCACATCTCCCGAATCTCCTGCAAGCGCGGACAACAGTTCGTGGCATGCACTCTCCGTATCCGTCATATCGGCATTCAATTCATAGCTTTTCCCCGCAAGTTTTGTCTTGTCTATATTCAAATAATAAATAAAAAATCCTGCTTCCTCTTCCTTGTCCTTTCCGCACCCCGGAAGGCTTACGGTCAATATACAGAAGAAAAGCATAAGACAAAAAAATCTTCTCATAAACGTTCCCATCATTAAAAAACAATTTTACTTTTCAGGTGGAATATAGCTTAGCGGTATTCTGACATCGAAAACCGTCCCCTCTCCTTCCACGCTGAATACTTTTATAGCTCCGCGATGAAGATGAACCACGCTTCGGGTTATCGCAAGTCCAAGTCCGGTACCGCCTATCTCACGCGAATGGGATTTGTCCACCCTATAAAATCTCTCAAAAATGTTATTTATCGACTCCTCCGGTATGCCTATACCGCTGTCTTCCACCTTTATGTAAAAATACTGGTGGTCGGCATTTAACGAGACATGAATCCATCCCTCAGGCTTGTTGTATTTTATGGCATTTTCGACGAGGTTTGTTATAGCAAGTGTCATCTTGACCTCGTCCACCTCCGCCGTTACAGGTCTGAAACTCTCAAGGACTATCTCTATCGACTGCCTCTGGGCGATAGGTCTTAATCTCTTAAGTATAAGCTCGATAAGATCGTTTATATTCACACTCTCAATATTGAGTCCGGTCGATGAACGGTCCATTTTGACAAGTGAGAGCAGATCGTTTATGATCTTTGTCTCTCTGTCGATCTCATTTCCAATATCCTGCATGAATTCACGATAGAGTTCAACCGGCACTTCGTCGCTTCCGTTAAGCGAATCCGCAAGCACCTTCATCGATGTGAGCGGCGTTTTAAGCTCATGAGACACGTTGGAGACAAATTCTTCTCTGGATGAGTCCATGACTTTCATTCTCGTATGAAGCTTGTTGAACTCATTTGAGATGTGTGTTGTCTCTGTATAATCGTGAATCTCAAGACTGTTGGAATGCCCTGTATCGATGTCTCTCAATGACTTTGCCATATCGCCGAAAGGCTTAACCAGTCTTCCCGAAGTAAGTACCGACAAAATTATCATAACAAATAATATACCTGCTGAAATGATAAGTGCTCCGTCGGAGAGATATTCCAGATTTGTAGCTATCGAATCCGTTGATACGCTGACCAAAAGTACTCCCAAAACCTCCTGATTCTCAGCTTCAGTAAGTGGAACTACAAGCTCTATATATCCTATCTCGGAATCATATTTTGATATTTCCTCGCCGTTTAGACTCAATATGACTTTCTCTGAAACAATGGTTTTTCCGACATCGAGCGAATATGAATCGAGTATAACCTCAAGACTCTGATTTATCAGCATAACTCGCCCGTCATAGATATTTGAAAACTGTGTTATCTCACCAAGAATCGTCTCAGAGGAAAGATCATTCATAAAGTCGTTCATGACAATCTGATTGCCCAGAATTTTCGCCTGATTCAATATCTCAATACTCTGTACCGATACAGCACGGTTTTCATACGAACGCAACATGCTCAACGATACAAGCACCGTCGGCAATGTGCCAAAGATTATTATTATAAGTATTATTCGAAATTTTAAACTCTTCAAAAAGCTTTTAAGCTTTGTTTTTACCTTCATTCTAAAAGCAGCCTCTAAAACGGATTAAGTAATGTTACAAAAGATAATTCGCCAACTAGGCCTGGAAGTAGTATCCGACTCCCCACTTTGTATGAACATACTTTGGTTCACTCGGATTCTCCTCAATCTTCTCCCTGAGCCTTCTTACATGTACATCAACCGTTCTGGCGTCACCTGGATAATCCGAACCCCAGATCATCTCAAGAAGCTTTTCACGACTGTATACCTTGTTCGGATTTTTTGCGAGAAGCTCAATAATATCAAATTCCTTTGCGGTAAGATTCATCTCACGTCCGGATATATATACTCTTCTGCTATCACAATCTATCTTCAGATCACCGCTCTCGATGACATTTGAGGCGCTCTTGTCCTCATCCCTCGCAGTGGTTCTTCTCATAATTGCTTTTATTCTTGCCTTGACCTCAAGAATATTGAATGGCTTTGTTATATAATCGTCAGCGCCATACTCAAGTCCAAGGATTTTGTCCATATCATCACCCTTTGCGGTGAGCATGACTATAGGAACCTGTGAACTCTCTCTGATCAGCTGACAAACGGCAAAACCATCCATTTTTGGCAACATGACATCCAAAAGAATGATGTCATAGTGATTGTTCATAGCCATATTGTATGCTTCTTCACCGTCATAAGCGCACTCAACCTCCATTCCTTCCTGCTCTAAGGAGAAACGGATTCCTTTAACTATAAGTTTTTCATCATCCACTACAAGAACTCTTCGCGCCATGCCAAAATACCTCTATCTAACCTTTATATTATCTTTGATCTTTTGGTAGCATCCTTCCCCGATGCCAGATACATTCATTATGTCACAAGCATTCTCGAAATCACCGTTTGTATTTCTGTATTCGATTATACTTTTTGCCTTCTGCTCACCTATGCCATTCAAGGTCATAAGTTCATTCTCATCAGCTGTATTTATATTTACGACTCCATCCTCCGAATCACCTGCCGAAACTGGAAGTGTCACCCCTTCCGGGTAAGCAGCCTCATCGCTGTTTGGGATGTAAATCATCTGTCCGTCCGATATGCAGTCAGCGAGATTGATTGCCCATGAAGCTGCATCTTCCTTTAAGCCTCCTGCCTTTTCAACCGCCTCGTACACTCTTGATCTTCCGTCAAGGAAATAGACTCCCGGTGATTTGACAGCTCCGCATACATATACCACAATTTGGCTTTGTACTTCGGAAGCCTCAGTTTCTGCAGTCTCTTTCTCACTGTTTTCTCTGAGCTCATCCGAATCTGTTTCTTCGGTTTCTTCGAATTCTTCACTTTCTTCCGTGTCCTCAGTGCTGATTTCTTCGGATAACAGAAGAACATCATCCCGCCTACAGCCTAAAGTCTGTAAACATAAGAACATCAGAAAAAGGGCAAAAACTCTCTTTCTGATGTTTCTTGTTTTTTCTATCATTTATACCTCCGTCCAAAGGAGGTTCCAATTGCCCGTAGGCCTATTTTACCGAATTATTTGTCAATTTACAATGGTATATTAGATAGTCAATTTCTTAAGCAATCTCGTCAAAGACCGAAGTTAATATATTTATCATCTCATCAACATCGTCTTTTGTTATCACAAGCGGGGGTACAAATCTGAGCACATTGCTTCCGGCAGTTATAACTATAAGTCCTTTTTCGAGACATTTTGTTGAGACCTCTCCCGGTTTCTTTGTGATTTCAAGCCCCTGTATAAGGCCCATTCCTCTTCTGTCAGTCACGAAAGAATATTTATCTTTCACCTCATCGAGACGCTTTGCCAGATACTCTCCAACAACCTTTGCATTGTCCTCTATATGATCTCTCTCAAAAATCTCAATAACCTTTGCCACCGCAGCGCCGACAAAAGGATTTCCACCGTATGTCGTGCCATGGTCTCCCGGGACAAGAGATTTTTTTGCAACCTTTTCAGTCATCAAAAATGCGCCTACCGGAACACCGCAGCCCAAGGCCTTTGCGACTGTCATAATATCCGGCTTCACACCGTATGCCTGCCATGCAAACATACTTCCGGTTCTTCCCATACCGCACTGAATCTCATCGAGAATAAGAAGTATGTCCTTCTCGTCACAAAGTTCCCTGACTCCCTGCAAAAACTCCTTCGTTGCCGGATGGATTCCCCCTTCGCCCTGCACAGTCTCCATAATTATTGCACAGGTCTTGTCCGTAATCTGAGCTTTAACGGAATCAAGATTGTTAAAATCTGCAAACTTCACTCCCGGCATGAGCGGTTCAAACGGCTCTCTGTAGTGTGCATTTCCCGTGACGGAAAGTGCTCCTATGCTACGTCCGTGAAATGAACTGTTCATTGCTATAACTTCATGTCCGGCAAATCCGTCTCTCGTAAAAGCATATTTTTTTGCTGCTTTTATGGCACCTTCAATAGCCTCTGTCCCCGAGTTTGTAAAGAAAACTCTGTCCATTTTACTGATTCTCTTCACTGACTCCGCAGCTTTTACTATCGGAGCGTTATAATAGAGATTCGAGGTGTGCAAAAGCAGATCCACCTGCTCTTTTAAAGCGTTCTTATACTCATCGTTGCTGTATCCCAAAGCGCATACCGCTATACCTGCGGCAAAATCAAGATACTCTTTTCCGTCTGTGTCGTAGAGTTTTACACCCTCGCCCTTTTCAAGGACAATCTGATATCTGTTATATGTGTGGAGCAAGTCCTTCTCGGCTTCCTCGATATATCCTGTTTTATTCATTGTAAAACTTTGTCTCCTTATCATCTAAGATTGCGGTTCCGATTCCTTTATTTGTAAAAATCTCAAGAAGTAAGCAATGCGCTACTCTTCCGTCAAGTATATGCACCCTCGAAACTCCCTGTTCGATAGCATCGATACAGTTGTTAAGCTTAGGAAGCATACCTCCGCCGATAAAACCGGTTCCGATAAGTTCCTTGGCCTCTGTGACAGTAAGCTCTGATATGAGACTGTCCGGGTCATCCATATCCTTTAAGACTCCCTTTATATCTGTGAGGAAGGCAAGTTTTTCCGCATCCACCGCCTTTGCGATGGCACATGCTGCATCATCCGCATTTATATTGTAGGTCTGATAATTGTCATCCATTCCTATCGGACAAACTATAGGAAGGAAATCTCTCTCAAGAAGGTCAAATAAAATCTTTGGATTAACTTCCTTGACCTCTCCGACAAATCCGATATCCTGGCCGTCCGAGAGTTTCTTTTCAACCTTTAAGAGTCCTCCGTCCTTACCGCTTATACCTATGGCATTCACGCCGAGTTCCTCTACCATCTGAACAAGGGATTTGTTCACCTTGTTGAGAACCATCTCAGCAACTTCCATAGTCTCCTCATCGGTCTTTCTGAGTCCGTTAATAAAAACCGGCTCCATTCCGACCTTGCCGACCCATCTGCTGATTTCCTTTCCACCGCCATGAACGATAATAGGCTTAAAACCAACCAGCTTTAAGAGGGTCACATCCTGAATAACCTGTTTCTTTAAGGTCTCATCAACCATTGCCGACCCGCCGTATTTTACAACTATGATTTTTCTGTTGAACCGTTGAATATAAGGAAGCGCCTCTATCAAAACGGCTGCTTTCTCAAGCACTTTGTTCATTTCATTATCGTTCATTTTCCTATCTCCCTTTTATATAGTTATTATTTTAATTATGATCTGTAATCGGCATTTATCTTGACATAATCGTATGTGAGATCGCATCCCCATGCGGTCGCAGATGAATTTCCCTCATGCATATCAACATATACGGTAACAGCATCTGCCTTCATTATCGATAGCGCTTCATCCTCGTCAAAGTGAAGCGGAACTCCCTTTTTGAAAACCTCTATTTTCCCGTTTATACTACAGAAGAAAAGCTCGACATCATTCTGATCGAACATTGCTCCGGAATAGCCCATAGCGCACAAAAATCGCCCGAAATTGGCATCACATCCGAATATTGCCGCCTTTGAAAGATTTGACCCCACTATGGCTCTGGCGAGTGTCTTTGCATCTTCCTTGGATTTTGCATTTACAACCTTTGCCTCAAATAGCTTCGTTGCCCCTTCGCCATCCGCAGCCATCTTCTTTGCAAGTGTCTCATTCACAAAATGAAGTGCCTCACAGAATGTCTTGTAATCCTCATTCTTCTCGGTTATCTTTACATTTTCGGCCAAACCGTTTGCAAGTACGACAACCGTGTCATTTGTAGATGTATCACCGTCAACCGTTATCATGTTGTAAGTGTCTTTTACATCTTCATGAAGTGCCTCGTCTAACATCTTTTTATCTATGGAAACATCTGTCGTGATAAAGGAAAGCATTGTGCACATATTAGGATGGATCATCCCTGCTCCTTTGCACATTCCCCCTATTGTGACTTTCTTTCCCGAAAGCTCTATTGTGACTGCAACTTCCTTTTCCTTTGTATCGGTGGTCATTATTGCAAGCGCAGCTGAATGTCCCGCCTCCGTGGTATCGGAAAGATTTTTTGCAAGTTCCTTTGTTCCGTTACATATTCTGTCAATAGGAAGCTGCATTCCAATGACGCCTGTGGATGCGACAAGTACAGAATCCTTTGGGATGCCAAGGGCCTCACCTGCGCACTCCGCAGTCTTGTCACAGTAACTTAAGCCTTCCTCTCCGGTACAGGCATTTGCTATTCCGGCATTGATTACTACTGCCTCGGCATATTCCGATTCGCTGACAACCTTTTTGTCCCAGAGAACCGGCGCCGCCTTGACAACATTTGATGTAAAACATCCTGCCGATACACATGGCTTCTCGCTGTATATCATAGCCATATCCGTTCTTCCCTTATATTTAATGCCTGCAGCTGTACAGGCAGCCTTAAATCCTTTAGCTTCAGTAACTCCGCCTTTTATTACTTCCATCTTTTTACCCTTTCAAAGCTTTATTTAATATTACATATTGAACTGTGTTATGTTTTCATCATTCAATGAGAGCTCATAGTAGTTGAAGTCGTCTCTGAATGTCCAACCTACACCCTTCCAAAAAAGATTTCCGACTTCATTATTCTTAAAAGCAACCAACGTCACTTTGCTTATCTTCTCTTTCTTAAGTTCAAGCATCGCATATGAAACCATCGCCCTTCCCACACCGTGCTGTCTGTACTTTTCCTTCACGCAAACATGATAAAAACATCCGTGTCTACCATCATGTCCGCAGAGAATTGAACCTATGATCTCATCATCTTTCACGGCCACGATGCTGGTGGTCGGATTTCTTTTTATGAACCTTTCCACATATTCTTTCGAGTCATCGAGACTTCTTATTCCAAAACCATGTATTGTCATCCACAATTCATGGACTTTATCTATATCTTCAAACGTCATTTCCCTGACAGCAAAATTTATCTCGGACATCAATCCCAAACCTTTCAAAAATATATTTTTTATCATATTACAAACATCCTATGCCGTAAAGCATTTTCACGTCACTTCGTTTTCATCTCGTTGCATAATTATACATATTCGTTATAATCAATTCAACCCTATTTTCCATATTTTATATATCTATTACAGATTATCTTGAATTTTTATTTTTTATTTGTGTATATTTTTCCGCTTGCGTTCTCAAATAATGTGTTGTATATTAAATGCGTTGTTACAATTCAAACAGAAAGGAACTTTTAAATATGAAAGAGAAAGTTGTACTTGCCTACTCAGGCGGATTGGATACCACAGCCATCATTCCATGGCTCAAAGAAACTTATGATTATGACGTTATTTGCTGCTGTATCGATTGCGGACAGGGCGAAGAGCTCGACGGACTCGAGGAGAGAGCAAAGCTCTCAGGTGCAAGCAAGCTTTATATAGAAGACATCTGTGACGAATTTGCCGAGGATTATATCATTCCTTGCGTTCAGGCAGGTGCTGTTTATGAGAACAAATACCTTCTCGGAACTTCAATGGCAAGACCGGGAATTGCAAAGAAACTTGTTGAGATAGCAAGAAAAGAGAACGCTGTGGCTATCTGCCACGGAGCTACAGGAAAAGGGAACGATCAGATTCGTTTTGAGCTCGGTATCAAGGCTCTCGCTCCTGATATCAAAGTTATCGCTCCTTGGCGTCAGGACAACTGGCAGATGGACTCCCGCGAAGCTGAGATTGAATATTGTAAAGCTCACGGAATCGATCTTCCGTTCTCAACAGACAAGAGCTACAGCCGTGACAGGAACCTTTGGCATATCAGCCATGAGGGACTTGAACTCGAAGATCCTTCACTTGAGCCGAACTACGAGCATCTTCTCGTTCTCTCGGTAACACCGGAAAAAGCTCCTGATGAACCTGAGTATGTAACCATGACTTTTGAAAAAGGTGTTCCAAAGACTGTAAACGGAAAGGCAATGAAAGTTGCGGATATCATCCGTGAGCTGAACCGTCTCGGCGGAAAGCACGGAATAGGAATCGTAGACATCGTTGAGAACCGCGTTGTCGGAATGAAATCCCGTGGTGTATATGAGACTCCGGGAGGAACTATCCTTCTTGAGGCACAGAAACAGCTTGAGGAACTTGTTCTCGACCGTGCGACAATGGAATCAAAGAAAGATATTGGTGCTAAGCTTTCACAGGTAGTATACGAAGGAAAATGGTTCACACCGCTCTGCGAAGCTTTGAGAGCATTTGTGACATCCACCCAGGAATATGTGACAGGAGAAGTAAAGTTCAAGCTCTACAAAGGAAATATAATAAAAGCGGGAACCACTTCACCATACTCACTTTACTCTGAGTCACTCGCAAGCTTTACCACCGGAGATCAGTACGATCATCATGATGCTGACGGTTTTATCACCCTCTTTGGTCTTCCGTTAAAGGTTAGAGCCCAGATGCTTCAGAATACAAATAAAAACACAAAATAAGAAGATAAAGCAAAAGATAAGAGCGCTAAAAAGCGCTCTTATTTTTATATCACATATTTATTTTTGCCGTCTCCCTTTGCCTTGTAAAGCTTGTCATCCGCCTCTTTGTACATAGTGCTGAAATTCTTTATTTTTCGGGTATTGTTGTTAATGACAACACCCATGGAAAGAGTACAGCGCACATCTCCCTTTTTAAACTTATTCTTGAAATCGTCCATTATACGGTTCAGTATCTTTTCAACCTCATCCAAGTCTGTAATATTTCTTAAATAAAACATAAATTCATCCCCACCTATTCGACAAGGATAAAGTATCTCCTCCGAGTACCCCGAAAGAATCTTTGCATAATTTACAAGCACAATATCCCCCTGCTTGTGACCGGCCTTGTCATTTACCGATTTGAAATTGTCCATATCCGAAAGCACGAGCGTTCCCTGTCTCATATCCTCTGTTTCGGCGGAAACCAGTCTCTCGAAATGTCTTCTGTTATAAAGACCTGTGAGTGCATCATGATTAGCCATTTTCTCCGCCTCATCCAACATAGCTTTATGCCTTGTCGCATCCAAAAACCATATTGTATGGCCTTGTATGTAGGAGTTGTGTTTTATCTCCTCCACTCTTATCTCATAGATTTTTCCGTCGTATTCGACCTCTCTCATACTGCCTTCAAGTATATTTCGGATTGTCTCATTATCCTCTATTTCCGAATCGACAAAAGAATCATCCCCGACAAGTTTTTTTGCTATGATATTTGAAAAAGTAACCGTCCGTCTGTCGTCAATTATTATAACCCCTTCCTCCGCTTTGGTCAGGGCGCTTTCGCTGACTATGGCAACAGAATCGAAGGTTCCGTATCTGTAAAAACATAATGTGAGAAATATGGCTGCTCCCACAACGCCTATCACCGGAACCTCATATCCTCCCGTAATACCTGTCATTGTTATCGCATACGGAATCCATGTAAAACTTACTGCCGCAAAAAGCATCAAAACTCTTCTTTTCTCTATCTCGGCTCCTCTTATAAAACTGTTGACCATAATGAAAAACATCTCGGCAATAACAAGTGTTATATAGATAACAGAAAAATAATAACCCGTAGCATGTGTATAATATGCCCTCATATGTCCGTCTCTTGCAACAAGTTCAATGTCACTATAGAAAAAGCCTGTCTGTTGATTTGTCGCTATTGAATAAACCAGGACGAATGCAACCAGTACATGTGCTATATATACAAACAGCGGAATTTTGATATGTCCGCATTCCGATGCTACAATCAGAAAAGCGACCAACATGAGCAGTTCTCCAAAATACTCAATCACGCATGCCATATTGAATGTTTCAAGAGTTGTGGCAAGAATCTCCATGATAAAGCCTACAATATAAAAGCTCTCAAGAAGCAAAAACATAACGACTGCTGTCTGCATAGTACTCGGTCTTACCTGAAGTACCCCTATAAGCATGGTAAAAACAATGAGCAAGCATACTACATGTATCCAGACATAGATATCATAAGCAGATACCCCTCCTCCGACCAGTTGTCTCACCCCACTTAGCAGCAACAGATGCACAGGATAAAAGAAATAAAAGAAATACTTTCCCAGCAGTGGTTTTCCCTTTTCTCCATTGTAGCGGGACAAAAGCGGTATAGCCAAAACAAATCCCAGAAGATATGCTCTGTCATACCATGTCCAATCATATTCAGTCAAACCGAATACAAGATTTAACTCGGCCAGTATTGCGGCTACCAAAAAAGTCAAAACGGCTAAAAAAGCAAAACGTTTTGCTTTCTCTTTAAAAGTCTTTCCGTAATAAAATGCCAGAGTAAAACACTCCGGTGCCAAAGGCCATCCGCCTAGAATCGCACTTACCGCAAACAGAAATACTACAAGTACAACCTTCATCCACTTTTTCATCATCTTGTGTTCCAAAACAGTCAATATTAGAATACTTAGAAGATAGTCAAATATTATATTTTGTCTGTACTCGTATTCATTGTTGAAAAAAAGATAGAATGGAACGATTGAAACAATCGCAAAAACGGCAAGTCTACCTATATACTTTCTGATACTGTGCGTTTTTTTGAAACCTTCCGCTATAAAAAAACACATTATAGGAATAGTAAGCCGACCTATAATATGCATTATCTGCCCCAGCGGAGACCAAAAATCCACAAATGTCCAGGCAAGGTGATCAACCAGCATAGCAACCACAGCTATAAGCTGAAGATTAGTTTTATTTAAAGATATTTTCTCCCTCACAACTTTTCCCCCAAAATACGTCATTCGACACGATATATACATTATACCCAACCTCAAAGTATGTTCAACAAAAAAAGCCCGCTTACCTGCTAATAGCAGATAAAACGGGCCAAATGCCAAATTGACAAATATTATGTTTTATATTTTGGATTTTTTTGCCTCATTAACTTCCGCCAAAAGTTTGTCTTTAACATCTAGCGCTCTGTCTTTAAGTCTCTTGTCGGAAGACTTAGAAGTTATAACATCACTCAAAAACCTGGCAGCATGTGTGTAATCTTTGAGTTCAAGGCCAAGGCATGCAAGAAGATATTCAAGAGTATTCTGATCCATTCCACATATCGGGAATGGCTCTTGAACCATTGCCTGCTGAAGTCCTTCATATGCCTCTTTTGAAAACTCAAGCATTTCACTTTTCATATTATCAAGCTCAATGAAATCGGTTTCACCATCATTTTTTTTCTGCTCAATATAATCTCTGTAAAGCCATCTTGCTTTCAAACACGCATACGCTCTTTCACTTGTCTTTCCTCTTTTTACAACCGCATTGTAAAGAGCAAGTTTAGTTCTCATGATTGCGGTTGCATAATCATAAGTCTCCGGAAGGACATCATCCTGCATCCTAAAATCTTTTGAAATATTTTCCTTTACCAGCATAATCTGGCCTTTTGTAAGGCCGGAAAAATAGCGTGAAAGTGCTGTATAACCGCAGTAAGGACAAGAAACCACATCATATTTCAAGGTGTCAATATGCATAAATCTCGGTCTTAAATCATAATCAGGCTCTTTTCTTCTGAGCTTTGCATCTCTTACTACAAGTGTCTTAAATTTCTTCTGGCATACCGGACAACCGATCTCCTTCTGAAGAAGATAATCCTTTTCTTCCTTGAATACCTGCTTATTCTTTTCTCTCTCTTTAGCAGCTTTTTCTTCTAGTTCCTTGCGTTTCTTCATCTCGGAATCGTCATTCTTGAAAATATCCTTTTTTTCTTCTGTTTTAACTCCGAAAAGCTCAAGTCCTGAAAAAATACTCATCCTTATTAACATCCCCTATATCTGATAAAACTTATTTATTGGTAGGTAATTTGTATGAACTCTTTAAAGAGACAATTCTGTTGAAAACAAGGTGATTGTCCGTTGTGTCCTTAGGATCCACCGCAAAAAATCCCTGTCTTACAAACTGAAAACTATCATATGGTTTTGCCTTTAATATCTCAGGCTCAATCACACAATCGGTAAGAACCGTCTTTGAATTCGGGTTTAAATTGAGCGAACCATCTTCATTGTAAACCCCAAGTTCCTCATTTACAATATTCTCATAAAGTCTGACTGTAGCTTTTACAGCATACGGAGCCGGTACCCAGTGGATAGTTCCTTTTACTTTTCTTCCGTCAGGTGAGTTTCCACCCTTTGTCTCAGGGTCATAGGTACAATGAATAACGGTTACCTCTCCGTTCTCATCCTCCTCAAAACTCGTACATGTGACATAATATGCCTGCATAAGACGAACTTCATTTCCCGGATAAAGTCTGAAATATTTCTTCGGTGGCTCCTTCATGAAATCGTCTCTGTCGATATAAATCTCTTTTGTAAATTTTATGGTGTGAGTTCCGAGCTCATCATTTTCCATATTGTTTACAACAACGAGTTCTTCCTCTTTATCCTCCGGGAAGTTGTCGATTACAACCTTAACCGGATTGAGGCAAGCCATGATTCTGCTTCTCTTGAGTTTTAAATCCTCTCTTATGCAATATTCAAGCATCGCATAATCAACAGAACTGTTTCCCTTTGAAATTCCACAGAGTTCAACAAACTTTCTGAGCGATTCCGGTGTGAAACCTCTTCTTCTTAATGCAGCTATCGAAACAAGTCTCGGATCATCCCATCCGTCAACGATTCCTTCCTCAACGAGTTTCTTGATATATCTCTTGCCTGTGACAACATTTGTGAGATAGAGCTTTGCAAACTCTATCTGCTTAGGCGTATCCTCGGCAGTCTTCTTGAATCCAGCCTCGATCAATACCCAGTCGTACAAAGGTCTGTGGTCTTCGAATTCCAGGGTACAGATAGAATGTGTGATTCCCTCGATTGCATCCTCGATTGGATGTGCAAAATCGTACATTGGATAGATACACCATTTATCTCCTGTATTCTGGTGAGTGAGATGGGCTATTCTGTAAATAACCGGATCTCTCATATTTATATTAGGCGAAGCCATATCTATTCTTGCCCTGAGGACCTTGCTTCCGTCCTCATACTTTCCCTCTTTCATCTCCTCAAAGAGCTTTAAGTTCTCCTCAACGGTTCTCTTTGAATATGGGTCGTCTTTTCCCGGCTCGGTGAGTGTTCCCCTGAACTCCCTTATCTCATCGGCGCTCATATCAGAAACATATGCTTTTCCTCTCTCGATAAGTCTCACAGCCGCCTTGTACATATCATCAAAATAGTTTGAAGCAAAAAAAAGTCTGTCTTCCCAGTTTGCTCCAAGCCATTTCACATCCGCTTCAATAGACTCGACAAATTCAGACTTCTCCTTTGTCGGGTTTGTATCATCAAATCTAAGATTAAACTTACCGCCGTACTCCTCGGCAAGTCCCGAATTCAAAATAATGGACTTTGCATGACCGATATGCAAGTATCCGTTTGGCTCCGGAGGGAATCTGGTTTTGATCGTAGTCACACGTCCCTCTTTTATGTCATTTTCGATAATGGTCTCGATAAAATTCTTGGATTCTCTCTCTCCTGTTTCCATATTTTATCCTCTCCTCCAAATTGATACTTATTTTTATAGCGGACATAACAATCCACTTTACTTTTTTGCCAATAAACGCAATAGCATTTATAAATTATACATAGTAGGTACTTATAAAAGCAAGTCTAAAAATTTAATCATTCTTTGCTCCCAAGTATCATATTTTTTGTGATATTTTTTTGCTTCCTCACCAATCATATGCATTCTGTGTGCATTTTCATACACTTCTGCGACTTTCTCCGTAAAATCAAACACATCTCCGCGGTCGTAAGTGACAATATTCTGGCCGATATCGAACTCTTTTTCGACCTCGTCGTTGTGATCGGTGACAACAGCACAACCGGCTGACATTGCAGAATATACTCTGTCATGAACACCACCGTGAAATTCGGGTGAAAGATTTACAAGCATCTTTGAGTTTGCCATAACTGTATAGGACACGTTGAATCCAACGTCTCCCACATAGTTAATCCTCTTTGAAGGAATTGCTTTCAGTGTATTCTCCCATCCGTTTCCAACCAGAGTGACAGGGAGATCCTCCTTTATAAGCGACGTCACAAATTTCTCTCTTCGTCTGTATCTGGCAAGCTTATCTGCCATGCAGATATTGTTCATAAAAAGCGGAAAGTCTTTGTTAGAAACATCGAGTCCCTCATTTTTTATGTATGCTTTTACGACATCTTCCTGCGTTGTATAAGGATTTTCCATCATAAGCTCACAGATGTCTTTCATATATGTCTGATACTCTTTTGGAAATTTCATAATATCATTATATATAAGATTCTCATCCGTCATTGTGGCCATAACAAGGATCTCATACTTGCGCTTTGAAAAATCCGTCTCGTTTAATGGTGCCTCCCCTGTCAACGGCAGATAGACACATTTTTTTATATCAGGATAATTGTCCTTTATATATTTTACATGGCAAGTGTCTACACAAAGAACATTGTTATTCTTTATCTTTCTTGTGATTCCCGGATGATGGTACATCGGATGGTCCACAACATAGTTAAAGAACGGCGCGTCGAATCCGTCCAGATACGGACTTCCGTCGTCGTTCTCCATCCTCGGAAGAAGGGAATTGAAATCTATCAAAGCTTTGTATTTTCCGTAGGGAATCTCCGAAAGCTCCTTCTCCCAATCATTGTCCAATTCTATAATGCGAGTCTCCTCACCGAGCGCATTCAATGCCTCGCTCATCTTTTTTATGAATACAAGATTTGACTCGTAACACAAAATTCTCGATGAAAAAAGTAAGATCATATCAGTCTCTCTTTATATGCTGATGGGTGTATAAATGATCCGAACAGTACTCATAGTTTCCCTCGCATTTTGAACAAAATCTGAATTCAAGTGTAGGATCGTCAAGCTCAGTTCTTCCGCAGATCGCACACTTATGCTTTGTAATCACGCCTTTTGCTCCACCGGGGAATTTCACGACCTTAGGTCCTTTTGGATTCTGTCTGTATCCGGAATTTACGCCTCGTCTGTAATCTCTTTTTCGCTTTATCTCCTTAGGATTTATCCTTCTTAAATCCCTTGTTGAGAAGAAGAAGATAATGAAGTTCAAAAGGGACATGACAATAGTAACCCTTCCTGTCGTGTTTGAATTTATAAAATCATATATAACCATTATTCCATAGAGGATTGCCATATACTTCATCTTTATCGGAATTATAAAATAAAGCATGACTTCCATATTCGGAAAACAAGTCGCAAATGCAAGAAAAATTGCCAGGTTTATATAATACGTACTTATGCCTGTTCCGGTTGATATATATCTACCCTGAAGAGCAAAATACCCGTAGAGCAAGAATGCTCCGATAATAGTGAATAATATTCCACCCCAAATATAGAGATTGAATCTGAACACGCCCCAGGTTCTCTCAAGTGCCTGGCCGAGCTGATAATACAAAAACATCATGATAAGCATAAAGAACAGACTTGTGCTGTGAGGTATCATAATCCAGGTTATGAGTCTCCATATCTGGAAGTTTTTGATTATATAATAAGGCTCAAGGGTCATATAAAGGAGCGCCATAGGGCTTATAAGATTAATCACATATCCCAAAAGCTGTGCACCTATGATATATATAATGAGATTCGGCACTGCAAATCTTCCGAGCTTTCTCTCCAGATTATTTATAAAATTCATTGATTTTGTCCTCTTTTCAAATATATGTTTAGATACAATGTACATTAAAAACAGCGCAGAATTTCATGCGCCTTGTACAATATGTCGAAACTTAAGTGTAATTATAGATTTCAAAAATACATTTTGTCAACAAACCCACTGTTTCCTAATTCTTAATAATCTATAAAGTCGTCTCATTCATTTGTTTTTTGCAAAATTCTGTACTATAATAATCGACGTTTGTAACATAGCTACATATTAAATGTATTTTATTTAATTTTTTCATTATTATATGGGCTCAACATACTATAGATTTCATTTGGAAGGTGTATAAATGGAAAATTTAAACAACGTAAAGCTAGGAATAGATATTGGATCTACTACGGTTAAAGTTGCTCTTTTGGATGACGATAACCAAATATTATTCTCAGATTACGAAAGACACTTCGCCAATATCCGTGAGACATTGCAGTCTCTCGTAAAAAAGGCAAAGGAAGTCACCGGAAATTTGAAAATTCATCCGGTGATCACAGGATCCGGCGGACTTGCTCTCGCCAAACATCTTGAGATTCCTTTCGTTCAGGAAGTTGTCGCAGTATCAACCTCCCTCTCTGTGCTTGCGCCAAAGACAGACGTGGCAATAGAGCTTGGTGGTGAGGATGCAAAAATCATATATTTCGAAAACGGTAATGTGGAGCAGAGAATGAACGGAATCTGCGCCGGCGGTACCGGTTCTTTTATCGACCAGATGGCATCTCTCATCCAGACAGATGCATCCGGTCTTAACGAGTATGCCAAAAATTATAAGGCACTTTATCCTATAGCAGCCCGCTGCGGTGTGTTCGCAAAAACCGACATTCAGCCACTTATAAATGAGGGAGCTACAAGAGAAGATCTCTCCGCTTCCATTTTCCAGGCTGTCGTAAACCAGACTATTAGCGGTCTTGCCTGCGGTAAGCCTATCAGAGGACATGTTGCTTTTCTCGGAGGTCCTCTCCATTTCCTCTCCGAACTTAAGGAAGCTTTTATCAGAACCTTAAAACTCGACGAGGAGCATACTATCGCACCGGAAAACTCACATCTTTTTGCTGCGATCGGATCCGGACTCAATTACAAAGAGGATTCATTCACAACCTTTGATGATCTCATAGAAAAACTTTCCGGAGATCTCAAGCTCGAATTCGAAGTAGCAAGACTTGAGCCGCTTTTTGAGAATGAGAAAGATTATGATGAATTCACCGAAAGACATGCCGGAAAGAATATAGCAAGAGCATCCCTTAAGGACTATCACGGAAACTGTTATCTCGGTATCGATGCCGGATCTACAACAACAAAGATAGCTCTTATATCAGAGGATGGAAAACTCCTCTACTCTTTCTACAGCAACAACAACGGAAGTCCTCTGACTACCGCTATGGGTGCCTTGAAAGAGATATACAGAGATATGCCAAAAGACTGTAATATTGTTCACTCATGTTCTACCGGTTACGGTGAAGCCCTGCTCAAATCAGCACTCATGCTCGACGAGGGTGAAGTTGAGACTGTTGCTCACTACTATGCCGCAGCCTTCTTCAATCCAAAGGTAGACTGTATCCTTGACATCGGTGGACAGGATATGAAGTGCATAAAGATAAGAAACAACACTATCGACTCAGTTCAGCTTAATGAGGCTTGTTCTTCCGGATGCGGTTCATTTATTGAGACTTTTGCAAAATCACTTAACTACTCTGTTCAGGATTTCGCCAAGGAGGCTCTCTTTGCGAAACATCCTATAGACCTCGGAACACGATGCACGGTATTTATGAATTCAAAAGTTAAGCAGGCTCAGAAAGAGGGAGCTTCCGTTGCTGATATCTCCGCAGGACTTGCTTACTCTGTAATAAAAAATGCCTTCTTTAAGGTCATAAAACTCTCCGATGCTTCAGACCTCGGAGAAAATATAGTTGTTCAGGGTGGAACTTTCTACAATGATGCTGTACTCAGAAGTCTTGAGAAGATAGCGGGTGTCGATGTAATTAGACCTGACATTGCAGGTATCATGGGAGCCTTCGGTGCCGCACTCATCGCCAAGGAACGCTATGAGGACAATCCTACAACAACAACTTTAGGCATCGACGAGATAAACGAGCTCACCTTCGAGACAAAACTTACAAGATGTCAGGGTTGTAACAACCACTGTCTCCTCACCATAAACAAATTCTCAAACAACCGTTCATTTATCACAGGTAACCGTTGTGAGAAAGGACTTGGCAAGGAGAAGAACAAAGAGAACATTCCAAACATGTTCGATTACAAACTTAAGAGACTCTTTGGCTACAAACCACTCTCAGTGGAGGAGGCAAAAAGAGGAACCGTCGGAATCCCAAGAGTACTCAATTTTTATGAGAACTATCCTTTCTGGGCTACATTTTTCAAGGAGCTCGGATTCAGGGTAATTCTCTCACCGTACTCAAACAGAAACATATATGAACTCGGAATCGAAAGCATACCAAGTGAATCCGAGTGCTATCCGGCAAAACTTGCTCACGGCCATGTAGCATGGCTCATAAAGCAGAACCCTGATTTCATTTTCTACCCTTGTATTCCTTATGAGCGTGTGGAATTTGAAGATGCAACAAATCATTACAACTGTCCTATAGTAACCTCATACGCCGAGAACATCAAAAACAACGTGGATGAGATTACAACAGGAAAGATGCGTTTTTACAATCCGTTTATGTCCTTCAAATCGACTGATACGATTCTACTCTCGCTGAAGAAGGTATTTTGCACGGATGAGTTTGACATACCAGAAAACGAGCTCAAAACAGCAATAGACGCAGCCTGGGACGAGCTTGAAAACACAAGAAACGACGTAAAGAAAAAAGGTGAAGAGGTCCTTAGATACCTCGAGGAAAACCATAAGAGAGGTATTGTTCTCGCCGGTCGTCCTTACCACCTTGACCCTGAGATCAACCACGGTATTCCGGAGCTTATCAACTCCTATGGAATGGCAGTACTCACGGAGGATTCTATCTCACATCTCTCGGATGTGGACAGACCTCTTATCGTTCTCGACCAGTGGATGTACCACTCAAGACTTTACACTGCGGCAAACTTTGTAAAGAAGCGCAACGATCTCGATATGATACAGCTCAACTCTTTCGGATGCGGTGTCGACGCTGTCACAACTGACAATGTAAATGACATCTTGAGCAATTCCGGAAAGATATATACCTGTCTCAAAATAGATGAAGTAAACAGCCTCGGAGCTGCAAGAATAAGAATCAGATCCCTTCTCGCAGCAATAAGAGTAAGGGAAAGACAGCATGCGGATGAGAACAGAACACTTGTCTCAACTGCTCACAACCGTATTCTTTTCACAACTGAAATGAAGAGAAACTATACAATACTCTGTCCTCAGATGTCACCTATCCATTTTGACATCATAGCTCCGGCTTTCAGAGCTGCAGGATACAACCTTGAGCTATTGAACAATGATGGACGCGAGGCGGTGGATGTCGGACTTCGATATGTAAACAATGATGCCTGCTATCCTTCCCTCATGGTTGTCGGACAGATAATGGAGGCAGTCCTCTCAGGCAAATATGATATGGATCACCTCGCTGTTCTTATGACACAGACAGGTGGAGGATGCCGTGCAAGTAACTATATCGGATTCATAAGAAGAGCTCTCGCAAAAGCAGGATATCCGAATGTACCTGTAATCTCACTCAGCATGGTAGGCCTTGAGAAAAACCCGGGATTTAAATTTACTCTCCCGCTCGTACAGCACGGACTTTACGCTCTAGAGTTCGGAGACATCTTTATGCGTTGTCTCTACAGAACAAGACCTTACGAAGCTGTTGCAGGTTCGGCAAATGCTCTCCATGAAAAATGGAAGAAGAAATGTATAGACTTTGTAACTCAGCCGGGAGTGCTCTCTCACAATAAATACAAGAGACTCTGCAGACAGATAATCAGAGAGTTTGACAAACTTCCGCTTCTTGACATTAAGAAACCTAGAGTCGGTATCGTCGGTGAGATTCTTGTCAAGTTCATGCCGGCCGCAAACAACTATCTTGTAGACCTTCTCGAGTCAGAAGGTGCAGAGGCTGTTGTTCCGGATCTTACGGACTTCATTCTCTACAGTTGTTACAATACGAACTTCAAGGCCGATGAACTGAACGAATCAACCAAAAAGGCAAAGCGTTTGAACAACCTCGGAATCAAATTCTTTGAGTGGCTCAGAAGCGCCGCAAGAGACGAATTTATGAAGAGTGAGCGTTTCGATGCCCCTTCAAGGATTGAAGACCTCGCAAAGATGGCTTCTCCTATCGTTTCTGAAGGAAACCAGACCGGTGAAGGATGGTTCCTTACAGGTGAGATGCTCGAGCTCATCAACTCAGGAACACCTAATATCGTCTGCACGCAGCCTTTTGCATGCCTCCCTAACCACATTGTCGGAAAAGGAGTTATCAAAGAGCTCAGACGTGAGAATCCTAAGGCGAACATTGTTGCCATAGACTTCGATCCGGGTGCTAGTGAAGTAAACCAGCTCAACCGTATCAAGCTCATGCTCTCAACAGCACAAAAGAATTTAAACAGATAAAAAAAACGGCATCTTTACCACTGTAAGGGTAAAGATGCCGGTTTTTCTTATTTAATCTCTTGCCTGCACTATCTTAAGTATTCGATCAAACACCTCTTCATTCTCATATACAATCACAGCAATCTCCCTTTTGGCCCTGCTTAAGGTCTGGTAGAGAGTTCTGACCTTTCCTCTGAGATATCCCTCATCATCATAGTAATAACTGCAATCTATGACAGACAGAACCTTTTCATGTTCTATTCCAAGTGTTCCCTCAGTATCGGGATCTAAACTTACAAATCCTTTATCTTTAAATATCCTTCCCAGAATCTGCAGATCTTCTTTCGTCCCAGCGTAGACCGGAGTCACGGAAGGATAATGTCTTCTGTGCGCATGATCGCCGTTTATCCTAAATAGGCATCTGATAAATGAAGACAGCTCATTGTTTGTTCTTATTCTGTTTGTAAGCCTGTAAAGCACAATTTCCGGGATGGCCTCTATCTCATCGGCCATCGTATTGAGCCTCTCCTCTTTGGCGATAAACTCCTCAGTATCATAAGAAATCACAACAGGAATATCACATTTCTCACTGACTTCCCTAACCCTGTCAAATGCCCTTTTGCCCAGCAGATGGCCCTCGTCGATCAGTATGTAGGAATAGACATCATCACCGGCTTTAAGAAAACCCGATGGGGTCATAAAATCAACCCTTTTAAGCCTCTCATTGAGAAGTGACAACTCCTTTGGAAAAGCTCCACAATGAATCAGACACACTCTTTTTGTCTCCGACAAAAGCATTGCAAGATCATAGAGAAGAAGCGTTTTTCCGGTTCCCGGAAGTCCCTTATATCCCTGAAAACGCACCTTTTCTTCCACAATATTTCTGAAGAGACAGCCTTCTATATCCTTCTGTTGCAAAGTGAGAAAATACTCATGCCTAAGGAACCTGTCCGGCCGCGTCATAGGGGATATCAGATACTCGACTTCCTTAAAAAGTTCTTCTATATCTCCGTCATAAAGGCTTTCCTGGCCTTTTAGATCCTCGCAAAGTTCCTCCCAGTCCGCGTCAACAAGTCTTCCGGAATTTGTAAGCCTTAAAAGTCTGTTTTGACTGCTGATATAAGTGTAGGATTTTATTCCTTTTCCAAGCATCTCAAGATAATATCTGTTCAGGGTGAGTTGTTTTTTTATGGCGTTCTCGCTCACCTTCTCACTCTTTAGTTCCAGATTCAAAATATACTCATCGGAGATTCTTAAAAGGTCAAATTCTTTTCCGAGTTTCGGTATCTGAAACGAATAAAAGAAGTCAAAAAGGCAAACATCATTCGTATGCATAAGAAGATTTGAAACCAGGGATTTAAGCCCATCCGTCTCCCACTCCTTAACATTCAAAAAGCGCTCCCTCTCCGACAATTGTCTCTCGAGTCTTTTTAAGTTTTCTTTCCCACTAACTCTTGTCAGAGCAAAAATATTTACGGGTTTCATATTCTACCTGTCTCCCAAATAAATCACCTGTAACTTATTGTTATTATACTATATTTCACAACTGACGGTCGAACTTTGAATTCTTAAAGAATCAAATACCACAATTGATAACGAAAAAAATTTAAAAGTAGAATAAATCAGGAACAAAATGAGACAAAAACGCATTTTGTTAGCACTCGCTTTAAAAGAGTGCTAATTTTTTATTGACTTCTCATTTTTTGGGGATTATTATTATATAGATTTAAATTTTACGAATAGGAGTGATTACTTTGAGCAGCAAACATGGAAATCTTTCAATAAACAGTGACAACCTGTTTCCGATTATTAAAAAATGGCTCTACTCCGACCATGACATTTTCTATAGAGAACTTGTATCAAACGGATGTGATGCCATAACAAAATTAAAGAAACTTGATATTATGGGAGAATATTCCCTTCCGGCCGATTTTATCGGAAAGATCAACATTGAGGTTGACCCTGAGGCAAAGACCATCAAAATCTCCGATAACGGTCTCGGAATGACTGCCGATGAAGTTGAAGAGTACATCAATCAGATTGCCTTCTCTGGAGCTACCGATTTCATAGAGAAATACAAGGACAAAGCGAATGACGATCAGATTATCGGTCATTTCGGACTTGGTTTCTACTCAGCTTTCATGGTGTCAGACAAAGTGCATATAGACACTCTCTCATACAAATCAGATGCTTCTCCGGTTCATTGGGAATGTGACGGAGGAACAGAATTTGATATGTCTGACGGAATCAAAGAAACCGTCGGAACCACAATAACCCTCTTTTTGAATGAGGACTCTCTCGAATTTGCAAATGAATACAGAGCAAGAGAAGTTTTGACAAAATATTGCTCTTTCATGCCATATGATATATTCCTCAAAAAAGCAAATGAAGAGGAACAGTATGAAGAGATCGATCCTGCCGACAAACTCGATACAGACAAGGTAATCGAGACTATTGTTGAGGAGGCAAAGACCGAGGAAAAAGAGAACGAAAACGGAGAAAAAGAGATTGTCGAAGTTTCACCGAGAAAAGAGAAACTTAAGATTGTAAAACGACCTGTTCCGTTGAATGACAAGAATCCTCTTTGGGCAAAAACACCGAGCGAGTGTACAGATGATGAGTACAAGGCATTTTACCGCAAAGTATTTTTGGATTACAAGGAGCCTCTCTTCTGGATTCATCTCAATATGGACTATCCGTTCAATCTCAAGGGTATACTCTACTTCCCAAAGATAAATACGGAATATGATTCTATAGAAGGAACCATAAAACTTTACAACAACCAGGTATTTATAGCCGACAATATCAAGGAGGTTATTCCGGAGTTTCTCATGCTCTTAAAAGGTGTCATAGATTGTCCGGACCTTCCTTTGAATGTTTCAAGATCCGCACTTCAGAACGACGGATTTGTAACAAAGATATCCGACTATATCACAAAGAAAGTTGCCGACAAACTTATCGGAATGTGTAAGACAGACAAGGAATCCTACGAAAAATACTGGGATGATATCAGTCCGTTTATCAAGTTCGGCTGTCTGAAAGATGAAAAGTTCTGCGACAAAATGAATGACTTTATTCTCTTTAAGGATATAAACGACAAATATCTCACTCTTCCGGAACTCTTAAAACCGGTTGAAGAGGAAAAAGCTGACTCTTCCGAAGCAGATACAAAAGAAAACGAATCTACAGAAAGCGAAGATAAAGAGGAAACCAGAGAGACTGTATATTATGTGACAGATGTCAACCAGCAGGGTCAGTACATCCGAATGTTTAAAGATCAGGGAATGAATGCCGTGATTTTGAACCACAACATCGACACTTCCTTCATCACACAGCTTGAAAGAAGAAATAACAAATACAAGTTTATGAGAATTGACTCTGACATCAATGATACACAGAAAGATGACACTTCAGAGGATTTCGCCGAGGCAACCACAACATTGACCGATGTCTTCAGAAAAGCGCTCGGAAATGACAAACTTTCCGTTCAGGTTGTAGGACTCAAGGATGAGAATATCTCCTCTATGATCACCCTCTCTGAGGAAGGCAGACGTATGCAGGATATGATGAAAATGTACTCAATGGGGCAGGATATGGATATGAGCATGTTTGCAGCCGAGCAGACACTCAGCCTCAATGCAAACAACACTCTCGTCAAATACATCCTCGAGAACAAAGATTCAGAGAACATCCCGATGTTCTGCGAACAGCTTTATGATCTTGCGCTTATTGCAAATCAGCCACTCGGCACCGAAGCTATGACAAAATTCATAGAGAGAAGCAACAAGATTATGCTTTTACTTGCAAAATAAACATTATCTTTCATAGCTCAAGTAACGAAAGATAATGCAGGATAAAGAAAAGTAAGATAAAAAACCTGGCATCGATGATTTAAATATCATCCGATGTCAGGTTTGTTTTTTATTCAAAATATTCCTCGTAATACAAAAAGAAATCTCCGGCGTCAACACCGTCAACGTTCACTTCTATGCTGTCCCAGTTGTCCGAGTAAAGCTCTGACTCTTTGGAAGATTCGTACTCCTCATAAACACTCTCAAAAGCCTCCTGCTCTCTCTCTGCAACAATCTTCTCCTTGTTTTGTGCGGTCAGTTCCTCATCATATTTGGTGACACAGTAAATATAATAATAGCCGTCATCCGTCTGTATGCAGGAAGTATACTGTCCCTCATCGAGATCGAAGGCCGCCTCAACGACTTCATCCGGCAAATCTCCCCGGCTTATGTTTATATCAATCTCGGATTTCTCATTGTATGCTCCGGCAACAGTTGCAAAATCCTCACCGTTTTCAAGTCTTGTGACAACCTCCGTCGCCTTATCGACGTCACTGACAAAAATCTGCTTGGCCACCATAACTCTGGCTTCGTCCTCACTGACTTCATTGTCAACTCCGACAATAAGAGACGTGTACATCTTCTTGGCCAAGGCATAAGACTCATACATAGAGGCAACGTCGCTCTCGCTGACATTCAAATAATCCTTGTCTGTGTCTGTAAGACTTTGAAAATATGCATCTGCCGCCTCTTTTACCTTGTCGTTCTCCCCCTCATCAAGGGTCAGCCCCGCTTCCTCCGCCATAAGGTTCAGGCAGATAACCTGTGTCATCTCCTGCAACGCTGCTGATTTCACATAAGACGCAAGCTCATCAGTCTGAAAATCCAATTCCCACAGATCCACACCGTAAGCAGTTCCATAATCCTTCTTGAAACCTGCCACATAAACCTTCGCATCACTTATGGGCATAGAAACTCCACCTATGGTAAATACGTTGTGATTGTAAACGTTATTCTTTATGATGACTTCCCCGTTCCCAATACTGCAGGCGCTAAGAAATAAAGCCGTAGCAACTGAAACTGCGGGAAGAATATATTTTTTATTTATCATTAAACTATCCTTAAACTAACCTTCAACTATAAGATATCTTCCATCTTCGATAGGAAATACTTCAGCCGCCTGTGCCAGATCGTCATCACTCATTCCTGAGACATCCATTCCGGCATCATCAAGATAATCCCTTACATCATCAATACTGTCTGCAACAACAGCCAGACAGTCATTCAAAAATTCTTCAGCTTCCTCACGAGAAGATGCTACCTCTTCCGGAAACAGTTTACTCTGATTCTCCAAAAAAGTATCCAATACCAGATCATCATATTCATTCATCGCAGATATATCTCCTTTCCGAGATTGAAAGAATATAAAATACACTGCTTTACCGGAAGTCCCAATGCATTTTTCAATGCTCTCGCATACAAATCCAGTTGCAATTTGTATTTCCCTATCAATTCTTCTTCATTTTCCACTTTATCTGTCTTGTAGTCAAGTACTACTATCTCGTTATCTTCAATAAAATAAGCATCTATTATACCCTGGATCAAAACATTCTCACCACCGGATGACTTCTCACCAATCTCATCTGCGGCAATCTCCATCACAAACGGTCTCTCTTTAAACAAAAGCCCCTTTGTATTTGCGTCAGCCATACGCGATGCAAGACTACACCCATAGAAGGTTTCAAGCTTATTAAGACCAAGAAGTTCTGCAATCTCCTCATCGAACAATCCCTCATCCGTACATCTGGAAATTTCTTTCTTTATGTCATCAGATTTATTTACACTGTCCACCAACATATTTATGTCGAAGCACTCCATTGCACGGTGCATTGCCGTTCCTCTGAGTGCACCCTT
>JAILHT010000007.1 GCA_024695665.1 Lachnospiraceae bacterium
AGATTCACACGACGGGGAGACCGCGCATGACGTGAGCGAAGAGACATCTTATCAGACATGTATCGCCAATGGAGGATATGTCGGTAAGGAACTTTCGCCTACCAGCGGGCTCCCTGTTCTTATTATAGATATGCCGATAACAGACCCTGATACCGGTGAGATAATAGGAACCGTAGGAAACGCGATGGCTTTGTCGGTACTTACTGAATCTATGATGAATTCCTTTGGAGAGGGGTCTGATTATTCGGTATACATGCTTGACAGTGAGGGTGTTGTAATAGCATCGGCCAACGAGGATGATATATTAAATCTCGATTTTACAACGGAAAATGATACTACAGCAGCAGTTATGGAACAGATAGCGGCCGAGGAGACGGGCACGGTCCAGTTTTCTCTTGCGGGAGTTAGTAACAAGGGAGCATACAGCACAAGCAACGGTATGACGACACTTGTCTATATGTCGACAACAGCCTACATGAAGTCAATTGAGCATATGATTGCAAATATCGTTATTATAGCGGGTGTATGCGTTGTTATAGCTGTGATTGTCATAACTATTGTATCAACATGGATCATAAAACCGATGAGTCAGATGGTAAGCCTTATAGAAAAATACGGCGATGCGGATTTCTCATCTGAGGTGCCTGCCGCACTTATCAGACGTAAGGATGAGATCGGAACGCTCGGAAAATCCATGGATAAGATGCAGAAGGTTATAAAAGAGATATTTGAAAATATCATAAATGAGACTGAGCGTGTATCCGGAAATGTTAACGATTCCAAGGGTGAGATGACAGAACTTGCCGGAAGAATAGGAACGGTGAACGACCTTGTCAGTGACAGAGCTGCGGAGAGCGAGGAGACAGCTGCAAGCACGGAGATAATCAGTGAGAACGCTCTTAGCGTAAAAGATGCGGTTGTGGAGATCACCGAGCAGACACAAAAGGGAATGGAGATGTCCGATGACATCAATGAGAGAGCTTCAGAACTCAAATCAGATGCTGTTAAGGCGCAGGATGAAGTGACTAGACTCACATCGGAACTCAGGGACAAATTGAATGATGCTGTTGAGCAGTCAAAGGCGGTAAATCAGATAAATGCTCTGTCGGATGCAATACTTGATATAGCATCGGAGACAAGCCTTCTCTCTCTCAATGCTTCCATAGAGGCGGCGCGTGCCGGGGAAGCAGGAAGAGGATTTGCGGTTGTTGCTGAGCAGATAGGAAAACTTGCAGATAATTCGCAGAAATCGGCGGTTCAGATACAGGATATAACCGGCCAGGTTGTTATTGCCGTAAACAATCTTGCTGACAATTCACTTGACGCAATCAGGTTTATAGACGAAAATATTATGAGTGACTATCAATCTATGGTAGACACCGGGGAAAACTATTATAATGACGCAATGAGTTTCAGAGGTCTGATGGAGAATATAAACGGCAAGGCGGATATGCTTATGGACAGCATTGGAGCAATGACGAATTCCGTCGGTGAGATATCGACCGCAAATATGGAAGGCGCGGAAGGAATCACAAATATTTCTCACAATACTGCGGACATTCAGAATATGTCTGTCAGGGTATCGGACATTATGGACAGTGTGCAGGACAGTACGGTCAAGCTTAAGGAGACAGTAAACAAGCTTACCGTATAGGTTAAAGCGAGGTTATTGTTTTGAAAGAATTTTTATATGGAATAGTCGGTGTTATCGCGGAGATTCATACCTACATAATGAGCATAAACGATGTGAAGGACTATGGTTTTTCCGATAAGGAATTGCATTTTTTGGTTATCGGTGCGCTCGGTATGATAGGGATATTTATCATTCATCCGATTTTCACAATGCTTGCAAAGACGGGACATGTTATGGTTATCACCTGGGTGTATGTGGTGACGCTTCTCACGGTTATCACATTTGCCATAGAGATAGGTCAGAAAGTCACAAATACCGGAGCTATGGATTTTGCCGATATAGTCAGCGGAATGCTGGGCTTTTTCCTGATGTTCTTGGTTTTTGCTCTGATAAGAGGTATGATACATCTTATCATTGATTTGATAAAAAGCATAAAAGGAGAAGATTAATGAACACAACACTTGTAGTTATGGCTGCCGGAATCGGTAGCAGATTCGGTGGAGGAATCAAACAGCTTGAGGCGATGGGACCAAACGGCGAGATAATAATGGACTATTCCATCTATGATGCTAAGGCAGCAGGATTCAATAAGGTTGTATTTGTAATAAGACACGATCTGCTTAAAGACTTCAAGGAAGTCATTGGAAATCGTATAGAGAAGGTTATAGATGTAGACTACGCATTTCAGGAGATGGACAACCTTCCTGAAGGATTTTCGGTTCCTGCCGGAAGAGCAAAACCGTGGGGAACAGGGCAGGCAATTTTAGCCTGCAAGGGAATAGTGAACGAGCCTTTTGCTGTAATAAATGCTGATGACTATTACGGAAAAGAAGCCTTTGTGAAGATGCATGATTACCTGGTAGGAGCAAAGGATAAGGCTGAAAACGGAAAGTATGATTTTTCAATGGTAGGATTTATTCTCGGAAATACTTTAAGTGAGAACGGAACCGTAACAAGAGGAGTATGCGTTGCAAAAGACGGATACCTTAGTGAAGTCGTAGAGACTTCGGGCATAATTGCCGGAGAGAACGGCGAGATCCTTCATGAGGAGAACGGCTCCGATATGTCTATTACTCCGGATTCTGTTGTATCTATGAATATGTGGGGCTTCACTCCTGACTTTATGGATGTTCTTGAGAATGGATTTACGGAATTTCTTAAAGAACTCAAACCTGAGGATATAAAGAAAGAGTATCTTCTTCCTATGGTTGTCGATTCGCTTATCAAGAGTGGAGATGCGACTGTGAAAGTTCTCACTTCAAATGACAAGTGGTTTGGCGTTACATATATGGAAGACAAGCCGGTTGTAGTGGAAAGCTTCAAGAAACTGGTGAAAGACGGGGTATATCCGGCAAAACTTTGGGCATAATTTACAATTTGGTATAGAAATAGTCGGCTGAAGGTTATATACTGTTATTTATAGTAGGTATAAAGTATCAGATTAAGGTATCGGATTAGGATATCGGATTGAGATATCAGAATAGGGTATTGGAGTAAGGTAAAACAGATAAAGGGGATTTAAAGCATGATTGAACTCACAAAATCTCAGCTTGATGAATTGGGAGAAATCGCAAACATCAGCATGGGAAACGCAGCAACCAACTTGAATCTAATGTTGAACAAGAGAGTCGACATAACCACGCCTAAGGTAGAGATCATAAAGAGAAGCAATGCTCTTGATGATTATGAGAAAACTTGTATTTTCGTGCAGGTTCAGTATGTGAAGGGACTCAGCGGAAACAATGTTTTTATCTTAAAGACGCCTGATGTTCTGTGCATGACCGATCTCATGATGGGAGGAGACGGATCGAACCGCGAAGGAGAAGTTACCGATCTTCACTTATCTGCCATATCTGAGGCCATGAACCAGATGATGGGTAAGGCAGCAGCTTCGATGGCTACAATGCTGAATACTCTTGTTGATATAAGCACACCTGAACTCTATTCTATAGATGTAGACAGCGTAAAGCATTTTGAGAAGATGTTTGAGTCCGAGAAGGACAGATTTGTAAAGATATCATTCAAGATGACGGTTGAGAATCTTATAGATTCTTCGATGGTTCAGCTTTATCCGTTGGATTTCGCAGATGAGATGTGTGAGAAGTTCAATTTGAAGTAAAAATGGATAGTATGATTTTTTAAGGGCTATCGCTTTAGATGATTTGATAAGATTGGATCATCAGGGCGAGGCCCTTTTTCGAGACTTTGAAATTTTCTCTGTAAATATCGAACTTCTATGATAATTTAGATTTGTGAGGGTGTAGCTAGATACGCTACATCCTTTTTTAGACTATACAGTTCTGTATACTGTAAGACAATAAAAACTTGGATTTTTAATTTGTGGTGTAGTAATATCTTTAGCATAACAAATCGATAAATCGGAATTTGATGGAGCAAATATGATTCACGAGAATTTTAATTTTAAGGAGCACGGATTCGCAGGACATCTTGCCGAACCTGACGGAGGCAGTGACAGAGCAGTTATTGTTGTTATGGGCGGTGA
>JAILHT010000071.1 GCA_024695665.1 Lachnospiraceae bacterium
AGCTCCTAAGGGAACTTACAAATTCACTGTCACCGTTAAGAGCACTACAAACTATGCAAAATCAAGCAAGACTTTTACTGTTAAGGTAAAGTAATTAAGTAGCATAACAAAATCATATACACAATGCCTTCCCGATGTACATTGGGAAGGCATTTTTTTGACTTTCTATCCCGTTTTATAATTGACACTTATCATGTCATAGTATTATTATTTTTATTGGAATTAAATTATATAGGATGGAGAGTATGTAATATGAGAATTTTTTTAAAAACAACCACTGAAGTCAAGCGACGCCAAGTTCGCTTTCTTGCCTTTTGTCTGGCATTTTTCCTTGCATTTTTGCCCGCAGCAAACGTATTTGCCGGTGAAACAATTAATGTAACCAACCATAGTATTTGCAGTGAGTTAAGTATTAACTCCAAAGTCTACGTCGGAACCACCATTTCTTATGAGGTTAGCGGCTGTGGTGGAATTTATATTTCCTTTTATTACCCTAACAATAATTTATTTGCTACAACGGATAACACAGAAGATTATGTAATCACCTCCCCTACATATAGTGATAGCTTTCAATATTGGTTAGTTACCGATGCTGATTACGTAGAAGACGAAGATAGAAGTTCTTGCTATTATACCCTTGAAGCCATTTACAACCATACAATAACTTTTGATGAAAATGGTCACGGCACGACTCCTTCAAGCCAGACGGTTATTACACATGGTACCGTTACACAACCGGATGATTTGACAGCAGAGCATTATACTTTCGGCGGCTGGTACACTGATTCATCCTGCACAAATGCATATGATTTTACCAGCCAGGTCATTTCCGATTTGACACTCTATGCAAAGTGGACCGCAGATACTCACACTGTTACATTTGATGCAAATGGCCACGGTACTGCTCCATCGAGCCAGACGATAGACTATGGAGACTATGTAACCGAGCCTGATGATCCTTCAGCAACCGGCTACACTTTTGGCGGCTGGTACACCGATTCAGACTGCACTGATGCCTGGGATTTCACAAATGACACTGTCACAAGCGACACAACACTTTATGCAAAGTGGACTGCAAACACTTATACTGTATCTTTCAATGCAAACGGTCACGGTTCTGCTCCATCTAGCCAGACGATAGACTATGGAGACTATGTAACCGAACCTGATGACCCTTCAGCAACCGGCTACACCTTCGGTGGCTGGTACACCGATTCAGACTGCACTGATGTCTGGGATTTCACATCTGACACTGTCACTACTGATTTGACACTCTACGCAAAGTGGACAGCAAACACTTATACCGTATCTTTCAACGCAAACGGTCACGGTTCTGCTCCTTCAAGCCAGACTATAAGCTACGGAAACAAAGCCACAAAGCCTTCAAATCCGACTGCCTCAGGTTATACTTTCGGCGGTTGGTATACAAGTAAGAGCTGCTCCAGTTCCACTGCCTGGGATTTCGCTTCCGATACAGTAACAAGCAACACAACGCTCTACGCAAAGTGGACAAAGAACATCGTAAACATAAGTTCCGCTAAAGTCACCTTAAAGACAACAAGCTACACATATAGCGGAAGTGCTAAAAAGCCTGCTGTAAATTCTGTTAAAGTAAATGGAAAAACCTTAACCAAGGGCACAGATTACACTGTTTCCTACAAGAACAACAAAAAAGCCGGTACAGCATATGTTGTCATCACCGGAAAAGGAAACTACACCGGAACCGTAAAGAAAGCTTTCACTATAAAAAAGGCTTACATAAAGTTCTCAAACACAAGCAAGACCTACAAGTACAGCAAGGTAAAGAAGGCCGCTCAGACCTTTAATGGCTTCACAAACAGCGAAAGCGGAAAGATCTCCGTGACCTACAAGAAGAACGGCAAGATCACAAAATCTGTCTGCAAGAAGTACATATCAGTAAAGAAAAACGGAAAAATCACAATCAAGAAGAAAGCTCCTAAGGGCACTTACAAATTCACTGTCACCGTTAAGAGCACTACAAACTATGCAAAATCAAGCAAGACTTTTACTGTTAAAGTAAAATAATCAATTGAAATAAAAGTCTACTTTATAAGAAAATTATAAGACACTATCCGGAAATATCCGGTTAGTGTCTTTTTTTAGATTCGAGGATCGAGTATATAGAATAAATGCCTGAAACCGTCTTTTATTGTATTCAGCTTTGACTCTCTGTCGCAGGAACATATTTTTAGACTTACGGGAACCTGAGCAATTTTCAGGTTCTTTTTTGCTGCTTCAGCTATGAATTCGGTAGCAAATTCCATTCCGCCGGTCTTGAAGTTTAGTTTCTTGTAAGCATTTTTGCTTATCGCCCGAAGCCCACAGTGAAAATCATATACATCGGTCTGAAAACGGAGCCTCGCCAAAAAAGATAAGGCTTTTACGCCTATTCTGTGTGAGAGCGATATCGCGCCGTTTTCAAGCTTACCCGCAAAGCGGTTTCCTATCACGACATCGGCAGAGCCTTCACTGAGAATACTGTACATGGAATCCAGCTGCCAAAAGCTGTATGTGGTGTCACAGTCACCTATCATAAGGAACTCTCCTGTAGCTTCCGCAAGCCCTCTTCTTATTGCATTTCCGTAACCCCTTTTTCGTTCCTCCACTACCTTTGCGCCATGGATAACAGCCTGTATTTTTGAATTGTCTGTGGACCCGTTGTCCACTACTATTACCTCGCCCGGAACATTGGTGGATTTTATAAATTCCAATGCTTCATCCACGCAGTAGCCAACGGCGGCCTCCTCATTTAAACAAGGCATAATTATTGAAATATCAACGTTTTTTTCCAAAATGAAGCCTCCAGTCCACTATCTCATTCATGATCAGTGCGATTGCAAACAGAGTTGCAAGCTGCGCTCTGAACGTAAAAAAGTAGTGTATAAATGAGTGGTTGTGCAATATGAGATATCTAACATACGGAAGAATTGCAATGATTAGATATATGAGCACAAGGTTCTTGTCAAATGATTTCTTTGCATATACAAAGCAGGTATAGATGACCCAAAAAAGTATGCAGACACTGATCAATACTCCGACAAGTCCGAATCCGTTAGGTAGCAGCGTCAATATATTTCTGGTCAGACTTCCAATCATGATCTGGGCTCTAGTAACATTTTCAAGGCCTACGTAAGATCCGTCCAAACGCTCACTTATATGTTCAGTTACATAATCAAGTGCATTTATGTTCAGGATAACCGAGGCCAAAACCCATTTGAGGATCCACATTCCGGCATATCCGATCAAAAAGCATATGATATTTTTTGCGGCAAATTTCGCTGTATCTTTAAAGGATTTTCCTGTGTCGGATTTGCCTTCCTGCCAAAGGATGAGCAATAACGGAATAAAACAAGGAAGTGTCTCAATGGTCAAAAAATCAAGGAAGTTTGTAATGACTCCTACCACAATGAAAAACACACCGTACCATTCGCGCTTGTTTTTGTCCGACAGGTAAAGTGCTACTATGCCTGCAGGGAAGGTAAGCAAAAACATCCATGTATATTCAAGCGACAGCGGGACATACCATACTGCTACGCTTACAAGCCCGAAAACCATTCCTGCAACCGGAACATAGCCTTTCCTTCTGATCAGCTCCGCTATAAGCCATATGGCAAGAATCGCCATAATAACTGCGTTCAATATATAGATTTTTTCTATGGATAAGAACATTAGCAATGGTTTCACGAACGTGATTGAGCCGTGCCAGTATCTCAAATACTGTTGATTTGGTTCCAAATCCTGTGTTACCGCATCATACAGATTCGCATTCTCGTTCTGCGTGGTTGTGAAATAGTATGAGGACCACATGACGGAATGAAGTGTGTCATCGCTATCATATGCGTTTGCGATATTCAAAAGAATCGAGTCAGCATAATGATCGATTCGACTGGCTATTATCCCTTCGTTCAGATCGTAATATACAAATTTACTGTTCAGATACTCTGCTGAGGAGAGCATGTTTTTTTGAATTGCGCTGTTTGGGATGCCTGCCGATAGCAACAGCAAAACAATGCAGACGGCAGCGGTTATCACAAAAGCGAAAATGTGACGAAAAATATTAAACCTTTTCAAACTCTCAAATCCTTTATTATTTATTGTAATAAGCATTACTATAAAATTTTACTATTATGACATATGGCAAGTCAATTTAAATTATATAAGATTTTGTATCATATAAGTGTTATAATCAAAAAAAAATATGGAGGGGTAAAAATGGGACAAGTATTTGAAGCAATCAAAGCAAGAAGTTCAACAAGGGGGTATACAAATGAAAAGTTGACAAGCGCCGAATTAGACGAACTTATAGCTGCAGGATTACATGCTCCTACAGCTGCCAATAAGCAGGAGATCCACTTTACGGTATTGGATGGGGACAATCCGATTCTAGCCGAGATAGAAGATGAAAAGAATAAACTCAGAGGTTTAGAGGATGTCGCTCACAATTTTTATTATGAAGCACCTACACTGGTTATACTCAGTGCAGACAGCTCATACAAATGGAGCCCGCTCGATGCCGGTATAGCAGTTGAAAATATGGCACTGGCAGCGGAGGACATGGGACTTGGAAACCTTATTATCGGATGTATATATGATGCACTTCGCGGGGAAAGAAAAGAATATTTTTCAAAGAAGCTTGCATTACCTGACGGATATGAATATGAGATAGCGATAGCATTTGGTCATAAGGCCCTAACCAAAGAGCCGCATACCTTTGACAAGGATGCTCAGGTCACTGTTCTATAAAAAAAGACACTATTCGGATATTTTCCGGATAGTGTCTTTATTAGTCTTATCTAAGGAATTACTCCTGTACGTAAGGCATAAGAGCAACGTGACGTGCTCTCTTGATAGCTACTGTAAGAGCTCTCTGATGCTTTGCACAGTTTCCTGTGATTCTTCTAGGGAGGATTTTTCCTCTCTCAGAGATGTATCTCTTAAGCTTATTTGTATCTTTATAATCGATTACATTATCTTTTCCGCAGAATACGCAAACTTTTTTTCTTCTGTGGATAGGTCTTCTCTTAAATCCGCCTTCTCTGTCCTTACCGAATGCCATGATGCATTACCTCCTACTCATTCGATCTAATTAAATGGTAACTCTTCATCAATTCCCTCAGGAATATTCATAAAACCATCTCCTGCATCCGAAGGTGAAGGTTTTCCACTCGGGGTGAATCCACCAATGCTTGCATCTGAAGCAGCTTTGCTCTCCACAAACTCGTGCTCCTCTACAACAACATCTGATGTGTAGACCTTCTGTCCGTCTTTGTTTGTGTAGCTTCCTGTCTGGATTCTTCCTATTACGGCTATTTTCATACCCTTATGAAGATATCTCTCTGCAAACTCTCCCTGTCTTCCGAATGCTACACATCCTATGAAGTCAGCTGTCTGCGCGTTATCTCCATTATTGTCTCTTCGGTTTCTTCTGTCGACAGCAAGTGTGTATCTTGCAACTGCCATCGGCTGTTCTCCGCCCTGTGAATACCTAATGTCCGGATCTCTGGTTAATCTTCCTACAAGAATTACCTTGTTCATATGTCATCCTCTTTTCTTATTTATGCCTCGTCTTTGCGAACGCATAAGAAACGAATTACGTTGTCCATGATACGAACTTCCTGCTCGATCTGTGCAGGCGCATTGCTGTCTGCATCAAACTGGATGAAGTAATAGAAGCCTTCTTTCATTTTCTGGACTTCGTAAGCCAATTTCTTCTTACCCCAGTCCTCAACTTCTGTCACTGTACCACCGAAACGGGCAATATACTCTTTTGCCTTCTCTACTGTGGCATTTCTGACATCATCTTCTACCTTCGCACTAACAACGAGAGCTAATTCATACTTGTTCATGCTTAGTACCTCCTTTTGGTCTCTGGCCCTCTCCTTACAAAGAGAGCAAGGATATTAATATATCACAGAGTGATAATTTATCACAATTTAACAAACAAATCAAGATGTTTTTTTCTTAATTTCTTTTGTGTTTTTCTCAACAAGCTTTCTTTCCACCATTACCTGATGTCCGCAACCCATGCATTTAAGCCTGAAATCCGCGCCCACTCTTAATATTTCCCACTCACTGCTACCGCACGGGTGGTTTTTTTTCAGTTTGACAATATCTCCGACTTCGTATTTTAACGGCTCTTTCATTATTCGATATCCATTCCCTGCGCCTTCGCTGCTTCGGCGAAGACTTCACCAATCTTTTTTCTTATTATAAGAGTGTTTACTCCTTCTTTTATTCCAAGCTCACTCTCGTTTATTATCACAAGATATTTTCCGTTGAAATAGTTTATAAAAGAGGCTGCCGGGTAAACCGTGAGTGATGTTCCTCCGATTATCAGCATATCCGCCTCCGACAGTGCTTTTATCGCGCCTCTGACCGCATCCTCAGGGAGACCTTCCTCATAAAGAGTGATGTCAGGTCTTATCACTCCTCCGCATTCGCATGTAGGTATAGGCTCTTTGGATTCGAAAATATAATCGTAAGGATAAATCTTGTTGCATCTTGAGCAATAGTTTCTGAGTGCACTTCCGTGGATCTCAAAGACCTTTTTGCTCCCAGCCTTCTGATGCAATCCGTCTATATTCTGCGTTACAACTGCCTTAAGTTTTCCAATCTCCTCGAGCTTTGCCAGATACTTATGTGCCTTGTTCGGCTCTATGGCTCTGGTATCCATCTTCTGTCTGTGGAATTCAAAATAAACCTTCGGCTCCGTTATGAGGCAGCTGTGACTTAATAGATACTCCGGTCTGTATTTGTCAAACTGCACATCATGTTGATTGTAAAGACCGTCCTTGCTTCTGAAGTCCGGGATTCCGCTTTCTGTGGATACTCCTGCTCCCCCGAAAAAAACAATATTTTCGCTGTTATTTTGCATCTCGATAAATCTTGCTATATCCTCCATAAGCTCCTCCTTATCTAGAGCAACGCCTGATACACATCCCTTTTGCTTATTCCCCTATCCTTTGCTACCAGCTTCATGGCTTCTTTTCTTTGTATGCCCTGATTCTCATATATGGCCATGTGTTCTTCCATAGTCATATCTTCAAATTTCTTTTGCTCTTCTTTTATTATATCCTCTCTGTCTCTTCCCTCAAGGACAAGGACAAATTCTCCTTTCGGCTCATTCTCTTTATAATAAGAAAGAGCCTCACCCAGGGTAAATAAAAGCTTTTCTTCATGTTTTTTGGTGAGTTCTCTTGTGACGGTTATCTTTCGCTCTCCCATAGCTTCGTAGAGTTCCTCGAGCGTCCTAACAAGTCTGTGGGGAGCCTCATAGATAATAATGGTTCTCGTCTCGCTTTTTAGCTCCTCCAGAATTGTTGCCCTCTCTTTTTTGTCACGAGGCAAAAAAGCTTCAAAGGCAAATCTTCTTGTAGGCTTTCCGGACATCGTAAGTGATGTTATGCACGCCGCGGCTCCCGGAAGGGAAGTCACCTCGATACCTTCCTCATAGCATATTCTGACGAGATCTTCACCCGGATCTGATATTCCCGGTGTCCCGGCGTCTGTTATAAGCGCAATGTTTTTTCCCTCTCTCATCTTGTCGATAAGATTGTATGCCTTGTCTATCTTGTTGAATTCATGATAACTCGTCATCGGCGTGTGTATGTCGAAATGATTCAACAGCTTTATGGAATTTCTTGTGTCCTCCGCCGCAATCAGATCCACCTCCTTAAGAGTCCTCAAGACTCTTAAGGTGATATCCTCAAGATTGCCTATCGGTGTCGCGCAGAGATATAGTTTTCCACTCATAGTCTTTCCTTTTAATATCCGTAGATATCATAGATTTCGTCTGTGTATACGCCCTTTTCTTTATATACGATCAAAGGTTTTTCCACAGTTATTCTCGATTTACCTCCCTTTACCGCGGATATCAGGACCATATTCGGCTCTTTATCCACAAAAGGGTACACAAGTTTCATAGCTTTCGGTTCAAGCTTGTACTCCACCATCGCATGCATAATCTCTGCAAGGCGGAACGGCCTGTGAACCATATAAAATCTTCCGTTTGGTTTTAAAATCTTTGCACTCTCCCTGAGCACATCATCGAGGGTGCACATGACTTCCCCTCTGGCGATTGCTTTCGCCTCGTTGTCGCTCTTAAGACCGTGCTCGTTTATCATATAAGGTGGGTTTGTTGTAATAACATCAAAAGAAGATGCCCCAAATATCTTTGAAGCATCCTTTATGTCACCTTCTACTATGTCTATCTTACTCTCCAGGTTATTGTAGGATACGCTTCTTCTCGCCATGTCGGCACTCTCGGGCTGAATCTCAAGTCCCGTGAAGTGTTCACCTTCGGTTTTTGCCTCCATAAGAATAGGTATGATGCCTGTTCCGGTTCCCAGATCAAGCACCTTCTCCTTCGGTTTTGCTGTCGCATAACCGGAGAGCAGTACCGCATCCATTCCAAAACAGAAACGTTTTGTATCCTGGATTATAAAATAACCGTTTCTGTTCAGTTCATCCAGTCTTTCGTTCTCTTTTAGACTAATTTCCGCCAACCTTGGATTTTCCTCCGTTATCTTCGAGTTCCGAAAGCTCTTTCATCTCCTCCGCGGAAACTTTTACCTTTTCCTTCTTTTTGCGAGGCTTAAACTTGAGCTCATCTACCGAAAACTCCTTCATCTCTTTCTCGTCCTTGGTCTCAATTATGACTTTTACTGTCTGACGAAGCACGCTTACGGATGATACTTCACCCTTGTCTCCGTCCGGTGTCGTAACTGTATCTCCGACTCCCGGAAGCTTGCTGTTTAGGTATTCGTAGGTCTCCTGCTCATTTTTTAAGCAACACATGAGACGTCCGCACATTCCGGATATCTTTGTCGGATTCAAAGAGAGGTTCTGCTCCTTTGCCATCTTAATTGATACGGGAACAAATTCCGATAGATAGCTTGAGCAACAGAGCGGTCTTCCACATATTCCCATGCCGCCCAATATCTTGGTCTCGTCTCTTACACCGATCTGGCGAAGTTCTATTCTCGTTCTAAATACTGCTGCAAGATCTTTTACTAGCTCTCTGAAATCGACTCTTCCGTCCGCTGTAAAATAAAATAACAGCTTGTTGTTGTCAAATGTGTATTCAGCCTGGACAAGTTTCATATCCAGGTTGTGCTTTCTTATCTTTTCACGGCAGATTTTGTAAGCTTCCTTCTCCTTCTGCCTGTTCTTTTCCATCGTCTCCTCGTCCTTCTCGTTCGCAATCCTGATTACAGGTTTGAGCGGCTGAAAGACTGATTCCTCATTCACTTCCCTTATACCCAAGGTCGTGGTTCCAAGCTCTACGCCTCTTGCCGTCTCCACAATAACGTGGTCTCCCGGCTTTATGGCAAAATCGCTCGGATCGAAATAATATATCTTTCCGGCATTCCTAAATCGGACACCTACTACTTTTATCATCCTAGTTCTCCTTTATATTCCAAAGAAGCATCTCTATCGTCAGATCGAAGTTTACATTCGCTCTGAGTCTTGCTTTGGCTTTTTTAAGCGACTCTATGCAGTATTCTATTCCTTCATATGAGCGCTTGTCCGCCTGCTTCTTTATATCGTATACCTGATCCTTGAAGACCAGTCCGTTTGCGTCGGCCGAAGCCTTATATAAGAGTATATCCCTAAACCACACCATCATCAAATCAAAATAATCCGATATATTGAGTTTGTACTCCGAAATCTGTTTTACGGCCATCGACATCTCGTACGGCTCAATATCATCCATACGTTTCATCAACTGTAAAAGCTGATCTCTCATCTCGTTGAATCTCTCGGAACCCGAAAGTCTTATCGCTTTTCCAACATTGCCCTGTGCAAAAGCAACGCAAAGATCCGCTCTGTAATCCGGAATCTCCTTCTCCTTCATGAGAAACTTCTTTATCTTTTCATCCGATACAGCCTTAAGATCTAGTCTTACGCATCTTGACAATATAGTCGGCAAAAAAGTCTCCGCATTGTTTGTCAAAAGCATGATGATCGCGTACTCAGGCGGCTCCTCTATTGTTTTTAAGAGAGCATTCTGCGCCTGCTCGTTCATCTTCTCCGCCTCATCGACTATATAAATCTTGTATCTGCTGCTGTACGGCTTCAGAACAATGTCATCATTTATCTGCCTTCTGATATCATCGACTCCCAAAGTGTTTGGCTTTTCATGGGATACATATATGATATCCGGCTCGTTTCTGTGAAGGCTCTGCTTACAGCACTGACACTCAAGACAAGGTTCAGGTCCGCCCTTCTCGCACTGAAGCGCCATGGCAAAACTGTCGGCTAGCATCATTTTTCCCGCGTAATCTTCACCGTTCAAAATATAAGCATGACTAACCTTGTCTGTCTTTATCGCGCCTTTGAAATATTCTATTATCTGCTCGTGTCCGACGATTTCTTCATATACAGCCATAATTGCCTCCGTGTGTTACATCAGGTGAAAATATCGAGAAGCAAACCTTGTATCTCACCTATTTTTCCGAGAATTGAGATGTGATCCACCTCGTCTTTTACAAGCTCTCCCGCCAGCTCGTCAAGTGTCTCATCGACAAGCTTTATTATTCCGTATACTCTGTGGCGACCTCTTCTGTCGAGGAAATTCTCACGCGAAAACTTGTGAGATCTGTTCACCACTTCATTCATGAAATCCTTTATCAATGTTCTGTATTTTTTCATGTCGCGGATATCCATGTGCTGCGCGATTCTGTCGCCCTGCGTGGTTATCTCATCGAGCATGGTACTCAAACGCTGCTGCAATTCAGCATCGTTCACCGCACTGGCCAATGTGAATTTAAAACTTCCGTCTCCCTGTTCGACCTTCGCTCCCGCATCCGCATGCGTGACGGGCGTAGTCTCGTTTACTCTGATTTCCATACAGAAGACCTCCTATTTAAAGAGCATCCTTGATATATTTTTCCACTTCTGCAACGGTATCTTCAAAAACAATATTTTCAAAACGTTTTTTCACGCCGGCTTCCTTGATCTTCTCCTCGGAAAAGTCCTCAGTGTCGGCCAAAAACCTTCTGCACATTTCCGTGTATCTCGGCTTTTCCTCAAGCTTCTCTCTGTCCAAAGCCCTCTGCAAACGGATACCGTCCTCTACTTCTATATATATCGGAACGATTTTGTCTTCACCGTAGTATTTGTTCAGCTTTGTGAGAGTCTCAAGAGTTCCTATCATGATATAGTTTGAATTTTCAAGCTCTATCTGTCCGTCGTCCGCAGTAAAATATCTCCACGGTCCGTACACCGACGGATAGATTCTCATCTCTATGACTTTTCCGTCGTTCTCCATCTCTATGGCCTGTTCGGTAGAGACGAAATGGTATTGTTCTCCCTCTTTCTCTCCCTCACGAATAGGTCTTGTTGTGTATGATGTGACTTTTTTTAGCCCCAGGGATGTATTTTCCCTGAGCTTTCTGTATATAGTATCCTTACCTGATGAGCTCTTGCCCATCAGACAAAACAGTTTTCCCATGTTTACTCCATATTTTTATACGCATCACTTCTGAAGCGTTTTTCCCGGTCAAAGACAGTAACTCCGACTGGGATAGCTTGTTTTTTAAGTATAATATAGCCGTCAAAAATCTGCAATGTAAATCAGGTCTCCATCCTCAGGCGGCAAGCCTTTCAGAGCCATTTTCAGATCCTTACATCTTTTTATCGTCTCAACGAATTCCGCTGTTATAAGCTCACCCGGAACTATGAGCGGAATGTCCGGTGGGTAGAGGTACACGAAAGCTCCGCTGGCCTTGCCTATCGCCTCTGAAAAATACACTGCACGTTTCTTTTTCTCGAATGCCACATGCATCGGAAGGCCCGTATTTAAAGGCTTATAAGCTTTTCTCTCCTCATCCGGAGTGCTTTTTGATATTGTCTTTTTTTCTTCCTCTTTTTGACTTAATGATCTGTCTATCTCAAGGATTGCATCCTTAAGCCTCGTAAGTCCCTCATCCGTATCGCACACCGATGTCATCGCGAGCACGTACTCCGGGGATACCATCTCCATCTCAAGATGATATTTGTCATGAAGCAATCTGTTCAGTCCCTCTGATGTTATAGGTGCATCTTTTACAGATATGACTATCTTTGACATGTCAAAATCAAAATATTCACCGTCTTTTAGTTCATCTTTATCAAGTATACGCAAAACTTTTGTCGTCTTTATGTCCTTATAAAACCTATCCAGCCTTTTTGCATACTCGTCAAACAGTTTTTTCCCGTCTTTCGACATCTCATCTATGCACTCTTCCATACCGGCCATAAAAACATATGACGGTGAGCTCGTCTGATAGATATCCAAAAATTTTCTTATGTCATCCTCTTCCAATAGTTCTGAGTTCAGATGCAAAAGCGCTGTCTGCGTGAGGGACGGCAGTGTCTTGTGAAGGCTTTGAATGACAAGGTCCGCGCCCATGTCTATGGCAGACTTCGGAAATCTTTCCCCGACACTGAAATGTGCGCCGTGAGCCTCGTCCACTATAAGCGGAATACTGTATTTTTCCGTCACCTTCTTTATTCCGGCTATATCAGAGACAATCCCCTCATAGGTCGGGGAGGTAACAATCACGGCCTTCGCATCGGGATTTTCATTCAGCGCTTTCTCCACCGATTCGACTTTTATCTCTCCCTGAATTCCGAAATCACATATCTCCGGTATCACATAAACCGGATTTAATTTTCTTAAAACAATCGCATGGTATACCGCCTGGTGCGAATTTCTCGCGACTATCACCTTGTCGTTTTCTCTCGCAACGGCACTGACCGCTGTGAGAAGCCCCGAGGTGCTTCCGTTTATGAGATAAAAAGTCTTTTTTGTCCCATAGAACTCACTTGCCTTATTCTCGCATTCAAGGAGTATATCCTCCGGATGATGCAGATTGTCAAACCCCTCTATCTCCGTGATATCTATGCTGTAGGGATTTGGGAAATCCTCAATCTGTCTCTTGTGCCCCGGCATGTGAAACGGGTACATATCGGAGTTTGCGTATTCTGTCAGTTTTTCTCTCAGCAAATCCTTGTCCTCATCAATCCAAATATCTTCCGAGTTCAGGCATCCAATCACTGAAAAACACGCTGTCGTTCTCTATAGCATCCACTATCGGACCGACAAAGCTGTTGAATGTCGTCACTACGTTTTTCCACTCCGGCGTCTTTCTGCCGGCGCCTTTAAGATAGGTATTCCATCTTTTTTTCATATACGGATAATCGGCATATCCCGCTATTGTATCGAGCCTGTTCTTCTTTTTATCTATTCCGGATTCATTAAATCTCTCTTCGAGGAGTTGTTTTATATGCCTTCCGTCTATACTCTCCTTCAGAAGCAGATCCATCAAAGAGTCATAACTCTCGAGATCCCTTATAAATTCGAGGTTTTTCATAATATCCACAATATTCTCGGCGATTTTATCCCAGATTACACAAGTTGCGTATTCTATTTTTTCATCACCCTCTATGGATGTGAAGGAGCTCCAAGAGACATCGTCCGTCTTGTTGTCTTTTTTGCGGAAAATAATATTCATTGGAATATGATATTTTTCCTCGTTGAACACGGCGACTATAATTATCTCCTTTTCCGATTTGCTCTCTCTGCTCGAAATTGCAACCTCCTTAATCTTTGTCAGGATATCCTCCGGAAAAGCATCCCTATATTCAAATATCAGCGAGCTGTTTCTTATCTTGTCCCAGCTTCCACTCAAAAGAAACTTCTTAGTGTCCGCTTCAGAGATCAAAACCGGCTGATCTTCTCTTTTTGACTCAAAGACCAACTTTATAATCCTCTCTCTGACCAAGCCCAAAGAGGTCATCTTTTTTGACAAAGCTTCTGTCATAACCACACTCCTATACGTGTCTGAACTTTTGCGCTGACCTTTCTGTACTTTGCGTACTCCAAAAGGCGCACAATATCTTTATTTTCATCTTTTATATATTCGAGCAAAAAATCTTTAAGTATATTTCTGTCCAGTTTATCCTCATATTTTAGACACTCACAAACAAGTCTTTCCTTGTCATATATTTTAAAGGTCGCCTCGTTTATTTTTGTCGTGGTCACACCGACTTTCAAAACTTCCTCCTCGGTGTAATATGGTCTGACAAGCGGAAAATCCATCTTAAACCTCGATTTTGAAGTGTTTTTGTCTATGGCAATATGCCATTCCATAGGCTGCTCCTTGAGATAGCCGTAGGCATAAAGTGCGCTGTCCATAGTGAGAACTCCGTCCGGGAAAAAACCGGCAACTATATCCTCCTCAGGCTTGTCCTCCTTTGAGGCTGCGTAATATCCGCTTTTTAATCTGAATATCTTGCCCTCATCCAGCCACTTAACCACTCTTCTGTAATCGATTCCAAGACCTGTTATATCCGCGGTCTTTAATATTCCACCGCTTTCGGCCATCTTTTCCTTTACCGTATTAAGCAGGTATTCGTCTTTTTCGCGTCTCGTCATTTTACTCATTTTTTCCGCTCCTAAAGATAAACTGTGGTTTTCGTCTACATTATAATCATGTGGAATTTTGGTGTCAACTTGGGTATAATTTTAAAAAAGAGCCACGGGGGTTGAGATGGAAGATAACAGATTTACAGACAACAGAATTTCAAAGAAAAAAGAACGCAAAAATCCTTCCAGGGAGACATGTGAATCCGCAATCCAGCGAATCCTCTTTACTGAGATTGCCTCAAACGGAGCAAACACTCACTTCAAAAAAGCCGGAGATTTTATGCCTTACTTTGAATCTCTTTACATTCCGTCACCTGCTCTTACAAAACAAGTTCAAAGAGCCGTAAATCATCTCAATTTTCCAAAGGATGAAAACGGGTTTTATATAATAGGAAAAACTGAGATTCAGATTGAGTCGGAGAATTCCATAAGAGATCTTCTCGAGGGAAGTTCTGTTACAATCACCTCATCTGAGATTCCGTCAGTTCTTTTTTTGCAGTTGCCGGTCGATCTCATAGATATTGTATCGAGAAAGCTTTTGGCAAATCCATTCATAAAAAAGCAGATTATCACTGTGGTTAAATCTATAGATGGAATCCTCATTTTCACTGAGAATCCAGATGAATTGAAAGTATATTTGAATGATTTTATTGAATTGTCAGAAGATTGATATTTTATCATATAATTGTTTAAATCATATATTTTTGTCGAATATTATAAAAAAGACAATGTAATTTAACTTACATTGTCTTTTTCTTTTATTTTAGTCCTTATTTTTATCTTTTTAGCTTTTTTCTGTCTTATTTTTGTCTTTTATTCCATTTTTTATTTGGCTTTATCGTCTTGTATCTGTTTTTGCCCTGATTCTTTGAAATATATTTTCTGAATCCGACCGAGTTTACTATCTTTATGATTACAAAAATAATTATGCCGAGTATTACAATCACTGCCACAACTTTTAATATAGTCGAACCGTTCAGTGTAACTCTTCTCTTAGTTGAAGTCTCACTTTCCGTCTCATCCTCGTCAGTCTCTGTGTCATTCACATCGCTCTCAAACTGGAACTGTGTTATCGTTGCTCCCGTTGTCACAATATCCGCCTCTCCTACATTATGTCCGGCATAGGTATATGATATCGAAGCGAGCACATCCTCATTTTCTTCGTCATATACAACCTCCGATGTGGCATCCTCATAATTTGCCGCTATCGGAAGAATGATCTTTGCTGACGAATCAACACTCACAAAGCTTTCATTTTCCGTAATGTGCGTTGTCGATATATCATTAGTGGATACATTGTCCGCCACATCCACTATATGAAAGTTTGCAAAGCAAAAATCAAACAGTGCTGTCGTATCTTCGTAATGTGCAGGCGATGTCGCATCTAGCACTACGCACACCAGTGTCATACCGTCCTTCTCGGCATAAGTTACAAGCGTCGAATTTGCCGCTGTCGTATAACCTGTTTTTCCACCGAGGCAATAATCATAGAGATATGCCGAAGTCTTTAGTGGATAGAGCATCTGGTGATGGTTTCTGAGGTAAGTTTCCTCGTCCGTGTGCTTATTTGTAAAAGGTATCGTGTAAGTCTTCGTACCACATATAACTCTGAAAGTCTCGTTTTTGAAGGCTTCCCTTGCTATGAGGGCCATATCGTATGCACTTGTGTAATGGGCTTCATCCGGAAGACCGTTCGAGTTGTTGAAATGTGTATTTAGACATCCTAGCTCTGTCGCCCTCTCGTTCATCATGTTGACGAAGCTTGTTATATCACCCGCCACATGCTCACCTACAGCGTATGCACATTCATTGGCCGATTCAAGCATTACAGCGTAGAGACACTGTTCCATCGTCATCTCTTCGCCGACGTCCCTCGCTATTCCGGATCCTTCCGTATTGTATACAGCATCCTGAGAGAATGTAACCACCTCACTCAGATCGGAGTTCTCTATCGCAAGCAAGGTTGTCATAATCTTTGTAATACTTGCGGGATAATGCACATCATTTATATTTTTCTCATACAGTATTGTTCCCGTATCTACGTCCATGACAATAGCAGCATTTGACTGCACAGCAGGTCCCTCGGGCCAGTACTCCTCGGCACTAACGTTTACCGCAGGTGCCGTGGATGAAAAAATCAAAGCAGCAGTAGCCACTGAAATAAGTTTTCTTTTCAAATTATTTAGTTTCATAAATTTACCTCTTGAAACAGTATATCTTTTCATCATTTTATAATCAACGAAAAGAATCTTAATATCAAAAAAAGAGTGGATACCCACTCTTTTTTTCCTGTACTGTTAAATAAGTAATGCGCCATCAGGGGCTCGAACCCTGGACACCCTGATTAAGAGTCAGGTGCTCTACCAGCTGAGCTAATGGCGCATGTTTCGCTTGTCAATTTCAGCGACGAAAGTTATTATATATTAGAAGTTCATATAATGCAAGTAAAAATTGAAAAAAAATTTAAATTATTTTGGAGGACAGATTTTTGAACATTAAAGAACGTTTTTTCAGCTATATCAAGATAGCTACAACCTCTGACGAGGAAAGCGGTTTACACCCATCCGCAAAATGGGAGTTCGACCTTGCAAACAAGCTTGCGGACGAGCTTAAAGAGATCGGCCTTGACGAGGTAGAGCTCGACGACAAGTGCTATATCTATGCTCATCTCAAAGCCACACCGGGCTACGAAGGACGTAAGAGCATTGGATTCATATCTCATATGGATACTGCCCCTGATTTCAATGGGGAAAATGTCAATCCACAGGTACATGAAAACTACGACGGAAAAGCAATAAAGCTCGGTGATACGGACAGAGTTCTTTCACCGGACGAATTCTCTGACCTTTTGACATTAAAAGGAAAAACCTTGATCACAACAGACGGAACTTCACTTCTCGGAGCAGATGACAAGGCCGGTGTTGCCGAGATCATGACACTCGTTGAAGATATCATAACCAAGAACATACCACACTGCGATCTCTGGGTTTGTTTCACACCTGATGAAGAGATCGGAGAGGGCGCTTTAAATTTTTCCCGCGATAAATTCAAAGCAGACTATGCCTATACAGTTGACGGTGACTACGAAGGCGAGGTTGCATATGAAAACTTCAACGCCGGATCGGCCGAATTTGAAGTATATGGCAAGAATGTACATCCCGGTGAGGCAAAGAATATTATGATCAATGCCGCTTCAATCGGATGCGAGATTCAGAACATGATTCCATCCCACTGTACACCTGAGCACACTGAAGGACGCGAGGGATTTATCCATCTCACTGACATATCGGGAACCACCGAATACGCAAAGTTAAGCTACATAGTGAGAGATCACGATGCCGACAAATTCACCGAAAAAAATGATTTCTTGAAGAGCATCGAGAGCTTCATGAACAACAAATATGGTGAAGGTGTTGTAAAACTCAAGCTCAAAGATTCATACAGAAACATGTACGAAGTTGTCGCAAAAGATATGACACCTGTTGATGTGGCCAAAAAAGCTATTGAAGAATGTGACTTGGAATGCGTTTCAACCCCTATCAGAGGCGGTACAGACGGTGCTCACATCAGTTTTATGGGTCTTCCTTGTCCAAACCTCGGAACCGGCGGACATGCTTTCCACGGTCCTTATGAGCATATAGCACTCGAGAGTATGGAAAAGGTTGTTGAAGTGCTTCACAAGATTGTTTCTATCTATTCTGAGGAAATATAATAATATCCGATATATAAAGAAGTATTAAAAAGTGTAAACATTTTCTATATTAAAAACGGGAATCCCACACATGTAGGATTCCCGTTATTTTTTATCCCATATTTGCAAACAATGCTGCAATCTCATCTGCTGAGAGCGATCTGTTAGGATCTGAAAGATCCGGCATTGGCGGTTTTTCCTCTTCAACAGGTTCAAGCTCTGGTTCCGGTTCAGGTTCTGGTGCACTGTCTCCTGTATTTGCTATAAGAGCTGCTATCTCATCCGGTGTCATTACATGATTCGGATCTGAGAGATCAGGCATTGGTGGTTTCTCCTCGGCCACTGGCTCCGCTGCCACTTCTTCAACAACAGGTTCAGGCTCCGGTTCAGGCTCAGGCTCAGGCTCTGGTTCGCTGTCTCCTGTGTTTGCTATAAGAGCTGCTATCTCATCCGGTGTCATTACATGATTCGGATCCGAGAGATCAGGCATCGGCGGTTTCTCCTCGGCCACTGGTTCCGCTGCCACTTCTTCAACAACAGGTTCAGGCTCTGGTACAGGTTCAGGTTCCGGTTCCGGCGCAGCTTCTTCAGCTACCGGCTCTGGCTCTGGTTCAGGTTCCGGCACAACTTCATCAGCTACAGGCTCCGGTTCTGCCTCCGGCGCAGCTTCTTCAATTACATCCTCAACTTCTGCTTCAAGTTCTGATACTATTTCATCTATTCCGGCCATCGCAGCTGCTATATCATCTGCTGTTGCCTCAGTTTCCGGTTCTGCCTCCGGTATTTCTTCGCTTACATTTTCAACTACAGGTTCTTCTTCTATAGTTGGAACAACAGGCTCTTCTGTAAATGTGTCAACTGTAGCTTCTTCTGCAACCTGCTCTGGGATTGATTCCGGTTCAGACATTTTACTGCTTATAGTTGAGACTTCCGGTGCAACCTCAGGGGTCGGCATTCTACTGTATTCGACATTCGGTGCCGATTGCGGCATTATTATCTGTGGCGCCGCTGCCTGGGCAGGTATCTTTATATTTCCTACGGTTCGTAGTATCTCATTTTTCAGTTCCAGTTCTGTTTCTTTCAATGAGGATATTACTTTATTCTGAAGGTCATCTATACTCTTTTCGCTGCTTGCTTTATTTCCGGCATTAATCTCTGATGTACGAGCTTCCAACTCCTCAACTTTTTTGCTCAACTCATCGATTGCCTCAGAGATTGCTTTTATATTCTCTTTATTTCTGTTTATAGTTACTTTTGCAATCGACTTCTGAGCATTTACGATGTCATCGACAGGAAGTTCCGGGGTATCCATAAGGTCGTAGACTTTGTCCTCTATCTCATCAAATCTTTTTCTGCTCAAAAGATAAGTGGCTTTCTCGCTTTTGATAAGCCCATCGAGTTTGTCATCAAGCATCGACTCTCTGACGGCACGCTGCTTTTCAATATTCTTATATGTAATGTAGAGATCCACGAGGATAACTGCGCCAACACCAATAATAAATTCTATTGGCAGATTTATCATCACATACATCTCACAGACAACCAAAATTCCCAAACTAAGGACTCCAAGGAGAATATTTTGACTGTAATCTTCGTATTTCTTTTTTTCTTCCTTAACTTGCTTTTCGTTGTTATCCATTCTCTTGCCCCCGTGTCGATTCTGTTTCTTTATTTGCAAATTGCTCATATTATTTTATATCGGCATTATTTTTAATCTTAACAGTTGTTTTCTGATAATTCAATACTAAAACAGTACTTTTTTCCTAAATTTGTAAAAATTTAAAACTTTAAAACAACTTATTTTTGTATACAAGATTGTTTAGTCTAATCTTGCACTCTAACCGGTTAAAAAATAAAGACGTAAGTTATTCACTTACGCCTTATATCAAACGTCCACGAGGTGATTCGAACACCCGACCTACCGCTTAGGAGGCGGTCGCTCTATCCAGCTGAGCTACGCAGACATTTTTAACTGACAATGATAGATTATATATCAGTTTGACTCATTTATCAAATCTTTTTACATATCAAAATTCAGTTTTCCCTGCATCCATATATTACCCTTGAAACGTCTGCCGATCTCCGGCTGTCCGTAAAGATTTTTCTCGTTTATGCAGACATCATAGGTAAGTCCGTTCGTATCTACAGTCAGGATATAGATTTTTTCGCCTGTCAGAGTGTTTGTCGTATGATAATAATTCAATATTTCACCCATTATGGAATACTGATCGCTCTCAACTCCGTAAGGCATAAAATATGTGTCGACTATACTTAGGATATCCTCCCTCATCACTCTTCTCGAAAGAATTGAGTAAGTGTCGATATCCTCCAGTGTCAGGCTCTCTATCGCGTCCTCATCGCCGGCTTTCGCAGCTGCGATAAGATTGTTTCTCTCATTATTTTTCTTCTTGGAAAAATTTTTTGACTTTTCAGTTTTCTTAACCGGAAGAAGTATCATACCTTCAACCGACAATGCGGCAAGCGTTGTTCCGACATTCATAGTCTCTATGCGTTTATTCTTTGTCTCCTTCAAATACTCGCATATATTCTGCATATAATAAATCAGAGTAACCCCTACATTTATGTCATCGCAGACTACAGCATAAGCTTCTCTGTCGGAAAATCTCTGTGTCTCGACTTTCTCACGGCTGCTTATTCCGGTTCCGTCAAAATATGGATAATAGTATTCGAAGGAAAAATCACCGTCCTCGTTGTATGTTCCGCATACCGCGATTCCGATATTCTCCCCGTAGTTCTTTTTCATCTGGATAACTTCGGTCCCATCAGAACCTATCGTGTTATCTATGAAAGTTGCATTTTCCATAACATCGTCAAGGAGTTTTTTCATATCCTGTTTGTTGATGTCTGAAAAACCAACTGCTTTCAAATATTCATGCATATTAAATATTCCTTATTTAAACCAGGTGTAAAATACATCCATTATCTTTGAATCGTATTCTACTCCCTTCCTTTTTGCAAAATGTTCATCTACATTTTCCTTGGTTCTCTTTACACATTCCATTCCGGAGATGAGACAATCATAGGCATCCGCAAACTGAACTATTCTGCAGATTATATCCTGTTTCTTTTGCTTCAACGGAAAACCGGCTCCGTTCATTTTTTCGTGGTGGGAGAGGATTATATTTCTCGCCTCCTTCGAAAGCCACTTTTCGTTTTCCAAAACAGTATACGCCAATATGGTATGTTTTTTGTACTCAAAAACTTCCGCCGGGCCGTTTTTTTCCAGATCAATATTTATGTAAGGTACAGTGATATACCTTATTCCAAGATCGTGCAATATTGCCCCATGCATCAGATTCCGCATTTCGGTGTCGGAGAGTTTTAGTTTTCTTCCAATCACTGTAGAGATAATTGTCACCGCCAAAGTGTGTTCGTACAGATCGGCTTCGTGACTGTATATCTCATATTGTTTATCGTCATTTTCGAGCTGTTCGTCAATACTGTGTAATAGACTTTCAGCAATATCTTTTGTCACAACAAGATTGTCTTTTCCTGTGTATGTATGTTTTTCCAACAATCGCTTGATATTTTTTACATACTCATCGAATTTGACATCACTAAGTACCAAACCACGTGAGGTTGCTTCCGTGTCTATGATTGAAACGGTTTCCACTTCAAGTCGTTGCAATAAATCAATATATTCTTTTTTTAATTCTATTCCTTCAGGAATAAGTACCTCTTTTGATTTACTGAGTACCGGGCAGGATAATATCTCTCCGCCCTTCAGTTCTGATAGTTTTACCGATTTCATACTCTACTACCCTGTGAAAGCGGATAGATTATTTCTTGGTATCCATTTTCACTGCCATATTCAGCGCTTCCTTCTCCTCGTCAGAGAGCTGAATCACCGAATTTCCGTCAATTATTTCTTTTATATATGTATAACAACCCTCGCGGCTATGCATAGCATTTATAATATAACCATCGTTTGTCTCATTCAACATACAAAGAGAAAAGCTAAGCTTTCCGCCCATCTCATTGAATGCGTCATATTTAACCAATCCAACTTTCTGGAATGTGTATTTGAGATTCTTGAATATATCATTGATATCTCTCTCGTGATCTTTTACCTTCATCTCAAGGGAATCTATCTGACCTATTCTCTCTGTAATCATTTCTTCCAAAGACTTTGCATTTTTTCCATCCATAAAAGCCTTATACTTTTTCTTAAGACCATGATACTGGATAATGCTTACAAGCCATAAAATCAGAAGTAATGCTACTGCACCAACAAGTCCTATAACCACATATTCACTATCAATTCCTATATACTGCTCTATCATTTCTCTATCTTCATCCTAGTTTATTTTTTGAAACATCTCTATTATTCTGTTAAGTTCATCCTGAGAATAGTATTCTATTTCCACTTTTCCGGTCTCCGGAGTTTTTTTGTTTATTATCACCTTTGTTCCAAGGATATCTTTCATTTTTTCTTCCATATCCTTGTAAACTGCGTCAAGCTGAGGATCGAGATACTGTTCCTTTTTCTCTTTTTCTTTTTTCTCAGCCGACATCTTCTTTATAAGTTTCTCTGTGTCTCGTACACTGAGTTTCTCATCAAGAATTTTCTGAGCTATTGCATACTGTTTTTCTTCATCTTCAACTGCGATAAGTGCTCTGGCATGGCCGGTTGTGATAAGCTCATCTATAAGCATCTGCTGGACTTTCTCGGAAAGTTTGAGGAGTCTCATTGAGTTTGCCACTGCAGCTCTTGACTTTGATACTCTCTCTGCAACTTCATCCTGCTTAAGATGGAATTCCTCCAAAAGCTTTTTGTATGCAACTGCTTCCTCTATTGGATTTAAGTTTTCTCTCTGGATATTTTCTATAAGTGAAATCTCAACGATTTCCTGTTCGGTAAGATCTTTTACAAGTGCCGGAACCTGTTTGAGCTTTGCCTTCTTTGCAGCTCTCCATCTTCTTTCACCTGCTATAATCTGATAATAATCTCCTCTGTCTTTTACAAGAAGAGGAACAAGAACTCCATGTTCTTTGATAGAATCAGCCAACTCTTCAAGAGCATCCTCATCGAATTTTTTTCTTGGCTGTTCTCTATTCGGTTCTACTTTATTGATATCCAAATAGACAGCATCTTCAAGACTGTCTTTATTTACCTCTGTCTTCTTTGCTCCCGATGTCTTTTTCTCCGGGATTAATGAATCAAGTCCTTTACCTAATCCGCTCTTTTTAACTGCCATGACTTATACCTCTCTGTTAATTACTTCCTGCGCCAAATTTCTGTAGCTTTCTGCTCCAACCGATTTTGGATCATAGATATTTATTGGCAATCCATGTGAAGGTGCTTCCGCAAGTCTTACATTTCTAGGAATAATTGTTTTATAAATTGTTGTATTAAGATTCTTTTTAACGTTTTCCACTACCTGTAAAGAAAGATTCGTTCTTGCATCATACATTGTAAATACGACACCTTCCATTGTCAGATGTTCGTTAAGTCTTTCATGAACAAGATCGATTGTGTTGAGCAACTGGCTCAATCCTTCCAATGCATAGTACTCACATTGTATCGGTACAAGTATGGTATCCGCTGTTGCCATGGCATTTACCGTCAACATATTTAATGACGGTGGACAATCTATCAAAATAAAATCATAGTCATCCTTTATATAGTCCAATGAGTTTCTTAATATATATTGTTTGTCTTTTACATCAAGCAAATCTATCTCTGCTCCGGCAAGATTTACATTTGATGGTATAAGCCAGAGATTATCAATATCTGTTTTGACCAGGCACTGGTTTATGGTACACTCATCCAAAAGTAATTCATAAATTGTATTTTCAAGTTCGTTTTTGTCTACACCGAGTCCACTTGTTGTATTTCCCTGCGGATCGGTATCGATAGTCAGAACTTTTTTGCCGGCTTCAGCAAGACAGGCCGATAGATTAATAGCAGTTGTTGTCTTTCCAACTCCGCCCTTCTGATTTGCTATTGCAATAATTCTCCCCATCTCAAGTTCCTTTCAGTTATGATTATTTATTCTATCACTAGATTTTTTTACTAACTATAGTAAAAGAGTATTAAGCAAGACTATATAAAATCATTGTATTCCTATATCTAGATGGGTGTTTTTATTATTATCTTGTTTCACGATAACAGTTTAAAAATGTTTCACGTGAAACAATTCTCAAGATTTAGGGTTTCATTAATTTATTTCAAATCTCACATCCACAATATCTAGTTTGATAAATATAAGGGATTAAAATGTTTCACGTGAAACTTTCAATCCCTTTATATAATATTCTATACTATATATAGATACTCAAAACTAGTTAATATCTACAAGATTATTTCTTATAGCAAAAATAGCTGCCTGAGTTCTATCAGCAACGCTGATTTTCTTAAAAATGTTTGATACATGGTTCTTTACAGTACGCTCACTAATATCAAGTTTCTGAGCAATTTCTTTATTGTACATTCCAACAGCAAGATTTTTCAATACATCAAGTTCTCTTCTTGTGAGTGAATCAAGCATTTCCTGATCATTATCTCTGGCAACAAGTCTTGCATTCATTGTAGGAATGAGACTTGGCTGAATGTACTGTTTTCCTTCGAGAATATCATTGATAGCAGTCTTAAGTTCATCAGAACTTGAATCTTTAAGAACATATCCATCAATTCCGATATCAGCAGCCTTAATAAGATATTCAACCTCATTATGAACTGTAAGGATGAGAACTTTAACTTTTGATTTCTTTGCTCTGAGTCTTTCGAGAACTTCAAGTCCGTTACAATTTGGCATGTTGATATCAAGTAATAAGATATCCGGTGTAATAGTTTCAAGTTTGCTTAAACACTCAAGTCCATCACTGGCCTCAGCTATAACTTTGTAATCACCTTCAAGTTCAAGAAGCTGTTTCAAACCCTCTCTTATCATTGAATGATCATCAGCAATCATAATGTTAATCATTTTTGTTTTTCCTCCTTAATAGGTATTTTTATATGTATTTTTGTACCTTCTCCAATCTTGGACTTAATTTCAATTTCTCCTGAAAGCAAGTAAACACGCTCCCTCATCGTATTCATACCAAAACCGGAGTTATCATCTCTTATTTTAGAATCATAACTCTCAACATCGAATCCACAACCGTCATCTTCGATAAATGTTTCAATCATTGTCGGAGTGTATATATTCTTAACAGTAATTGTTGTAGCATTAGCATATTTCAAGGAGTTATTACATGCCTCCTGAATAACTCTCAAAAGTGTAAGAGCAACAACCTGTTTTATCTTAGGTGATTCGCCTTCAACAATATAATTTGTATGGACAACACCACGAGTCTCTATATCTGAAAGTGCTCTTTCTATGGTAACGTCAAGTCCAATATCATCAAACGACATCGGCCGGAGATTATATATCATATTTCTCATTTCTTGTATAACATCCTTAAGAGTTTTGGACATTACCATAAGTTCAAGCTTACATCGAATCGGATCCATTTCAATAAGTTTGGTACAAAGTTCAATCTTGTGAACCAGACTTGTCATAGTCTGAACAGAAGAGTCATGGAGTTCTCTGGCAATCCTCTGTTTTTCATATTCCTGAGCTTCGAGCAATCGTATATTAAAAAGCTCCTCATCACTGATATTATCATCAACAATTTTTTTACTGAGATTGTAATGTTTCTTTACAATCTCTATAACATTTATACTCTCATCATATTCCTGGCATAAATTGTTGTATTTTATCTGTAAGTTTTGCAGTGTATTAATGTGATTTTCCTGTTCGGATTTCAATTCTTCCAATCTGCTATCATCGGAAGAGCTGACAACTACAGGTGAAAATATATCAACATTAGAATCATGTGAATTTTCGAGATACTCAATAAACTTGGCATTCTCTGCAATCACAACATTAAGATTTTCTATATTCTCAAAAATCTCATTTCTCTCATCTGCAATTTCTTTAGACTTCTTTTCTAAAAATTCAATAACCATGCAGACCTCTATTTAACTAAAAAATCATAAAAGAAAATTTTAAGCCTACAAATAAATATAACATGAAATTAGTACTAAAGGAAGTTTTTTGTTACAAATAAAGTTATTTTTAGCAAAGTGGTGTTTTTGAAGGAACCCCTGATTTTCTTGGATACTTCTTTGAACAAGTCTTTACTTTCTTTACAAATATAAGTGACCTGGAAATATCGGAATCAGGTAATGAATACTCGATAACATTCTCCTTTTCACCGCCAAGTAAATTTAAAGCTTTATTAGCCTGTACCAATTCCTCTTCTATATTACCGGATTTATACGATACAAAAAATCCTCCAACTTTTACAAAAGGAATACAATACTCCGACAAAGTAGAAAGATTTGCAACAGCTCTTGAAACACAAAAATCAAACTGTTCTCTATAAGAAGTATCTCTAGCCAGGTCCTCAGCTCTCGAATGAACAGTATCAATATTTTTAAGTTCAAGCTTTTCTATTACTTCATTCAAAAAATTGATTCTCTTGTTGAGTGAATCAGCTAAAGTGATTTTCAAATCTTCCCTAACGATCTTTAATGGTATACCGGGAAATCCTGCCCCGGTACCAAGATCAAGAACAGATGCTCCTTCTGGGATATCATATTTGATTATAAGCAAACACGAGTCTATAAAATGCTTTAAAACAACATCTTCAAATTCAGTAATAGCCGTAAGATTCATTACTTTATTCTTTTCTACAAGAAAATCATAATAAATGTATAGTTTTTCCGCTTGTAATTCTAAAAGGTGGATGTTTATATCATTAAATTTATTCTTAATAAATTCTATGCATTCAATTTTTTCCATAAATCTATCCTATTTAAATTCATTACGGTTCTGTTCCATATAAACGAGTAAAACAGAAATATCTGCAGGCGAAACTCCGGAAATACGTGATGCCTGTCCTATTGAAAGAGGCTTAATATTATTGAGTTTCTGAACAGCTTCTTTTCGAAGACCGTAAACCTTATCATATGAAAAGTCGACAGGAAGTTTCTTTCCCTCGAGCTTTTTGAACTGTTCAACCTGTTTGAACTGACGATCAATATATCCGCTATATTTTATATTGATATTTACCTGTTCCCTGACATCATCGGAAAGATCAGGTCTCTCCGGATCCAAAGGAGCAAGTGCATCATAGTTTAACTCAGGACGTCTGATAAGTTCGATCATCTTTGTACCTGTGTTAAGTGGAGTACTATCATATTTGGACAATACTTCCTGTGCTTTTTTGTTAGCACCGATAACAATAGTAGAAAGTCTCTCAATCTCATCTGCAATGAGTTTCTTCTTATTTAAAACGTATTCATATCTCTCATCTGATATAAGTCCAACTTCATGTCCTATCTCTGAAAGTCTCAAATCGGCATTATCCTGTCTCAAAAGGAGACGATATTCCGCTCTTGAAGTCATCATTCGGTAAGGTTCGTGATTTTCTTTTGTTACAAGATCATCTATAAGAACTCCTATATAAGCATCGGATCTCTTTAAAATAAGAGGCTCCTTGCCTTGAAGTTTTCTCGCAGCATTTATACCTGCGATCAGACCTTGTGCTCCGGCTTCCTCATAACCGGAACTTCCGATAAACTGACCTCCACTGAAAAGGCCATGTATATTTTTAAATTCCAGAGAAGAGTAAAGCTGATTTGGATTTATACAATCATACTCGATAGCATATGCATTTTTTACAATCTTTGCATTCTCAAGTCCCGGAACTGTTCTATACATATCAATCTGAACATCCTCAGGAAGTGAGCTGGACATTCCACCGACATACATCTCATTGGTATCAAGTCCTTCAGGCTCGATAAAAATCTGATGTCTCTCTTTATCAGCAAATCTTACGACCTTATCCTCAATTGAAGGACAATATCTTGGACCGGTTCCTTCAATTACTCCGGCATAAAGAGGAGATCTGTCCAGATTTGCTCTTATTATCTCATGTGTCTTTTCATTGGTATAAGTAAGATAGCAAAGTTCCTGTTCCTTCTGAACAGATTCCGGATCAGTAGTGAATGAGAATGGCACAACTCTCTCATCACCATACTGTGGTTCCATCTTGGAATAATCTATTGTTCTACCGTCAATTCTTGCAGGTGTTCCTGTTTTAAAGCGGAATATCTCTACATTATGTGCTTTTAATGAATCTGTAAGATGATTTGCAGCCTGTAAACCATTAGGTCCGGTATAAACAACCATCTCACCGGTAAGACATCTTGCATTCAGATAAGTTCCGGTGCATAAAACAGCCGCCTTACATTCATAATAAGCCCCTGACAAAGTTTTGACTCCAATGATATTGTTATCATCATCGGTTACAATCTCCGCAACCTCTGCCTGTCTTATTGTAAGATTGTCTGTGTTCTCCAAAGTTCTTCTCATCTCAGTTGAATACCTGAGTTTGTCAGCCTGTGCTCTCAAAGAATGAACCGCAGGGCCTTTGGATTTATTCAACATCTTTGACTGTATAAAAGTCTTATCGATATTTTTACCCATCTCGCCGCCTAAAGCATCAATCTCTCTGACAAGATGACCTTTTGAACTTCCACCGATATTCGGATTACATGGCATGAGGGCAATGCTGTCCACACTTATCGTAAATAATACAGTGTTAAAACCGAGTCTCGCACATGCAAGCGCAGCCTCACATCCGGCATGACCGGCACCGACAACACAAATATCATAGGCTTCATGAATATGTTTCATTTGATTACCTTACTTTCCTACACAAAAACTCTTAAATATTTCTTCCATCAGATCGTCTTCCACCGATTCTCCTGTGATGAGACCAAGCTTATCATAGGCATTCATCATATCAATCGAAAAGAAATCTTCAGGCATTCCATCATCTATACTTGCTATAACATTTTTTAAACTGTCATAGGCCATAACAAGGGCATCTTTTTGTCTGGCATTTGTTATGAAAACCTCATCATTTGATTTTATATCTCCTGACAAAAACATTTCTCTTATAAGTTTTTTAAGTTCCTCCATTCCGTCATTGAATTTAGCAGAAACAGGAATAACATTACAATCAAGTCTTTCTTTTATATCATCTTCTGAGACGACCTGACTCAGGTCGGACTTATTTAAAAGAACAATAACCTTCTTGTCTGTAACAGCTTTTATAATGTCCTCATCATTTTGATCAAGAGGAACAGATGAATCGATAACATACAAAATAAGATTTGAATTTTCGATACACTCTAAAGATTTATTTACACCAATCTTCTCTATCGTATCTTCAGTATCTCTAATTCCTGCGGTATCTGTGATATTTAGCTGAAGTCCGTCAAAATTGATATGCTCCTCGAGAACATCTCTTGTTGTTCCGGCAATCTCTGTTACGATAGCTCTGTCATAACCAACAAAAAGATTTAAAAGAGAAGACTTTCCGGCATTTGGTTTTCCCACTATGGCCGTATCGATTCCTTCTTTTAGAATTATACCGTCATTAAAAGACTTTATAAGTTTATCTATCTTTCCAATATGAGGAATGAGTTCTTCTCTAAGCTTTATAGGATAACCTTCGGTTGAAAAATGTTCAGGATCATCCAAAGCAGATTCAATAAAAGCAAGCTCATGAATAAGAAACTTCCTTATTGAATCAAAAATATTGAAAAGATATCCACTAAGCTGTTTCATAGAATTTTTTAAAGCAAAATCATTCTGTGAATTGATAACATCTATTACAGATTCAGCTTCTGACAAATCTATTCTTCCATTCAAAAAAGCTCTTTTTGTAAATTCACCCGGCTCAGCAGGTCTGGCTCCCATTTTTATAAGAAGATCGAGTATCTTGTATGATACAACAAATCCACCATGACAGTTGATTTCAACAACATCTTCCTTTGTATATGAGTTTGGCCCTTTCATTAATACGACAAGAACCTCGTCGATTTTCTCATCATCGTCATATATGTACCCATAATGAACCGTATGAGATTTGAACTCGGTAAGTTTTTTATTTTTTACACTCTTAAAAATCTTGTCACAGATTGAAATAGATTCATCACCGCTAAGTCTAATAATACTTATTCCATTGTTATTTGTACCGGTTGCAATAGCTGCAATTGTTGAATCACTCATAAAGACTCCATTAATTCAATTCATCGATAAACACAAAAAATAAACCACTGCAGAAAAGATATCAAAATAGATCTTATCATGCAATGGTTTATCTCAATTATTTCTTTAAAGTAACAACAACATATCTGTAAGGATCTTCACCTTCACTGTGTGTTGTAACATATTTATCATTCTGTAATGCAGAGTGGATAACTCTTCTCTCAAAAGGATTCATAGGCTCTAAAGAAACCGGACGTTTAGTTCTCTTAACCTTGTATGCAATGTTCTTTGCAAGATTTTCAAGAGTATCTTTTCTTCTCTTTCTGTAATTTTCCGTATCCATCTTTACTTTGTAATAATCTTCAAAGTTCTTATGTACGGCAAGGTTTGTAAGAAGCTGAAGTGAGTCGAGTGTCTGACCTCTCTTTCCAATCAAAACTCCCATGTCATCACCCTGAAGATCAACATCGAGAACTTTCTCATCCTCAGGCTTTGTAATGATTATCTCAGCTTTGACTTCCATAGCCTCCAATACTTTTCCGAGGAAATCTCTTACAAAATCTTCTACAGAATCTTTCTTCTTGGCTTTAATAACAGCAGGTTTACTTCCAATTCCAAGGAAACCTGTGCTTCCTTCCTGAACAACTTCATATATAATCTCGTCGCTTGTAGCACCGAGCTGTACAGTTGCTTCTGTAATGGCATCTTCAACTGTTTTACCTGAAACTTCAATAAATTCCATAAAACATTGCCTCCTATTTATTATTCTTTTCGTTAAATTCTTTTACAAGATTTGCTTTTGCGGAAAGACTTCCGGCTTTTGCCTTACTTCTAGCATCAGCAGCTCTCTGTAACTGTTCTTCTTTAGAAGCAGAATCATTTGTAGAGATTTTGGCTCCGTTTTCGATTCTTCTGGTGTTAAGCTTTGCAGCGTTGTTAATCTGGTTTTCAGAAATTCCCATTTTCTCACGCTTTTTCTTAAGCTTCTCACGGTTTTCCTCAATGATCTTATCCATATCAACATTTTTCCAATGACGATTGAGGGCATACTGCTGAGCAGTTCTTATAAAAGCACCGGCTGTCCAATAAAGGCCGACACCGACAGGCAATGTAAAACAGAAGAACAAAGACATAAGAGGCATCATAGTATTCATTGTCTTCATCTGTCTTGCCATCTGATCATTTCCGTCAGTAGCTGAACTTGGCATCATCTTCATATTGAGAACCTGTCCCAAATATGAAAGGATTGGAACCAAAGCGGCTGCAATAGTAAGATAAATGCTACCGTTTGCCCAGTTTGACTGAATGATGCTGAGCGGAGAGTCCGCAATATTAAGTCCAAGGAAATAATCCATCTTGCTGACTTCGACCTGAGTAGTATCTATAATCGAAGAAAGAGATGAGAATTTTTCCGAAAGTGTGTCCCAGTTTGAAGAACTGAGTTTGTTCAAAACATCGATGATGTAATTTTGGATAACACCATCATCAGTAGCGGTAAAATCAACAGATACACCTGAAAGATTTACCTCAGAAACGAGTTCGGTCATTATATCCTTATAACCGTCAACTCCCATGATACCGTTTGCAAGCTCAAGGAAAACATTTTTAACTGAACTTACATAAGCCGGTACATTGTAAATAACTCTGTAAAGAGCTAAAAGTATAGGAAAGCTGATAAGCATATAACCACAGCTACCTGTCGGAGAAACTCCGTATTTGTCATAAATCATTGTTGTTTCCTGCTGCATTGCAGTCATGGAAGCCTGATCTTTCTTTCCCTGATATTTTGCCTGAACAGCTTTTATCTCAGGCTGCATAAGAGAAGAAACCTTAGCAAACTTCTGCTGCTTATAAGTGAGCGGAAACATACAGATATAAATGAGAATGGTAAAAATAATGATGGTCAAACCGATGTTTTCAATTCCGAAGAGTGAAGACATTGCGGCATAAATCAAGTTCATTACCACACCAAGAAGCTTAGCAATAGGTCCCAAAATAAGACCATTGTAAGCAGTCAAAACTATCTCTGACAATTTAAACCTCCCTATTATGGAACAGGATCATATCCTCCATGCGAAAACGGATTGCATCTCATAAGTCTCCACAAAGTGAGAAGACCTCCCTTTATCGCTCCGTGTTTTGTAATAGCTTCAAGAGCATACTCGGAACAGGTCGGCGTATACGGACACTTGGTAGTTTTCAACGGTGAAAGATATTTTCTATAAAATCTGATCAAAGCAATCATAATATATTTCATAATTGTTCCACATTTCTTTCATTTACCGAATTAATAATTCCATGAAGATTTCCAAGATGTAACAAAGCCTTTTTTATATCAAAAAAGGAAGCGTCCTTTGCATTTACCCTTGCTATGACTACAATGTCTAAACCGTTATTAAACATTTCTTCATGTAGCCTGTAATTTTCTCTGACTAATCTTTTTAAATGATGTCTTACTACGCTATTTCCAACTTTTTTACTTACAGAAATACCTATTCTGTTCTTCTCAGACCCGTTTTCAAGAACATACATTACCAGGTTCTTATTTGAATGAGACTTTCCCTTATTATATACATTCTTGAAATCATTGTTCTTTCTCAGTGATTCCGAAAACTTCATTATTATAAATCACCTCATAAAGTTCTAAAAAGAAGAAAAGACCACAAAATGTGGCCTAAGCTGATAATCTTTTTCTTCCTTTTAATCTTCTTGCAGCTAAAACTTTTCTTCCACCTGCAGTACTCATTCTAGATCTGAAACCATGAACTTTGGCTCTCTGTCTCTTCTTTGGCTGGAATGTCATCTTCATTATAGCATTCACCTCCTTATCAAAAAACATCTCACTAATTATATCAAAAAAAGCCTCTAAGTCAAGTAAATATAAGGATTTTTTACTATCAACAATATTAAACACAACATATGCTTTAAAAAAAATAAAACAAATCTATATCTAGAAATTATACAGTTAAAATTTGTATAAATCTCATAAATTGTCCACACATTGTTGATAACTAGTGGAAAACCTGTTAATATTTCAAAAATTTCTGTGGATTTTTGTTAACAACTTCCTAAAACACGCTATAATGCCTTTTAAATCAATTTAAGGACAAAATGCCCTATTTATTAGTTTTCTTTTCACATTGCTTATTTGGGCTAATTAAGTTATTATTATAAGGTAGGCAAACTATAAGGGAAAGTATGCCTATACTAGATTTACCAGGAGAGTTTTATGGAATTACTTATCGATAAATGGAACGAAATAAAAGAACTTTTAAAAGAGGAGTTTGAATTAACTCCTATTTCTTTCAGCACTTGGGTAGAACCGTTGGAAGTTTTTAAAGTTGAAGATAGGACTGTTTATATACTGATCAAGTCTGACAATAGTTCAATGACAAGGAATTATATAATGAAGAAATACACTTCACCTCTGATGGCAGTTATAGCCGAAGTGACCGGTAAGGACTATGAGATAAAATATATTATTCCGGAAGAATTGGACAATTATCAAAAAGCCGAAATTCCAAAAGAGAATAAATCAGAATCAAAAAACAACACTTATAATAAGGAAGCAACAGAAAAAGCAAACCTGAATCACAATTATACTTTCGAAAAATTTGTCGTTGGAAGTAACAACAGATTTGCCCAGTCAGCAGCGCTTGCTGTTGCCGAATCACCGGGAAATGCATTCAATCCTCTTTATATTTACGGAGGACCTGGACTCGGAAAGACTCACCTTATGCATTCAATCGGAAACTACATTATTGAAAGACAACCTTCAACAAAGGTTCTCTATGTAACCTCAGAAGAATTTACAAATGAGATAGTTGAATCCATCAGAAACGGAAATGCTTCAGCAATGAACAAAATCCGTGAAAAATACAGAACCGTGGACGTTCTTATGATCGACGATATTCAGTTTATCATAGGAAAAGAAGCAACTCAGGATGAGTTTTTCCATACTTTCAATGCTCTTCACTCAGCAGGAAAGCAGATAATAATAAGTTCAGATAAACCACCTAGAGAAATGCAGTCATTAGAAGATCGAATCAAATCGAGATTCGAATGGGGTCTGATGGCTGATATAGGATATCCTGATTATGAGACAAGAATGGCTATCTTGAGAAGACTTGCTGAATCAGAGGCAATAAATCTCGATGATGAAATACTCAACTATATAGCGACAAATATAAAATCAAACATCAGAGAGCTTGAAGGAGCCTTCAATAAACTGCTCGCTTACGCAAAGATAGAAAAGAAAGAGATTACTATAGATGTAGCAATAAATGAACTTCAGAATATCATAACTCCGGACAAACCCAGAGAAGTTACTCCTCAGCTCATAGTTGAAGTAGTATCGGAGCATTTTCAGCTTCCTATCAACCAGATGATATCAAAAAACAGAAGCTCCGACTATGTAAGAGCAAGACAGGTTGCTATGTATCTATGCAAACAGATGACAGATATTCCATTGGACAGCATAGGTCAGCTTTTAGGTGGAAGAGATCACTCAACAATTCTCCACGGTATCAACAAGATGTCGGATGAGCTTGAGACCAACGAAACTACAAGGAATATGATTGAGACCATACAGAAAAAAATAAACCCAAATTAAAGTTATCCATAATTTTAACTTTGTATTAACAGTATATTCACAGGGTTATCCACAAGTTATCAACATTGTTATTAACCTGTACAAAACTCTGTGGAGAGACGGTTTATTATTCATTTATGCAGTTTATACTCGGTTGATAAGAATTTAAAACTCAACAATATAAAAATTACTTAAAATGTGTTTTTAAATTTTACACACAAATTAAACAATAGATTAACAGAGATTTAACTGCTTTATTCAACTCGTAAAACCCAGATTATTAGAGGCTTTGGAGTGGTTTTAAACTTTTGAACAGCCCCTAATAATATTAATACTAATATTTACTTATATTAACATACATGAAAGGAGCTTTTTGCCGCATGAGAGTCAGATGTGCAAAATCAGAATTACTCAAAGGAGTGAATACAGTTTCAAAAGCTGTTCCTACAAGAACAACAATGGCGATTTTGGAATGTATACTCTTCGACGCATCATCGGATGTCATAAAATTGACTGCCAATGATACTGAGATTGGAATTGAAACAGTTGTTGAAGGAAACATTGAAGAACATGGAATTATAGCTCTCGATGCAAAAGTTTTTTCAGATATAGTAAGAAAACTTCCTGACAGTGAAGTTCTAATAGAAACAGATGCGGAATTCAAGACGGTCATAACCTGTGAGAAAGCAAAGTTCAATATTATAGGAAAATCAGGGGAAGATTTTTCTTATTTACCTTTTATAGAAAGAAACGATCCTCTTACCATTTCACAGTTTACTTTAAAAGAAGTGATAAGACAGACAATCTTTTGTATATCTGACAATGACTCAAACAAACTCATGACAGGTGAGCTTTTTCATATAAAAGACAACGGACTTATGGTTGTATCCCTTGACGGACACAGAATTGCAATAAGAAAAATACAGCTCAAAGAAAATTATCCTGAAAAGAAGGTTGTAGTCCCGGGAAAAACTTTAAATGAGATAAGTAAGATTATTCCGGGAGCAGCGGATGAGGATGTAAATATCTTTATCACAAACAATCACATTCTTTTTGAGTTTGAAAAAACAACTGTTGTATCAAGACTCATTGAAGGTGAGTATTTCAAAATTGAGCAGATGCTTTCAAATGCATATGAGACTAAGGTTATCATAAACAAGAGAGAACTTCTCGATTGTATAGACAGAGCAACCCTCCTTGTAAAAGAGGGAGATAGAAAACCTATAATCATGAATGTTGCAGAATCAAATATGGAGCTTAGCATCAATTCATTTATAGGATCCATGAAGGAAGATATAGATATCGAAAAAGAAGGAAAGGATATAGTAATAGGATTTAATCCGAAGTTCTTTATAGATGCCTTAAGGGTAATCGATGAAGAGAGAGTGACTCTCTACATGGTAAATCCAAAGGCACCATGTTTCATAAGAAACGAAGAAGAAGATTATATCTATCTGATATTACCGGTAAACTTCAATGCAAATTAGTATTAGAGAAGGCGACGAATTCATAAAACTGGGCCAGGCCATGAAAAAAGCAGGGCTTGTAGGTTCGGGAGTCGATGCAAAAATGTTCATACAGGACGGTCTTGTAAAGGTCAACGGGGAAGTTGAGACTAGAAGAGGTCGCAAATTATATAGCGGAGACAGCTTTTCCTTCGAGGATAAAACTGTGGAAATAATGTAGTAATGATAATAAAATCGTTGGAATTATTGAACTACAGAAATTATGAATCACTGAACATGGAATTTGACAGTGGAACAAATATTTTGTACGGAGATAACGCTCAGGGAAAGACAAATATTCTCGAAGCGGTTTATTTGAGCGGAACCACAAAATCTCACAGGGGAAGCAAGGACAAAGAGATAATAAGTTTTGAAAAAGACGAGTCTCACATCCGAACCGTGGTTGAAAAAAACGATAACGAGTATTGCATAGACATTCACCTCAAAAAGAAAGGTGCAAAAGGAATTGCCGTAAACAAGGTTCCGATAAAAAAAGCAAGGGACCTGTTTGGAATATTGAATATTGTTGTATTTTCACCCGAAGACCTGTACATCATAAAAGAAGGTCCTCAGATGAGAAGAAGATTTATGGATATGGAACTCTGTCAGATTGACAGGATATATCTGTCAGATCTCACAAAATACAACAAGACACTTCTTCAGAGAAACAAGCTTTTAAAGGATCTCTATTACAGACCGGAGCTTAAGGATACACTTGATATCTGGGATATGCAGCTTATAGAGACCGGAAAAAAGATAATAGCAAGAAGAAATAGATTCATAAACGAGCTTATGCCTGTCGTCTATGATATACACAAAAAACTTACAGGAGATAAAGAAGATTTAAAGATTCTTTACGAGCCTGAGACAGATGAGGAAAGCTTCGAAAGAAATCTTAAGGAAAACAGAGAAAAAGATTTGAAATTTGGATCCACTTCGGTGGGACCTCATCATGATGACATAAAATTTTTGATAAATGACACTGACATAAGAAAATACGGTTCCCAGGGACAGCAGAGAACTTCTGCATTATCTTTGAAACTGTCTGAGATAAAGATAGTAGAGGAGATAATAAAAGACAAACCGATACTTCTTATGGATGATGTACTGTCGGAACTCGACAGTAGCAGACAAAATTTTCTTTTGAATAATATAACGGACACACAAACTATAGTTACATGTACAGGACTTGATGAGTTTATAAAAAATCGATTTGAGATAGATAAGATTTTTGAAGTAATTGAAGGTCATGTATATGAGAATAAGGAGATAGTATAAATGGCGAATGAATACGGAGCAGACCAAATCCAGATTCTTGAAGGTCTTGAAGCTGTAAGAAAAAGACCGGGAATGTATATTGGAAGCACCTCAACCACGGGACTGCACCATCTTGTATACGAGATAGTTGACAATGCGGTGGATGAGGCACTTGCCGGTTATTGTAAACATATTATTGTTGAGATAAATAAGGGTGAATCCATAACTGTTATAGATGACGGAAGAGGAATACCTGTAGGAATAAACCATAAATCTGGACTTTCCGGAGTTGAGGTCGTATTTACAATACTTCATGCCGGAGGAAAATTCGGTGGTGGAGGATACAAGGTATCCGGTGGACTTCACGGTGTTGGTGCATCTGTTGTAAATGCTCTTTCAACATGGCTTGATGTAAAAGTAAAAAACGGCGGAAAAGTGTATGAGCAGAAGTATGAGCGCGGACATAAAACCACCGAGCTTACAGTTACCGGAGAGTGCGATGTAAATGAGACAGGTACAACAGTAACCTTTCAGCCGGATCCTGAGATATTTGAGGATACAACATACGATTATAAGATATTAAAACAGAGACTCAGACAGACCGCTTTCTTGACAAAGAATCTCAGAATTACTTTAAGAGATTTAAGAAACGAGGAAGAGATTAAAGAAGATGTTTTCCATTATGAGGGAGGAATAAAAGAATATGTTCAGTACCTCAACAAGGGAAGCGAGCCTCTTTACAGTGATATTATTTACTGCGAGGGACAGAAAAACGGAGTATATGTTGAGGTTGCTATGCAGCACAACGATTCCTACAATGATTCCTCATACAGTTTTGTAAATAATATTACGACTCCGGAAGGTGGTACACATCTCACCGGATTCAGAAATGCTATCACAAAAGTTTTCAATCAGTATGCTAGAACAAACAAGCTCTTAAAAGATTCGGACCCTGTACTTTCCGGAGATGATATAAGAGAAGGACTTACCGCTATTATAAGCATAAAGATTGAGGAGCCTCAGTTTGAGGGACAGACAAAGCAGAAACTCGGAAACTCAGAGGCCAGAGGAGCTGTTGAAAATGTTGTTACCGAACAGGTTACGATTTTCCTTGAGCAGAATCCTTCTGTGGCAAAGACTATCTGTGAGAAATCAATATTGTCACAGAGAGCGAGAGAAGCTGCGAGAAAAGCCAGAGATCTCACCAGAAGAAAGACCGCGATGGACACCTTCGCGCTTCCGGGAAAACTAGCTGACTGTTCTGAAAAAGATCCTTCAAAGTGTGAGATATTTATAGTCGAGGGAGATTCCGCCGGCGGTTCCGCAAAAACAGCGAGAACCAGAGCAACTCAGGCTATACTTCCGCTCAGAGGAAAAATATTAAATGTAGAAAAAGCCAGAGAGGCAAGAATATATGACAATGCGGAAATCAAAACAATGATAACCGCATTCGGAACCGGAATCAGAGAAGATTTTGATATATCAAAACTCAGATATGACAAAATCATAATCATGACCGATGCCGACGTTGACGGTGCGCATATTTCAACACTTATGCTCACCTTCATGTACAGATTTATGCCGGAACTTATAAAACAGGGCCATGTTTACCTTGCTCAGCCGCCTTTGTACAAAATAGAGAAAAACAAAAAGGTATGGTATGCCTACAGCGATGAGGAACTCAACAACATCCTTGTCGAGATAGGAAGAGACGGAAACAACAAGATTCAGCGTTATAAAGGACTCGGAGAGATGGATGCCGAACAGCTTTGGGAGACAACCATGGATCCTTCAAAGAGAATCTTAAAGAGAGTGGTTATGGACGATGATGACGCATCGGAACTCAATGTCACATTTACCACACTCATGGGAGATAAGGTAGAACCGAGAAGAGAATTTATTGAAGAAAACGCTAAATATGTTCAAAATCTCGATATTTAACTCAGTCGGAGAGATTTTCACCTTTAAGTTTTAGCATAGGTGGAAATCATGACAAATTAATATAAGCTGATTCGATTAGGAGGAAATAGTTTAGATGGATGACACAATATTTGATCAAATTCATGACGTGGATTTGAAAAAAACAATGGAGACATCCTATATAGATTACGCAATGAGTGTCATTGCAAGCCGTGCGCTTCCGGATGTAAGGGACGGACTTAAGCCTGTTCAAAGAAGAGTACTTTTTTCAATGATAGAGCTCAACAACGGTCCCGACAAGCCACACAGAAAATGTGCTCGTATCGTCGGAGATACAATGGGTAAATATCACCCACACGGAGACAGTTCTATATATGGTGCTCTCGTAAATATGGCACAGGATTGGTCTTTCAGATACACGCTGGTTGACGGTCACGGAAACTTCGGTTCAGTCGATGGAGACGGAGCCGCTGCCATGCGATACACTGAGGCAAGACTTTCAAAAATCTCTATGGAGATGCTCTCGGATATCAACAAAGATACGGTTGATTTTGTACCGAACTTTGATGAGACCGAGAAGGAGCCTACGGTTCTCCCGGCAAGATTTCCAAATCTTCTTGTAAACGGAACTACGGGTATAGCAGTAGGAATGGCTACAAATATACCTCCTCACAACCTTAAAGAGACAATAAATGCTGTCGTAAAACTTATAGACAACCGTATAGAATATGACAGACCGACAGATATAGAAGAGATTCTGCCTATAATAAAAGGACCTGATTTTCCTACCGGTGGTGTAATTTTGGGAACCAAGGGAATAGAGGAAGCTTACAGAACAGGAAGAGGAAAGATAAGAGTTCGCGCCGTCACAGACATAGAGCCTATGGCAAACGGAAAGAACAGAATTATCGTCACAGAGCTTCCATATCTAGTAAATAAGCAGAGACTTGTTGATAAGATAGCAGAACTTGCAAGAAACAAAAAAATCGACGGAATCACAGACATCAGAGATGAGTCCAGCCGTGAAGGTATGCGTGTGTGCATAGAACTCAGAAGAGATGTCAATCCGAATGTCATCTTAAATCAGCTCTACAAACATACACAGCTCCAGGATACGTTTGGAGTTATCATGCTTGCGCTTGTAAACAACCAGCCTAAGGTGCTCAGTATTCTTGAGATACTTGACAATTATCTTGAGCATCAGAAGGATGTTGTAACAAGAAGAACAAAATACGATCTCAACAAAGCTGAGGAGAGAGCCCACATTTTGGAGGGCTTACTCATAGCGCTCGATCATATAGACGAAGTAATTCAGATAATACGTGGCAGTGCAAATACTCAGATTGCGAAAGAAAATCTTGAAAACAGATTCGGTCTCACAGATGCACAGGCACAGGCCATTGTAGATATGAGACTTCGTGCTCTCACCGGTTTGGAGAGAGAAAAACTCGAAAACGAGTACAAAGAACTCAAGGCAAGAATCGATGAACTCAAGGCTATCCTTGCAGATGAGAAAAAACTTCTCGGAGTTATCAAAGAGGAGATCTCTGTAATCGGAGAAAAATTCGGAGATGAGAGAAGAACAGCTATAGGATTTGATGAGTATGATATCGCAGACGAAGATATGATACCTAAAAAAGATGTTGTAATAACAATGTCAAAACTCGGATATATCAAGAGAATGGATCCTGAAAACTTTAGAACACAGCACAGAGGCGGCCGTGGAATAAAGGGAATGGATACAATCGACAATGATTATATCAGCGAGATGATAATGACTTCGTCTCATGAATATCTCATGTTCTATACAAACAAGGGTCGAGTATACAGACTCAAGGCATATGAGATTCCTGAGGCCGGAAGAACCTCGAGAGGAACAGCTATCATAAATCTTATCCAGCTTCAGCCGGATGAGAAGGTGAACAAGATGATTCCTGTCGACAGCTATTCAGATGATGAATATCTCATAATGGCCACAAAGAACGGTATCATCAAGAAGACAAAGATAGAAGAATATTCAAATATAAGAAAAATCGGACTTACTGCTATAAGACTCAGAGATGACGATGAACTTATAGATGTAAAGAAGACTGACAATACAAATGATATAATACTTGCAACAAAATTCGGACAGAGTATTAGATTCAACGAAAAAGATGTGAGAACAACAGGAAGAGTATCTATGGGTGTAATCGGAATGAATCTCATGGATCAGGATGAAGTAATCGGAATGCAGCTCTACAATAAGGATGAGTATCTCCTCTTTGTATCTGAGAACGGTTACGGAAAACTCACAGAGTTTGACGAATTCAGTACACAGCACAGAGGCGGAAAAGGAGTTAAGTGCTACAAGATCATCGAGAAGACAGGAAATCTTGTAGGTATGTTCTCTGTCAAGAAAGATGATGAGATAATGCTTATCACAACAGAAGGCGTTATCATAAGAACCAGTGTTGAGACAGTATCCGTGCTCAGCAGAGTAACAAGCGGTGTCAAACTCATGAATGTTGATGAAAATGTAGTTGTCGCAAGTGTAGCAAAAGTCAAAGAGACAATATCTAAGGAAGATACATTATCAGAGGATGAAGATGATTCCGAAGAAAATGCAGTTAGTGAAGATACAGATGCTACAGAATAAACGGATGCAATAAGCCCAAAATGGCATATAGTTATTTGATATAGCTATATGCCATTTATTTACGTTAAAAGCCGGCGCAAATTAGAACAAATCGTAATTGATTTAAAAAGGAAACAAAAATGAGAAGAGATGTAGATACAAAACTTATCACAGAGGCAATATGCGACATGTCAATAAAGGCAAACCATTATTTGTCCCCGGACATGGATAAGGCGATGAAAGATGCACTTGATAAAGAACAGTCG
>JAILHT010000024.1 GCA_024695665.1 Lachnospiraceae bacterium
AGCATATCATCCTGCTCCTTTGTCTCGGCAAAAACCCTGTAATAGTATACTGCTGCCAATATCACATAAGGAACCGTAAATGAACGATAAAACTCAAACCATCCGCCAGGTTCCACTTTGTCAACAAAAGTACTGATAAAAAGGATAAACAATCCACAGAGGATGCAGGCAACCAGATACTGCACAATCATCATAACAAGCGGACTCACATTGTCAAACAAACGGTGCAGATAAAGTACAAACGTTGCTATTGCACATGTGACAAACATCACGATAACATTCAAATTGCTGGTCTCCGTGCCGCCAATGATATTTATGATGGCGCCACTTATCGATACAATCGTGTACACGCAACAAAGTTCAACCAGAAATGTCTTTATCTTCTCCATCACGACATCCTCCTCATCTTCTGCAAATATTCCTTGAAACTCTTTTTGTAGCTTCGATTTATGCAGATTCTCTCACCGTTATCAAACGAAGCATAGACCTTCATATTCATATCCGGCTTGAGTTGACTTATCTTGTAGATATTTACAAGATTCGACTTTGAAACCCTGACAAAACCGTAGTTCCATAGCGTTTCTTCGCAGTATGCAAGCGTTGTCATCAGACGATAAACCCCATTTTTCGTATAGGCAAAAAGCTTTCTGTCCACAAAATCGAGATAATAAATATCCTCCGGTTCCAGAAAAATCTCATCCCCGTCATCCATGTCTGAATCTGCAACTCTACCTGAAAGTGTAGGTCTCTCCGAATTTACCGTGTCGATAATCTGTCTGATCATCGGGCGCATATTTGCAAAATGCACATCAACATATTCATCCGTATTCTCTTTGTCTTCGAACAAATTCAATCTCATTTAAAGCCCCAATCCTGTCAAAAATGAATTCACACCCTCCATGTATCCGTTCGGATCATCGATTACACCCTTTATGTGCTCACTTTCAACATACATGATTGCCTTGTCTTTGCAACCTATATTATCATAAACTTCTTTGACCTCATCCGCCATACAAAGTTCATCCTCAGTTGAAACAATGACCATTGTCGGAATGTTGTCATTTTTGACAACCTCGATTGTATCGGCTTCATCAAAACTCATGTGATTTACAAGCTGCATATAAATCTTTCCAACAGTTGTGTAATAGATTGCGCCAAAAGACTCTCTGTCACCGTCGCCAAACATATCTTTAAGCAAGCTCTCCATACCCGGAACCGGGCTGTCGCAGACAACCGCATCTGCTGTCTCCACAGAGCCTGTGCTGACATTTGAGGCATAAAGGGCAGCCGTCTGAGCTCCCATTGACTGACCATGGACAATGACCTTGTCTGCGCCAAGCTCCTCCCTCGCGTAAGCCACCATAGCCTCAACGTCAAGACGCTCCTTAATCCCGAAAGTTACCTCGTCGTCAGGATTGCTTCCGCTTCCCCTCTGATCGATTGATATCACACCGTATCCCTCCTCGAGATATTTCTCAGCCAACGGATACATACATGCGCGATCTCCGCCCGCACCGTGAACCAAAACGACGATCTCATCATTTTTTCCCGCGTAAAAGTTGGCCGGAACCACATTTCCATCCTCCGCGGTTGCGCTTATCTCTGTTTTTGAATACGTCTTTTCAAAGCCTTCCGTATCATATCCCCACTCTTCAAGCTGCATTATGCTGTTGTAATGAGTGTCTTTGTCCTCATTCTGATGAAGAATTCCATCTGCCACCATACCCCCTATAAACCAGGAGCCAACAACTGCAAAACCTACTACCAAACATGCAATAACAATTGCAACTCTCTTGACCAATCTCTTTGTAAAAATATTCTTTCTCATAACCGAAAAACCTCCTCATTTCCTTGTCTGATGTAAACATATCAGATTTGGAAACGGGAGGTTCTAAAAAATGTTCAAGTTGCATTTTGGCGTGTATAAGATGCGCTATTATGATATTTATACTGCAATTAAGATGCGTCAACTACATCCTATTATCCCATAACACGCTCATAAGCAGCCATTTCAGAGTCTCTGAAGCAACAAAAATAAACTTCAATCTTGCAGTCTTTGTGGTCGTCTATCCACTCCGAAACCGCTTCATACGAAACCTTCGCAGCTTCATCCAAAGGATAACCGTAAACGCCTGTTGAGATTCCGGGAAAGGCTATGCTTTTGCAGCCATTCTCTTTTGCCAGATCAAGCGACTTCTTATAACAGGAGGCCAAAAGAAATGCGTCCTTTGAAGTGCCGCTGTAAATTGGTCCCACCGTGTGAATGATAAAAGAAGCGTTTTTTATGTTGTAGGCTTTTGTTATCTTGGCTTCGCCGGTATTGCATCCATGAAGGGTTCTGCACTCCTCGAGAAGCTTTGGTCCTGCTGCTCTGTGGATTGCTCCGTCCACACCGCCTCCGCCCAAAAGACTTGAATTTGCGGCATTTACAATAGCATCCACACGCATGTCCACAACACTGTTTTTCACAACTTTTATGGAATCATTCTTCTTCATGCTCATCCATCTCCTCCATGGCTTTGTAATAATTGTCCAACCATTCCGACATCAGACCTGCTCTCTGACCGGCTCGCTCTTCCTCGGCATCAATCTCCTCGATATCCTCCGGCCACTCGTCGCCCTCGTCGATTCCCTGCAACAAGAGCCAGTTGTCCGCGCACTCAAATCTGGCCATCTGCCCGATCTCATTCTCAATTGTCACCAAAACCATGAGCGGCTCTCCCGGAAGTCTCTCCTCGCATCCGTAATCTGCCTCTTCAATCCGCAAAACTTTCCACATTTTATACTCCTAACACATTTAGTTCCACGGAAGCTCCTTCTCGATATTCTCGGTGTATCTACAGTCAGGATAACCTGTGCAACCGAAAAACTCACCGAATCTTCCATTTCTCTTTTTTAAAGGCTGTCCACATCTTGGGCAAAGCTTTATGTCAGGCTTGGCGGAAAGCGTGCCCTCGCCCGCAAGCTCCTTACCAAGCATCTCAAAAACCTTCTGATTCATCTTGCAATCCGCAAGAGCCCTGTGCGCTCCGACTGTGGAAATCCCGTAATAAGATGCAAGATCTGCGAGTCTTCTGTGCTTCCAGTCCGGAAAAATAAGCTTCGCAAGTCTGAGCGTGTCAACGAAATCATTTGTCAAAGTCTTCTCGAAAAACCTGTCGCAGTCCCTGTACAAAAATTTCAT
>JAILHT010000077.1 GCA_024695665.1 Lachnospiraceae bacterium
TCCGCCACTAAGTCATAAAGTTCGTCATTCCGAAAAAATCAAAACTAAATGCTTCGTTCGACTTGCATGTGTTAAGCACGCCGCCAGCGTTCATCCTGAGCCAGGATCAAACTCTCATGTTAAAATGTTTTGTTTGTTCCAGTATCAAGAAAAACTTTGACGTTTTTTCCTTGTTTACTTGGTTTGGTTCTCTTTGTTTATTCTCAAAGATCTTTCAAGGTCAATTCACTGTTCAGTTTTCAATGTTCGTTTTGTTTTTTGTTTTCGCCCTCAAGCGACAACTCGTATAATATATCAACTTTCAAATCGTTTGTCAACAACTTTTTTTATTTTTTTAAAATATTTTTTTCAAGCTGTTTTTTTGTTAATTTTAGGCTGTTTTTCTACGGTCACCTTCCGGCAAAAAAAACTTCATTGGAACAACTTCTTCCAATGAAGCTTTAACGCAGAAGGAGGGATTTGAACCCTCGCGCCGGTCACCCGACCTATACCCTTAGCAGGGGCACCTCTTCGGCCACTTGAGTACTTCTGCCCGAGTTAAAAATCTATATTCGATTCATAACGCAAGAGATATTTTACTAGACTAGTTACTCTTTGTCAACGGCTATTTGCGATACATTTTTACCGAAGTTTTTATTATCCTTACTGTTCAACATCATTTTCAATTGTCTTTATTGGCTTTGCAGGTACTCCACCGACAAGTGTATTATCTGGTACATCATGAGTAACTACGGCTCCTGCTGCAACTACTACGTTATTTCCGATTTTAACTCCAGGAAGTATGGTAACATTTCCACCTATCCAAACATCATTGCCGATTGTTACCGGTTTTGCTATTCCAAGATGCTGTCTTCTTCCCATAGGTGTAAGTGGATGGTTAACTGTCGTAATAAGAGTATTCGGTCCTATCATTACATTATCGCCTATATAGACTTCTCTTATATCCAGGATTGTGAGATTGTAATTCCCTGTAAAGTTATTTCCTATATATATGTTTTTTCCGTTGTCAAAATTGAAGGTCTTTCCAATCCAGACTTTTTCACCGACTTTTCCTAGAATTTTTTTTAATGTTTCATACTGCTTTTTATAATCGGTATCGTCTATGCTGTTGTATTCCTTACTTAATACTATGGCGTTTTCCTTTAGCTGCTCTACTTCCGAATCGTCATAACAATACTCAAGTCCTGCTCGCAACTTTTCAAGTTCAGTCATTTTTTTCTCCTTTAAAAACGTGTATTGCTCCGTATACAGTCATCCATCTGGCGTTTCTTAATCCATTAACACTCATTCCTATTATATTACTTCTTTCTTTGTTTGCTACTTTATTTACTCTTGCTGTGTTCTGTACATCGTTAAATCTCATTTTTTTATCCTCCTTGTTTTGAAGTTTTTTTCTCTGTTGATGATTCTTTTATACTCTCTTTTTTTTTACTTAAATATCATTTTAAAACTACATTTATCATTTTTATGTGTTATTCTAAATATAAAGTACTGTATTTTTGACAATACAGCCTTTTTGAATCATCTTTTTCTAGTTTTTCTAAATTTTTTGGTAAATTTTTTTGCATATTGAATATCAGATTTAGTTATATCAACGGAGAGATAAAACTATGAGGAAAAAAATAGAACGTCCTGAAGCACAGATAGCTCTTACTAATTTTGTAAATCGTGAAAAAAACTATATTCACTACATTTACAACGAAGAGATGAAGCAGTATGAGATGATGAAAAACGGAGATTCCGGTGCCACCGATGAAAGTCACAGAATGATGGTTCAAAGTGACGCTAAGCTGGCAGATGATCCTGTCACAAATATGAAGTATCTCATGATCTGTAATGCAACTCTTATGACGAGATTTGCCATAGAGGGAGGGTTAGACTCTGAGACAGCCTATAATATAAGCGATCTCTACATATATAATATGAAAAACTGCTCTACAGTAGATGATGTTCTTTCCCTACATTACGAGATGGTTGAATTCTTTACAAAGAAGATGGCTAATCTCAAGAAAGATAGCGTATTTTCAAAGCAGATAGTTCTTTGTATGGATTATATAGAACAAAACCTTCATACTTCTATAAGACTCGACGACTTGGCTGAACATGTAAGTCTCTCACCAAGCTACCTTTCTGCTCTATTTAAAAAAGAGACAGGCTATGCTGTCTCTGATTATGTATTGAATAGAAAACTTGATGTTGCTGAAAAGATGCTTCGCTTTTCAGATTATTCCTGCGCTGATATAGCAAACTATTTGGATTTCAGCTCACAAAGCTATTTTACTGAGAAATTTAAATCAAAATACAATTGTACTCCGGCAGTCTACAGAAATAAAAACTACAACAAACATATTCTCAATTCATGATAATAATGAATTTTAAAGTTGTATTTCTGATTTATATAAAATGTCCTCTAAAATTTCATTCTATATTTTGCGATACTGTTTTACCGATTCCTCATAGAGATTATTTCCCTCGGAATCAATAACCACTATAACCGGAAAATCTTCAACCTTAAGCTTTCTTATAGCTTCAGCACCTAAGTCGTCATAGCAGATGACTTCTGATTCTTTTATGCATTTTGATAGAAGGGCGCCTGCTCCTCCAACTGCGGCAAAGTATACTGCATTATTTCTTTTTATTGCATCTATGACATCAGGTGTTCTTTTTCCTTTTCCAATCATAGCCTTTAATCCCATATCAAGAAGTGTAGGAGCGTACTTGTCCATTCTACTGGCTGTAGTCGGTCCTGCCGATCCTATAGGTCTTCCCGGTCTTGCAGGGGACGGTCCCATATAATAGATAGTTTCATTTTCGATAGGTATAGGAAGCTTTCCTGTTTCTTTCAAGCTTTCTATCATTCTCTTATGAGCTGCATCTCTCGCTACATATATTTCTCCGGTGATATAAACGTAATCGCCCATATGCAGATCTTTTGTTTTTTCTTCTGTAATCGGAGTTGTAATATGTTGATCCATTTTTTCCTCGTTTTCAAATTCGATTATTATTTTTTTATGTGTTTGATATTAACTGATGGTAAAGATTTTTATAGTTTTCCACAATTTTATATTTCTTTGCACACATGTCTGTTTACATGACAACAGATATTTACAGCTACCGGAAGGCCTGCGATATGTGTAGGATATGTATTTATATTTACTCCGAGAGCAGTTATACATCCGCCAAGTCCGCCCGGTCCTATTCCAAGCTTGTTTACTGTTTCGAGCATCTCTATCTCAAGATCTTTTACATAAGGTATGTCTGAGTGTTCACCGCATTCTCTTGTCAGAGCCTGCTTTGCCATTATTGCCGCCTTCTCAAAGTCTCCACCGACTCCTACACCTATGACCATAGGAGGACAGGCATTTGGTCCGGCATCTTCAACTGCGGATATTATGGCTTTTTTTACTCCTTCTATTCCGTCTGCAGGTTTTAGCATAAATACCTTACTCATGTTTTCACTTCCGAATCCTTTTGGAGCAAGTGTTATTTTTACTTTGTCACCTTTTACAATCCTTGTATGGATAATAGCAGGTGTATTATCTTTTGTGTTTTCTCTTATAATAGGATCGTTCACTACGGATTTTCTCAAGTATCCTTTCGTATATCCCTGTCTGACTCCTTCATTTACGGCGTCCTCAAGATATTCTCCCACAAGATTTACATCCTGTCCTATCTCTATAAAAAGTATTGCCATTCCCGTATCCTGACATATAGGTATGGTTTCTTCGTCTGCTATTTTTAAGTTCTCCTGAAGCTGGGACAATATTTTCTTTCCAAGTGGCGACTGTTCTTTATCAAGTGCATCTTTCATCGCCTTATCCATGTCCGGGGACAAATAATGGTTTGCCTTTATTGACATGTCGCATATTGCCTCTGTGATAAGTTTTGTATCTACATCTCTTCTCATTTTTGTTTCCTTTTT
>JAILHT010000079.1 GCA_024695665.1 Lachnospiraceae bacterium
GCTTTCAGGAGGAAAACTCGAGAAGATACTTGAGAAACTTACGGAAAAAAGAATAATGGCGCTCCTTTTGGGCGCACTTGTCACAGCTGTTATACAGTCGTCTTCCGCAACTACGGTAATGGTTGTCGGATTTGTAAACTCAGGCATTATGAAACTGACACAGGCTGTAGGAATCATAATGGGAGCAAATATCGGTACTACGATCACTTCGTGGATACTGTCGCTTACAGGTATAAGCAGTGGAAATGTATTTATCAATCTGCTAAAGCCGAGTTCGTTTTCTCCCGTTCTGGCACTGATAGGAGTTGTCTGTTTAATGACCGGAAAAGACGGATCCAAGAAGAAAATTATAGGAAATATTCTTCTTGGTTTTGCTGTGCTGATGTTTGGAATGGAGACTATGAGTGATGCGGTTTCGCCGCTTAAAGACAACAGCGCATTCACCGGAATGCTTACCGCTTTTTCAAATCCGATACTCGGAATGGCAGCGGGAGCACTTCTCACGGCAGTTATACAGAGTTCTTCTGCTTCTGTCGGTATATTGCAGGCGGTATGTATATCCGGAGCGGTAACTTACGGGACTGCTATTCCCATCATCATGGGACAAAATATAGGAACCTGTGTGACAGCATTGATATCGTCTGTCGGAGCGACAAAGAATGCAAAGAGAGCGGCATTTATACATTTGTATTTTAATCTTATCGGAACGGTTATTTTTATGGTCGTTTTCTATGCGCTAAATTATTTTTTGAAATTCTCCTTTATGACGGATTCCGTAGGAGCGGCGCAGATAGCGATTGTTCACAGTTTATTTAATGTTGGTTGTGCAGGTGTTCTATTTCCGTTCGGAGATAAACTTGTCTCACTTGCCACTTTGACCGTGAAAAGTACCGAAGATGCAAATGATGTGTCAGAGAAACCTGCAGAGCTTACCGCTTTGGATGAGCGTTTTTTGGATACCCCATCTTTTGCTCTTAAGCTTTGCAAGAAAGCGGTTGTAAAGATGGCAGAGCACACAAAAGATGCCATTAACCTTGCCATAGAGGTTCAGGAGGAATATTCAAAAGAAAAGGTCGAGAAGGTAAAAAAACTCGAACAGCTTGTCGATGAGTACGAGGATTGTGTAGAGACATATCTGGTAAAAATAGCCGGAAAGGATCTGGGCAAAGAGGATAGCCACCTTTTGTCGGTTTTGCTTCATTCAGTCAGCAATTTCGAGAGAATATCGGATCATGCCATCAATATAACCGATGCGGCAAAAAAGGCGAAGTCACAGAAAGTTTCTTTTACCAAGAAGGGTAAGGAAGAACTGAATTCGTTGGGAGTGGCAATACGTGATATAATGCAATTGACCTTGAATGTATTCGCAGCCGGAGATACAAAAGAAGCGGTGAGAATAGAACCGCTTGAAGAGGTTATAGACGGACTTGTTATGGAGATAAAACAGAGGCATATCGCCAGACTAAAAAAAGGCAAATGCTCAATGGAGTCCGGTATAGTATTGGAAGATATCCTGATATATTATGAGAGGGTATCGGACCACTGCTCGAATATAGCTGCGGCAATGATAGAGATAAATGATGATGAACTTGAGATGCACCAGTATCTCGGAGTGAAAGTTAAGGGTAGCGACCCGTTTTTCAGGGAAGAGTTCTTAAGACTTCAAAAAATATATATATTACCTTAGTGGAAGAGGGAGAATATGGCTTTAATATACATTGTGGAGGACGATCCAAGCATACAGGAAATAGAGGTGATGGCTCTAAAAAACAGCAATTATATTGTGCAGGCTTTCGATTCGGCTTCAAGTTTTTACAAAAAGACCGAGGAGATAATACCGGATTTGGTGCTGCTAGATATAATGCTTCCTGATGAGGACGGTTATGCGGTAGTACGAAAACTGAGAAAAGATTCAAAAACAAAAAAGGTTCCGGTTATAATGATAACGGCAAAGACGACGGAGATGGATATGGTCAAAGGTCTTGACGACGGGGCTGATGATTATATAAGAAAACCGTTCTCCGTCATGGAACTTCTGTCGCGTGTACGAGCACTTTTAAGAAGGTCCAAAGACAGTGATGACGAGGAACAGCTTTCGGTTGGAAATATAATGTTGGATAACGAGAGACATACAGTAAGTTCCGGGGATTTGAATGTGGTACTCACTTTAAAAGAGTATGAACTGCTCAGATATCTGATGATCAACGAGGATATAGTATTGAGCAGAGATTCCATTATGAGATATGTGTGGGGATCGGACTTCGAGGGTGAGAGCAGAACCGTTGATATGCATATAAAAACACTGAGACAAAAACTCGGAGAAAACGGAAGTCAGATAAAAACCATAAGAGGTGTGGGATATTCTATCGGAAAAGACGGGAAAGATGAGACATGAAACAGAAGTTAAATATAAGACTGAGCATAATAGCATTGCTTGCAATAGTGACAACTACGATAGGAATTACCCTGGTTTATTATAATTTATTCCAAAATCAGGTGCGTGCTGACTTGAAGCAGAATGCGGAGCTTCTGGTAGAAACGGAAATTTTTCAAACAGCATATGTGTCCGGCAAGGAAGATGCAAAAAGTTTGGCGCATTTAAGCTCCGGAAATCTTCGTATCACATGGATAGATGAAGACGGAACAGTGCTTTTTGACAATGATACCGATATCTCAGGGCTTTCAAATCACATTGACCGTCCGGAGATAAAAGAGGCTTTTGAAGACGGCGAGGGGGAGAGTACAAGACGCTCGGACACCTTCAATATGAATACTTTTTATTATGCGCTATTGTTGGATAACGGAACGGTATTGAGAGTTTCCACGCAGGCGAGAACAATCACTAATCTGTTATTTACGGCTCTGCCGGTTATTATTGGGATAGTTGTCGTGATACTTTTTGGATGCGTCTTTATAGGACATTTCTTCATAAGACAACTTATGAAACCTCTTGAGGAGATGGCGGACAATATAGATGATAACAGCGCACCGGTGTACAAGGAGCTTGAACCGTTTGCGTACAAGATACGAAGTCAGCATGAGAATATTCTTGCCGCAGCAAGAAGCCGGCAGGATTTTACCGCAAACGTATCGCACGAACTTAAGACGCCTATAACTGCGATACTCGGATATGCAGAGCTTATTGAAAACAAAATGGTGGACAAGGAGTCT
>JAILHT010000080.1 GCA_024695665.1 Lachnospiraceae bacterium
TCCGTGAGACCAAAAAAGTCCACCATCTCTTTCGACCAGTGAACCTTTCCGTGTGTATAATCTGCATAAAAAGAATACCAACCTTCTCTCTGGTTGGAAAAAATTTCAAATAACTCATCAAAATATTGAACTTTGAGGAAATCATCCATATAAATATCTCCAATAATCCAAGTTACTATGTCTCCCCGAAAATTGCTTTTCTATCTATATATCATACACCATTTTTAGAGTTTTATAAACCTTATTATTTCTTAACCCTTGCTAAACAGCCCTTTTTAATATCCTTTTTTTCTGTCCACAATATATTTGAGCAAAAGCCCATTAGAATAGTTTAAAAGATCCTCACAAAACATGTCCACATTCTTGTTAAGTGTGTAATCCAATGTGAGATTTCCGGCATTGTGCGGTGTTATCAAAAGGTTTTTTGTCTTCCACAGAGGACTCTCTTTTGGCAACGGTTCGTTCACAAACACATCGAGCGCAGCGCCTCCGAGTTTTCCGTTCTCAAGATATTTTGCAAGCGCAATCTCATCTATTGCGGATCCCCTGCCGACATTCACTATATATGCGCCCTCAGGAAGAAGTTTTATCTTATCTTCGGATAGTATACCCTTAGTCTCAGGTGTATCCGGAAGGCTCATGACAAGAAGATCTGTCTCCTTTAAAACCTCCTCCAAATCTTCGATTTTAACAACACGATCGAAGCTCTCTTCATCGCTCTTTCCACTCCTGCACACCCCGATTATGTTCTCAGGTTCAAAAGCTTTTGCCCTTTTTGCGAAAGTCCTTCCTATATCACCTGTACCAAGAACTGTTATCCTGCAATCCTTCAGTGACTTCTGCGGTTTCGGAAGTCCCCAAACTCCGTTTAAAATCTCCTCGTAGGTGTATGTGAGTTTTCTCATCATCATGAGTGTGACTGCAATTATATGCTCCGCAATCGTAACGCCGTATGCCCCTGAGGAGTTTGAGAGCAGACAGTCGTCATTTGCAAAAAATCCCGGTTCTACAAAAGCGTCGACTCCCGCAGACGGAACACACATCCACTTCAATGCCTTGCTTGTTTTTGCCGTGTTTATTCCGAATCCGTAAATGACTTCCGCATCTTTAAAATCCTCCGGAATATCCTTTTCATCCTTCACAAAACAAACCTTTGCTCCGACCTTCTCCGCAGTGTCCTCAATTTTTTTCTCGTGAGACTCCTTCAACATGCCTTTTAAAACTACAATCTTCATGTTTTACCCCCTGTCTTACTTTTTATTTTCCTACAATAAACGTTATCGTTGTTACCTGTATATTTTTATCTCATTCAAAGTTTTATATCCCATCCCTCCTGCTTTCTTATCCTGAAATAGATAATGTAGGAGACTATGACCGTTATCAGATCCGCCGTCGCCTGGGTCCATACTATTCCGGTCATTCCAAAGAGACTGTTCAACAAAAACAGCAACGGTATGTTGCATACTATCTGCCTTATAAATGCCATCCAAAACGACTCACGCCCTCTTCCTATAGCCTGTGTAAAATGCACCATGCTGAAACACAAAAACATGAGCGGTGTGGCAAAACATCTGGCTCTCAGAAACTGTGTTCCGAATCTTACGGTTTCCTCGTCCCCGATGAAAGCCTGCATAATATTCGGTGCGAAAACATAATACATGATCACACTGAATATTCCTATCACAAGGCCCACAAGTCTTCCGAATCTGAAAACTTCATCCATCCTCTCCTTGTTTCCCGCAGAGTAGCTGTATGCAATAAGAGGAACCATTCCAAGGCAGATTCCTATGCCTATGTTAAGAGGAAGTCTCTCAACCTTAAGAACTATTCCTATGGCAGCGAGTTCTATGTCCCCATGTGCCGATGAAAGTCTGTTTATAACCATATTGCAGAGGTCAAAAAAGAACACCCCGGCAGCGGCAGGAAGCCCCACTCCGAATATCGATTTTATCGATTCCGCAGAAGGTGCACCTCCCTCTGCACGTAGTCTTAATATTGTATCTTTTTCCGTTTTTTTGTATGTGATAATAAAATAAATCAAAACGACAACGTTACTTAACATTGTTGCAAGAGCCGCACCTAAGACCTGTTTTCCGTCCGGAAGGATCGCAAACATAAAAATCGGGTCAAGCGCAATATTGAGTAAACCTCCCATGCTAAGTCCAAAGGATGCCTTTGCGGACAGTCCTATACTTCTAAGCATCGACGATAAGGTATTGCTCATTATAACCGGAATGCCTCCGACTATTACAACGAAAAATATGTATTGTTTTGAATAAGGAAGAACGTTCTCGCTCGCTCCAAGAAAGCGAAGCAAGGGTTCCATCCCGATCAGACATAAAATTGAAAAGACTAGCGCAGAGACGAGCGCCATAAAGATACAGGCGGATGAAACCTTAGAGGCTTCATCCTCTTTTCTTTTTCCTATCAGTCTTGATATCAGAGTACCTCCGCCGGTACCGAAGATATTTGATATGACAACAGTTATCATAAAAACCGGAAGCACAAGAGAGCATGATGCCACCATGTACGGGTTGTTAGTCCTTCCGACAAACCATGTGTCTGCAAGATTGTACACCAGTGTTATGAGCTGACTTGCTATCGCCGGAAGTGCCATTACACCTACGGCATGCGGAACACTGTCCTTCTCAAACAGATATCTGTTGTCATTGTTTTGTGATTCTTTCCCCAAAGAAGCCATTTTTCCCCCAATTTTAAGAATTCTTTTTTTCCGAAAAACTGTCCACCATCTCCTGCAGTTCGATAAATCTCTCCATCCTGCTCTCGATCAGTGCATCGATTTCCTCTTTCTCCTTGTTTAATTCGACAAGTTTCGAATATTCCGTTGCCGCCCCCGCGATCAAATCCAAAAGTTCTGCGCTCCTCTCCTCGAGTTTTTCTATCTCACCCTCGATGCTGTCATACTCTTTTTGTTCCTTGTAGGAAAGCTTGACCTTCTCACGCGGAGACTTGTATTTTTCTTTCGAAGATGCGCTATCGCTCTTTTTTTCCGAAGTGGATGATACCTCGGCTGTGCTCTCTGAATCTCTGTTTTTGTGCATGAGATAATCGGAATATCCACCTTCGCTCTGATAGAGTGTGCCGTCCGGTTCAAAGGCAAATATTCTTGTGACAACACGGTCGAGAAAATATCTGTCATGACTTACGGTTATTATAATACCTGCAAATCCATCGAGATAGTCCTCTAGTATTCTTAAGGTCTGTATATCGAGATCGTTTGTCGGCTCATCCAAAATGATGACATTCGGCTGTTCCATAAGTATTCGAAGCAGATAGAGTCTTCTCTTCTCCCCTCCGGAGAGTTTTCCTATCGGTGCATACTGCATATCCGAGGTAAAAAGAAACCTCTCACACATTGCGGAAGCCGAGACAAGTCCCTCCGTCGTTCTAATATATTCCGCTGTGTCTTTTATATAATCAAGCACTCTGCTTTTTTCATCAAGTGCCTCATTCTCCTGTCCGAAATATGCTATCTTTATCGTCTGCCCTATTTCTACGGACCCCTCATCAGGCGCCACCTCACCGGTTATGCACTTCATGAGTGTGGACTTTCCGCATCCGTTTCTTCCTATGATACCTATACGGTCCAGCTTGTTGAATATGTAACTGAAATCTTTAAACAGGGTTTTCCCATCATAGCTCTTTGTTATTTTGTCAAGGATTATGGTTTTGTTTCCCATTCTCGAAGGAAGTGAACTGAGCTCTACCTGTCTCTCCTCCTCAGGTTTTTGCCTGTCCCTAAGTTCTTCGAATCTCTGTATATGCGCTTTCTGCTTTGTGGATCTGGCTCTCGCACCTCTAAGCATCCAGGCTAGATCCTTCTTGTACAAGGTCGCCGCTTTTCTCTCCGCAGCCTGCTCATAATCGAGCCTCTGCTGTTTCAACTCCAAAAAGCCCGAGTAATTTGATTCGTAGCGATATACATTTCCTTTGTCTATCTCCAGTATCTTATCAGTGACCTCATCCAGAAAATATCTGTCATGGGTTATCATCAAAAGAGCTCCTCTGAAGTGCTTGAGATACTCCTCGAGCCACTCTATCATCTCCGAGTCCAAATGGTTTGTCGGCTCGTCAAGTATCAGAAGATCAGCAGGTGTCATTATGGCTGCGACAAGTGCGGCTCTCTTCTTCTGTCCTCCGGAGAGTATCTTTGGACTACACTCGGGATCGTCTATTCCGAATTTTGCGAGATTTGCCTTTATCTCACCCATCTTATCCCAGTGATCTCCACCTGCGTATATTTTGTCTGTGATATTTTCAAGAAGTGTCTTTGACATATCAAAAGTCGGATTCTGCGGAAGGTATGATATCCGCAGATTGTTGCCTGCCACAACCTTTCCGCTATCCGGCTCTACAGTTCCCGCAACTATCGCCAAAAGTGTCGATTTTCCGGTTCCGTTTGTTCCCACAACCCCGATTTTGTCGGTGTCACTTATCCCGACTGTGACCTCCTTCAAAACCGGTTTCTCCATATATGTTTTTGATACGTTTTCAACGTTTAGGATATTCAATGAAAAAAAGCTCCAATCTGTCTTTAGTGCATTATTAATCTTAACACAGACAGGGCAAATCTTACTACCAAAACTTTACACTTCCCAGCTCTCACTCTCCCTCTGAAGTTCAACCATTCGTTTGTATATTCCGCCCTTTTTATTGAGTTCGTCCGAGGTTCCCTGCTCAGCAACATATCCGTCCTTAAGCACAATTATCTTGTCCGCTCCCGCAACCGTTCGCATTCTGTGCGCAATGATAAGCACTGTTTTTCCTGTGATCAGTCTGGAGATGGCTTTTTGAACAAGCGTCTCATTCTCCACATCAAGAGAGGCTGTCGCCTCATCCAAAAGAATCACAGGCGCATTTTTTAAAATAGCCCTGGCTATGGAAAGTCTCTGTCGCTCCCCACCCGAGAGCATTGCGCCGTTCTCTCCTATTACGGTGTCATATCCGTTTGGAAGATGCTCTATGAACTCACTGCACTGAGCTGCTTTTGCCGCAGCCTTTACTTCGTCGTCCGTAGCATCTTTTCTTCCCACTCTGATATTCTCCATAACAGTATTGTCAAACAGAACAACATCCTGGAATACTATTGAGAAATTCTTTAAAAGTTCCTCCGGATTCACTGTTTTTATATCAATTCCGCCAAGGGTTATCTTCCCCTCATTCACATCCCAGAATCTAGCAGCCAATTTTGCCGCCGTCGATTTTCCGCTTCCCGAAGGTCCCACAAGTGCAGTTATCTCGCCTTGTTTTGCCACAAAGGAGACATCTTTTAATACTCTCCCTTCGTCCTTATAAGAGAAGCCCACATGGTCGAAGCATATATCATATCCGTCGACGTTGACGTCTCCCTCGCCATCCAAAACCTCCATGTTTTCTATCTCCTGCATTCTTTCTATCCTCAGTTTTGCGGTAAATATCTCGGCAATATTTGCAAGAACTCCCGACAGCGGATCGTATATTCTTGTGGCCGCCATCAAAAACATGAAGTACACCGTGAGCGATATCTCTCCTTTAAAGAGAAGTGATCCTCCGGTCACAATAACGGTGACAAGTCCAAATCTCAAAAAGACCTGGCCCATTCCAAGAAATGCATCCGTGGTTAGTTCCGATCTGACTTTCGCCTTTTCCACCTCGTCCATCTTTGCAAAAAGCTTTTTCAGATACTCGTTTTTGTAGTTATAGGCTTTTATCTCCCTCACCGTCTCAAGGCACTCCTGTATGCCATCGGCGCATTCAACACTGGCAGCCAGGTACTTCTTACCGGCGCGCTCCTGCAATCCTCTTGTCGCAAGTATGATAAAAAGAGAGACCGGAAAAACCCAAAACAAAGCAATCGCCATCTTTATGTTTATCGCAATCATCATGCATGTGACTGCAACAGTGTATATCAAAGCGCCTCCAAGCTGCGGGACCGCATGCGAAAAAGCATGCTCCATTCCCGTGCAATCGCTCATGAGTGTCGTTGTGAGATCACCGACATCTCTCTGTCCGAAAAAAGATAGCGGAAGCTGTCTTAATTTTTTCGCAAGTGCTATTCTCTTGTTCGCGCTCTCCTCGTATGTAGCTATAAACACACTTCCGTACTGAAGGCTGTGGAAAGGGATCATAACTATTATTGCGATGACAATGAGAGCGATATAGAAAAACAAATTTGCCCCTTCGTAGTTTCCCGACAGGATAGAATCAAGTACCTCACCTACAAACACCACAAGGATTCCCATCGGTATCATAAGAGTCAAATACGAAAGTGCTGACCAAATCATACCCTTTATAAGGCCTATTGCGCCTTTTTTGCTCAAGGCGAGTTTTTTTTGCATCCATGTAATCATGCCGACACCTCCTTTTTGAATTTCCACTCGACAGATGACCTGTAATCGCGCCACATCTTCGCGTAGATTCCGTTCTTTTCGAGCAGTTTTTCATGTGTTCCGCTCTCCTTTAATATGCCTTCCTCAAGCACTATGATTTTGTCTGCATTTCTTACTGTGGACAGACGATGTGCTATCATAAGCACAGTCTTGTCCTTTATCAGTTCTTCAAAGGCTCTCTGGATGGCTGCTTCATTTTCGGAGTCTGCAAATGCCGTGGCCTCATCAAGTATAATGACAGGTGCATCCTTTAAAATCGCCCTTGCCAATGACAATCTCTGTTTTTCTCCACCGGAGAGATATACGCCTTTTTCTTCGATTACAGTATCAGCTCCATCCGGCATTTTCCGCAAAATATCATCACACTGCGCCGCCATAAGGGCTTCGTTTATCTCTTGCTCTGTTGCATCAGGCTTCGCTATTCTTATATTTTCACGTATCGTATCCTTGAATAGATGTGTATCTTGAAATACGAATGCCACCTGTCTCATGAGTTTTTCTTCCTCTATATCACGCACATCCACTCCGCCTATTTTTACGGTTCCGGTATCGGCATCAAAAAATCTGGGAACAAGACTTGCCGCGGTTGTTTTTCCCCCTCCCGAGGCTCCCACAAGTGCGACCGTCTGTCCCGGTTCCACCAGGAATGATATATTTTTAAGCGCAGGATTCTGCCCTTTCTCATATGAAAAAGTGACATTGTCAAACTCGATAGAGGAATCTTTCGGCTCTCTTTTTTCGTCCGGATCACATAAAGTTTTTTCCTCCAGCAGCTCGTCGATTCTGTTTATTGCCTGCGATGCCTGCATGGTTGTCTCTGCGGCATACATTATTCTTGTCATCATCGAACCGCACACCGGAGAAAACAGTGCATAAAACATGAAATCCAAAAAGAATGCCTTCGGATTGTCCGTGCTTGCAAGAATGATTATTGCAGCCGGAACCAGAAAAAATGCCGCCCCGTTTGTCGCAATGGTAAATCCCACCATCGGTATCCTGCAGTTTAGTGCATAATCCGAGGCAAACTCCTTGTATTTCATTATCGAGCGATAAAAATTTTCAAAGGAGTATACGCTCTGCTGAAAGACTTTTACAACCGGCATTCCCCTTATATATTCGACCGCCCCGGAGTTCATGTCCTCAAGCGCATCCATGTAGGTCTGCATAAAGCCCATATTTTTCCCGACAAACATTTTGCTCAAAAATACAACGCCAATTATCATCGGCAAAAGACACAGTATTCCAAGTCTAATATCAAACATAAAAAGCATGATAAGAATCGCCACAGGTAGCACCAGAGCACCAACCGTATCCGGAAGTTGATGTGCCAGGAATGTCTCAGTCATATCAGCATTGTCATTTATTATTTTTCTCAGCTTTCCGCTGGATTTTTTGCTCACATACCCCATCGGCAGATCCACCGCGTGAGCTATCGCGGCCTTTTTCATATTTTTTGAAATACGAAATGCCGCAAAATGCGTGAGCAAAAGTCCGGCAAAATATATGACCAGACTTCCCGCCGCAAATATTACGGCCATCCAACCGTAATCAAAAACTTCTTTTTCGTTCGTATAATCCGGATAAGTTGAAAACAAACCCTCGATTATAAAATAAAGACATACATAAGGAACCAGGCTCATCACTGCGCTGACTCCTGAAAAAATACAGCCCGTGACAGACAGGGCCGCATAATTTTTCGCATATTTAAACAGACCCGAAAGTCCGCTTTTTCTTTCTTTAGATTTCATTTTTTCTCCTGTTTCCGATTGCTAAAAAAATCAAATAATTTTTGTTCACCCATCTCATCAAGTGGATATTGATCTGCAATCCTTCCTGCTTCAAGTTGCAAAACGTCCGTGCAGCATGACTCGATCAATTCAATATCATGCGTGATAACAAAAATCGTTTTACCTTTTTCCTTCAATTCTCTCAATATGGCAGCCACTTCTTCCATGTGTTTAAAATCGAGCCCGCTTGTTGGTTCGTCAAACACAAATATCTCCTTTTTTGCCGCAAGTGCGGATGCTATTGCAAGCCTCTGTTTCTGTCCTCCGGAGAGCGACTGCGGATGCCTGTCTATATATTCCTTTAGATCAAGCCTCTCCAGTATCAAAAGAGCCTCCTTCTCGTCCTCCTTCTCCATGCTCAAAAGCACTTCATCGAGCACCGACTCCGTAAACAGCTGATGACCTGTGTCCTGCATGACCATATAACAGGTTTTTAGTCTGTCCCCGGTGCCCAGTTTTTTCCCGCCAAAATCCAGTATTCCGCTTCGTTTCTCTAGACCACAAACACATCTTGCAAATGTGGATTTTCCTGCGCCGTTTCTGCCTATCACGGCGATGACATGGCCTGTAGAAAACTCCGCAGAAGGGATATTGAGCGCTTCCTGCTTTTTTCTGTATGAAAAACAAAAATCCTTCAATACCAGCTTTTTACCCTGTCCCGAGATCTCATAATCCATCTTCTTTTCCAATCTGAATGTAGGCCGCCTCAGTCCCATCTTTCTTCTTTTTTCGTTGGGCATGTTTATCAGTTCTTCGGATGTGAATTCTCCTTTTATGATTCCGTCTTTCATATAGACGATCCTATCGGCCACATCCACCAGATAATAGAGTCTGTGCTCCGCGACTATTATCGTCTTCCCCTGTTTCTTCCAATTCATTATTATATTTCGCAGGTCGCTTATCGAAGCGACATCGAGATTTGAAGACGGTTCATCCAAAACCATAACCTTAGGCAAAAGCGCATTTACCGAACCGCAGGCTATCTTTTGTTTTTCTCCTCCCGAAAGATTGAAAATGCTCTTTCCCAACAGAGGTTCAAGCTTCATCTCTTTTACTGTGCTCTCCACCCTTCTTTTGATTTCTTCCTTACCAAATCCAAGATTCTCACAGCCGAAGGCCAATTCACTGTCCGTGTCAGTATTAAAAAACTGAGTCCCCGGATTTTGAAAGACAGAGCCCGTTGTCATTGCTGTATCGTAGAGTGGGATATCAGAGACCTGCCTTCCATCATATTTCACACTTCCGATCAGATTTCCCCCGTAAAAATGCGGAATCAATCCATTCACAAGCCTTGTCACCGTGGTCTTTCCGCATCCCGATTCACCGCAGAGAAGAACGCATTCCCCATCCTTTATTTTCAGATTGATATTCTTTACTCCGTCTACGTTTTCATCACCCGCATAAGAAAAAGACACATCACAGAATTCTATCATTTAACCACCTCTCACATATATGCGATTGACCATACAACCACTAATATACAGATGCATATTATTACCGCATCCCAAAAACCAAATCCTATATTGCAGATATTCGTTCTTTTCACGGGTGCCCCAAGTCCTCTGGTCAAAGCCGCCTGCGAAAGGTTGTCACCTATCTTTGCAGAGCAGGTAATCATAGGGATTATTCTGTACTCGAAAAGTTTTTTCCTTTTTCTGCCGAATATACCTATGCCTCTCATCTTCATCGCATCACCTATGGCATTTGCCTCCTCCATAACAGTCGGTGTAAACCTGAACACAACCGACAAGGGAATGGTTATCTTATCCGGGATATGCATGCGCTCCATCGCCGCCATAAATTCGCTTACGGTTGTCGTCGACACAAAAAAATATGCCGTAACAAATCCCGGCAAAAACCTGCAAAATGCGCCGGACATTATAAGAATAAATGCCGAACCCATCCCCGTCATTTCGGGCAGAAGCACAATCTGCGCAAAATAGCAGGTACTGTATGCAAGAGCATAAAGCATTCCCTGTCCCACTCTGCCTGATGTGACCAACATAACAAAAGGAATAAAAGAGAGAATAGGTCTTAAAATAAACAGTTTCAACCCGCCCGCTCCTCCGAGCACAAACACACTTATCATCAGTATGAGGAGAAGCTTTGTCCTGGGGTCCAGTATCAAGCCTTTTATTTGTCCTTCACGACTCATAAACTCTCTCTGCATCAGACAATCCCCGCGCGTTCAAAATGCTTCTTGCACATTGCTCTTCCCAAAAGCCCGCCAAGAATTCCGAATATAAATGTTGCCGCAAGAAGAACCGGCATCATCCACATCGGCATATAAGATGAAAGATTTGCTACATATTCTGCTCCGTAGTTTTCCTCAAGGGTAGCAAGATAAGCCTCCCTGCCCACAAAAAAAGGCATAAGATTTCCAAAATCCCACATACTAAAAAAACCGCATGCCAGCACGCTGAGCTTTGCGCTACTGTAATTTCCCGCTTTCATAACAAGATCCGCTATAAGGCCTGAAATGAAACCTACAATGGCTATCCAGTATCCCATACCCATGACAAACATTATGACACCTATTAGTGTCCCCATTATCGTGATCATTCCGAATTTTTTCGTTTTGGTCAGATAGAGCATAAAAGGTATTCCTCCAACAAGCGGACAAAATACCGCTGTCAGCGGGATAAAAATCGGAATAAACCCAAGTGCTCCGAAAACGGAGATGATCACAATATAAATCACCGTATACACACCGATTGTGATGAGGTCTTTTCCTCCAAGCCTGCCTGCTTCAGCCTGTGTAACATTCATATCCATAATTAACTCCTCCTTAAAAACCCATTCCCTTTTTGGGAAGTATTTTACAAAATCATCAAAATGCTGTTCCCTCGTCTCACGAGTTAGTCCCTTCTAACCTATTGTCAAAAAAAATGGGGCTTACTGCCCCAGAATTTCTTTCCATCCGGCAAATCTGAATCTTTTCACCTGCTGCATAAATTCTTTAGCCTCTGCTCTGCTCAGGTTGTGCGATACAACTTCATAGATATCTCTGAGACCCGAAGAACATATGACATGGACAAAAAAATCGCCCACCGATGCACCCTTGCCACTCAAAGACAACATATTTCGGTATGCCTCCTCCTCGATCTCTGCCAGCTCATCAAGAAAATGGCTGTACTCATGACCCTCGGAACAACAGAAAATCAAACGGAACTCCTCAAAGTGATCGTATATATAATCAGTCACCCAGTCGGTTCCTTCTTCGGATTTTTGGTACATTTTATTATCTTTACATGCGCCCTCAGAAATACTGTGCATCTCCTTGTATTTACAAAGAAGACCCTCGGCCGCCTCTTTAACCAGCTCATCAAAAAGCACATCTTTGTTTTTGAAATGATTGTAGAGAGCTCCTGTTGTCACCTTCGCATCATCCGCTATTTTTCTTAAGTTTGCTTTTCTGTAGCCCTGCTGCGAAAATTCACGTTTGGCGCTCTCCAAAATCCTTTGTCTGGTCTGATCCGAACTGTAACTCATATGTCTCCCCTTCGTTTTTGATAACTCTGTTATTTTTCATAACAATGTTATCATTTTTAGTTTTATTGTCAAGTATTATATGTTTTTTATATCGCCTTATAAAAAAAGAATCGAAGAGTTTTCATCTTCGAATCCATTTTCTTGTTATGAAACAGGAATTGTCTCCTGCTGTCTTATCTTCATTTTTCTCCAGCTTATAAAGCCGTAAATGTCATTTGCCAAGAATGCCGCAAAGCAGACAACAACCGAAATATACCTTATATCGTATATACTTGCAAGAGTCCAAAGGACAATCAGAACCATATCGTTGGCCGCATAAGCCACCGCATAGTAAGGGCTCCGCCTAAAAGTAAGATATACCGCCAGAAAACTTGTGGTCACTGACAATGTACTTGGAATAATGTTTGCAGTATTAAAATAGCTTAAAATATAATAAAACAATACGGTTACAGCGCTAGTTCCTATCCACATAAATATATTTTCTTTTATACCTATCTCATTCACCTTAACTTCCGCTCTGTTTCCGTTATAAGGGTTTTTAAGCCATGATATCAGAGCTACAACTGCCATAGGCATTGTCATTCCCAGATACGTTATCATCTCTCCGTAATATGCAAATGTATAAGAAATAATCCCATACATCAAACTGAATATCACCATAAGAACCTGGCCGATCGGATTTCCTTTCGCGTTGAAAATAAGAGAGGTTACTCCTATAAGCGAAGCAAACAGAGTGAGAAAATTTGTCCTGTCGAATATACAAAAAGATACTATTATTACCGTCACGGATGACATCCACAAAACAATCTCGGCTTTTGAAAAATAATTTATTATTTTTGACATTGCTTTCTCCTAAAAAAAACATCCGAGTGTACATCTTCTAAGACCTAACGATGTACAATCGGATGCTTATTGCATCTACTACCCGGTGGCAGTTTTCTTTTCTTTATTTATTTGTCTATTATAGCGGATAGTCCTCAAAAAACAAGTCTTTCAAATGTCTGTTTTATTTTTTCAAAAAGATTTTCAGATCCTCAAGCACATTTTTTGCCTCTGTTCGTCCCAATTGATAAACACGCTCCAGCTCATTTGGATCATCCTCTGTCCTGCTTATTCCAAGCGCTTCTGAAGGTCTTATCACAAAAGACTCCCCACTTCTTTCTCTCTCGTTTATCTCATCCATCTGCCTGTTGTATACCTCATGGCGTTTCGCCATCGCCTCCGCAACAGCCGGATATTTTCTGAGCAAAAATTTTATCACTGAAGTCATGGAGTTTTTTTTCTTCCTGTATCCTTCAGGCTGTGTCAGCACAATGAGGTTTCGATTGTAACCCATTTCCTCCATATATCTGTATGGAACCGAGTCGGATATCCCTCCGTCCAGGAGCACATGTCCGTCCACGGATACAGGCCTTGAGACCACCGGCATAGACGCGGATGCCTGCATCCATTTTAGATCAGTCCCCTCACCGTCCACACATTTATGATAAAGACACTTTCCAGTACTCACATCGGTTGCTCCTACGTAGAACTCTGTCGGATTGTTCCTAAAAGTCTCCTTGTCAAATGGATCGAGCACCTCCGGAAGTTCTCTGTAACAAAAATCCGCCCCGTACATATCTCCTGTTTTGATCAGAGATCTGATACTGCAAAATCTGGGATCCTTGCTATATTTCTTGTTGTATCTGATTGCTCTTCCAATTTGCTTTGATTTGAAATTGCATCCAAAAACTGCCCCGGCTGATATTCCGGCCGCCCCATCAAACTGTATATCATTTTCCATAAGGACATCAATAACGCCACAGGTGAACATGCCACGCATAGCGCCGCCCTCCATAATAAGCCCTGTCTTAATGTTTTTTTTATCACTGTTGTCCACTGAAATATCCCCACTTATTTCTGTATTTTTTGCAATTACAATTTTTTCATCATCCAATCGGAATCCATATAAGTACCGTCCGAATACTTCATGCTGTCCGGAAATGTGCCGTACTTTTTGAATCCAAGTTTTTCATATAACGATATCGCTGCTTTATTGCTCGATACAACTTCAAGTTCAGCCTGCTCATATCCTATTTCGGTTGCAGCCTTAAGCACTGTTTCCATCATTAACTTTCCGATACCGCATCCGCAATATTCCTTGTACAAGGCTATAGCGATATCGCATCTGTGCTTATATCTTTTGTACGGTGCAAGGCTCATAAGCGAACAGTTCCCTATATGTTTCCCATCCAACAGAGCAACCAGCATCAAATCACTTTTCGATTCAAGTCTGTCTTTGATGAAAGATTCTTCCTGTTCCAATGTCAATTCAATTTCTTCCGGCTCTCTGATAAGATATGGTGTCTCCCCACTCGTGACTTTGAGATATCTGATAAGTTCCTTTGCATCTTCCGGAATTGCTGCTCTTAACACAATTGTTCTTTCAAGCTTATCCCTTACGGTTATCGGCTCAATATTCATTCCGATTCTCCTCTCGATTATAACGTTATTCCATTGTAGATTGTATTTGCGATCTGTATGTATCCCTCATCTATGAAATGAACACCGTCATCTGCCAACCAATCTGTGTGATCTTTCGTTGCGGAAAAGACATCTATCAACCCGACACCCTTTTCCGTTGCCACCTCCTCGATAATAGGTATTACATAAGTTGTCAAAAGATAATACTGATCGTACTCATCTTCCCCTGCAGAAATCAAAACCGGAGGAGTTACCAGATAGATTTCCGTATCCGCATTTGCGTTTTTGTATGTATCTATCAGATCTTTAAGTGCACTTCTAAAAGTATCCGCATTGAAACGCTCTCTCAAATTGCTGTCATTTGTGCCCAGCATGATAATATACATATCCGCAGCGGCCTCCACGGAAGGTGCGTATGACTCCCTGTAAAGATAACTGAGTTCATCTCCCGTAAGCGGTGCCCCGGGCTCTCCGAAATTCAACACTTCATATCCATCCCCCAAAAGACTGTTCAAAACGGATGGATACGGATTTTCTGTCTGTGCCTGATTCGATATGGAAATCGTACCGTAGGTGAGGCTGTCTCCGATGCATGCAACAGTTTTCTTCTCTTCTGAAGCATTTTCTGTCGAAGCGACTTCATTTTCCTCCGTAGATTCACTCTCTGTTACTTCGCTCTCTGTTACTTCGCTCTCTGTTACTTCGCTCTCTGTCACTTCGCTTTCTTCTGTTTCAATCACTTCTGTTTCAGTCTCTGAGGCTTCGCTTTCTTCAGCCTCAGTCACCTCAGCTTCACTTTCTGCTGTCTCACTCTCTTCGGTCCGCGTCTCGGTTACAATATTGCTTTCCGAAGCTTTTTTCTCACCGCATCCCGATAATGCAAAACAAAGAAAAGTTATCATCAATATGGTTTTTATTTTATTTTGCATATTCTTCATTCCTCTCAATTAGTGTCAATAATATTCGCAGTTCGCTTTGCCTGTCACCCATAACGACTATGCAAAAATTCTATACGATTTACTCAATACAATCAAAGCATTTTTCCCATGAGAATAACTTCATTTTCTTTTTTGAATCCGAATTTCTCATAAAATGCAGGAAGAACACCCTCTCCTGCCGTTATGAGATTCACTCCAACCATGCCTTTTTCTTTTATATCTGTAAGACATTGTTTCATCAATTCTTTTGCAATTCCTCTTTTCTGATATTTTGGATCCACTGCAAGGTCATTTATCTCAAATGTTCTCCCGTAATGAAACACCATAGAAGATCCCAATATGAATCCAACCACCCTGCCGTCTATCAGATACTCCAACCCGTAAGACTGTTTTGATTCCATAATCTCGCTCACATGGACAATCGCATCATCCTTGCGCCACGGATCGTTCCACGGTTCTTGTGCAAATGCAGCCGCATATATAATTCCGTACTGTTCTATGTGTTCCATTTTGCATCTTTCTATTGTTCCGTACATTCTGTTCCCTCCTCATAAAGATTATTTTTTACATTATCACTCTGCTTATTTATAACCCACATATATCCAAGACACAGGATTATTTGCAATATTGTCGAACATGGTGTCGCCGGACCTATGTGAAAAAGAGACACCGGCTCCCATCTACTCATCAAAAATGATACAGGCACTCTGACTGCAAAGGCTCCTATTATTCCCTGTGCCATAACAAATGATGTGTGTCCCATTCCGTTGAAGAATCCCACGAAACAAAACAAAAAACATGTATGCCTCTAAATACACCGCCTATAAGATTGTAGGCAATGATTATCACGGCTCCTCCACCGCATATCCTGATATAATGCACTGTCAAATCAAATGCTTCTGTTGGAGCATGCATTGTAGTCGCAAGTTGTGTGGCAAACAGTGGCAAAACCAAAGTCAAAACTATACCTATCGATAAAAACATTAACAGACCGCTTCCGATTATTTCTCCACCTTCATCTGCCTTTTTCTCTCCAATCTTTTGTCCTAAAATTATTGTCATTCCCATACATAGCCTGTAAAAAAAGCGCCAGAAGGACCGGTCCTGCAAATTTCAAAAGCGGAAACACTATTTTGCCATTTGTAAAATCAATTCTTCTTTCCATCTTAAATCTCCTCTTTCTTTGATGTGCCGTTTCCGGCGATTTTGGGACAAAAAAAGACGGGGACGAATGAATTTAATCAATCGCCACCGTCTGTGGTAACAATATTATAGGCTATGCCATCCATGGCTCATCCTCTATCTATATCATTATTATCGACCTCAACATGATTTTTCTTTTATATAGATATGATTTGAAAAATCGCCATTCTCATCAATATATCTCTAAATTTACGAACTCTCTATCCCATATAGTCACTTCTTAACGCTTCAACCAAATCACAGTTCATTATTTTTCTTCCACCCAGATAATATGCCAATGCAACAAACCCAAATATTGTGACAACAAAAACCATAACCGGAATGATTGGAGCAACAGAAATGAACTCCATCGGATCTAAATAGCTAGCAGATATCATAAACCATACCAATAACATGGTAGCTGGAATAGTAATCAATATAGGTCGCCCGGCAATTACCAATGCCTCGACAATAAACATTTTCCGCATACCTTCCGGTGTCATTCCTATGGACATATATCTTGCAAACTCACGTTTCCTCTGGCGAATAAATCCCAAAGTATTTGAGAACACATTTGCAATACCAATCATAGCAAGAAGTCCACATACAGCAGCTATTATGATTTTATATCCGTTCAGCATCGCATCATTATCAATACGTTCCTGTATGCGATTTTCCATCTCAATCTCAAAGCTATTCCCAAGAATCTTTGTAAGATCTGTTTCTATGGTATTCAATTCGGTTATAGTTCTGCCATTCCTTGATAATACACGAATAAAGATGTCCGGATCTGCATTTCCAATTGTTTCTCTAATCATCTCCCATGTGGATTCAGATATAAACTGAACAAGCGTATAATTGTCATATTCTTCCCTCAAAACAGGCGGTTCTTGCGTATAACCTGTAACAGGGATGGTAACAGAAACCTCACGGTCCTGATTAAGCAGAATAAGGCTATCCATTTCTTCCGATATAAATGGGATATATTCTTTGTATCTGAAGTTACTGTTTACACTGTCCCAGACACGATTCAGGATAATACTTCCACTATCTGCTATGGAAAAGCCTAACTGCTGACAGTATTTTTCATAACTGCCATCATCCATAATGATAATCGGAGTTTTTATAAAATACGCATTATCTGTTTCACTGACAGCATTACCGGCTATGGATGTGATACCTCCCTGGTCTGATACTTCATTACTAATCCTGTCTGTCGGTATAGAACAATAAGCATTTGCTTTTTGATAAATGATACTATCAGTATCATGGATAGCATGAATCATATCAACACTGGCCAGATTGTCTATGTTGGCATCCTTCACTGTTGCCATAACATCCCAGGAATCTTGATAGCGTTCAAAGTATGTATGATCCGTGCTTATACCTGAAAGCGTAAAAAAGCATAGCATTGCGGTAAACCCCAGAAAAGAAAGAGTCAATGAGAGAGTGGATGTACGCAGTGCCCTTTTTTGAGCTTTAAGTGCATTTCCAGCCAATTCTCCTTCCATTCCAAACAACAGTTTAAGAATGCGGGATGACTTTCGTTTCTTCAACTGCAATTCGCCGGAGTTCTTTATGGCTTCGAGTGGCGTTAATCTGCTCAACTTTCTGGCCGGAATCCATGCTGAAAAGAATACTGTCACAATAGAAACAACAATTGTAACAGCAAATATTGTAGGACTATATGTAAACACAGCTTCATGTCTACCGGCTACACTCGCAGCAAGAACATTTACAATCCGAATAACACAAAAACTCAACCCTATACCGATAAAGCTTCCAAATATTACCGGAACAAGGCATAGCATAGATGCTTCCTGTAAAAGACAGACACATATTTGCCCCGGTGTTGCTCCGATGCTGGAAAATATACCAAACTGATGAACACGGGCATTCATGGATACAGCAAAGGAATTATGAATTATCAAAATCAATGACACAGATACAACAATAAGTAAAGCTAAGCTGAACACTAAAAGCATTGGTGGTGTTGTATCCTTTGGATTATTGATCAGATAATCAGCCAAAAGTACTTCATGATATGATGCAGCCTCTTCAGGAACCCCTAACTGTTCAGCAATAAGTGGCATATCCCGGTAAATGGTTTCCATTTTATAAAACCATATATCTATAACAAGGTTTTCGCTGTCTGACATATCGTTATTGATTTCTGCTGCTTTTACATTTGCAAAATTCTCAATGCGCGGAACAACATCTTCTTCAAACGGCACAGAAATACGACCTTGCCAGTCGCCATCTTCCAAAACAACGGATTCTATCTCGTAATTCCAGTAATTATAAAACATACAACACAGTAATGAGAGGAATAATGCAGAAATAAAGGCTGAAACAATAACTGATACGCTTGATGCACGATTTCGTTTTATAAACCCGATAGAATAATCTTTCCACATGACAACTACCCCCGTTTCTGATCACTTATGATTTTTCCATCCTCAATGGTTATGATGCGATCCGCCTCCAATGCAATCTTTTCATCATGTGTGATCAATAGAATCGTTTGATTCAAATTACGGTTTGACAACTTTAACAAGTCTATAATCTCTTCTCCGTTTTTCCGGTCAAGATTTCCAGTAGGCTCATCAGCAAGTAGCAGTGCAGGACGGTAAATTAATGAACGGGCTATGGCAACACGCTGTTGCTGTCCACCTGATAACTGATTAGGAAGAGCCTCCAACTTATCTTCAATTCCCAGAGATTGAATAATCTGGTCAAAGAGTTCCTGATTTGGTTCCCGTTTATCCAGCAGAAGGGGCATGAGTATGTTATTCCGAACCGTGAGCGTAGGGATCAGATTGTAGAACTGGTATACCAGACCCACTTTCCTGCGCCTGAAAATAGCAGATTGTGTCAGGTTCATTGTGGAAATGTCTGTTCCTTCAACCAAGACTTTACCTTCAGTCGGTTTGTCAACGTTTCCCAGAATATGCAACAACGTGGATTTTCCCGAACCAGAAGCTCCTACAATCGCCACAAATTCCCCTTTTTGCACAGATAGATTCACTTTGTTAAGCGCTACAACCTGGCTATCCCCTGAGCCATATACTTTAGTAATATTTTCACATTTCAATATTTCCATGTCACATTTCTCCTCTCTACTACATCAATAGCCTATCGTTAAGTATAGCAAGGTAAAGTGACATCTCAGTGACAGTACATCCGTATATCAAAACAAGCTCCTGCATCCGGCCTGTTATATGCACTAATAGTGCCATTCTGTAATTCGATTATAGATTTTGCAAGAGCAAGTCCAATTCCGATTCCATTGCCCACCGCAGTCTTACCACGGTAAAACCGTTCAAAAAGATGTGGCAAGTCCTCAGGATCAAAACCCTCCCCATCGTCCCATATCCGAATCTCTGCATATAGCGGATTGCCGGAATAATCACAATGAATAGTCGCACCAGCCTTTGAATGTTCCATACAATTTTTGAAAAGATTTATGAATGCCTCCATTATCCATTCCAGATCCCCACAAAACTCAATACAGCCATTTTCCGGTATTTCTATACTTACACCACATCTATCCAAAAGATCCCTCAGATTGTCTGCCGCAAGGCTTAATGCGGTATACAGATCAACCGTTTCGTGTTTCAGGGGGAGTGATCCGGCGTCAATCCTGGAAATCATCAATAGGGACTCTTCCAAACGATTCAACCGCTCCAGCTGGTTTTCTATATGATCTGTATGAACATTCTCTGTTTCATTTTTCAACAGTTGCAAAGATAAAGAAGCTGCTGTAATCGGTGTTTTTAGCTGATGAGCAATATTAGCCAGATTTTCTGCGTAATTCTTCTTTGCAGCAACAGCAGATTCTCTGGTCTGGTACATAGATGTCACTGTTTTATATATCTCATCCTGCAAATGAGAGTAATCGTCTTCTTTCGCCTGTATCAATATTCCGCCATCTCCTGTATTTATTCGTTCCAGATAATCTGTCAGTTCAGCTATACGAGATCTATTACTTTTGCGAAATACTCGTTCAATCATAACAAATATGCAAACGATCAAAAGAGAGTAACAGAACAAAAGGAATAGTAAATTGTATGGCACTCCGGTATTAAATTCTTCAACTCGATAGCCATATCGTTCCAAATAATTGCTGCTATGAGTTTCTTGCCTTGATTCAGAATGATAATCCTTTAAGGCAGCTAGCATCTGGCTTTCTATCTCCGGATACCTTTCTACCGCAATTTCGCAAAACTCAGAGATTTGCTCATACTCTATATGGCGATATTTTTGTATGAATAAAGCCGAAATAATTCCGGCACCAACAAAAACTGTAGCTATCAAAAAATACAGCAGAGTACTTCGTTTTATTCTTTCACTCATTTTGTATCCTCCATTCGATAGCCAAAGCTTCTGATAGTCTTCAAGCAAGTAGGATTATCAAGTTTTTCTCTCAACCGCTTTATCGTTACTGTGAGAGTATTATCATTTACATAGTTTCCATTGTTATCCCATATTTGTTCCAAGAGTTGCCTTCTGGTAATTGTCTTTCCCTTATTTTCCAGCAGCATTTTAAGAATTTCGTATTCAGGCTGACTTAATATGATTTCATTATCACTGCAAAATACAACCATCTTTTGTTTATCCAGACTTATATCATCACAATATATAATTTTATTTTCCTTGTTCTCGGATCGGCGTAGCAAGGCTTGAATGCGCAAGTGTAAAACCGAAAGATCAAAAGGTTTTACAACATAATCATCAGCACCTGTTTGAAATCCGTTAACTATATCATTAACATCTCCCCGGACAGTCAGATAAATCACCGGGAGGACACTCCATCTTTCACGAATCCAAATACACAAATCATTTCCTTGTCCATCCGGCATATTCCAATCCAACAAAACAAGGGAAGGGAGATGATTTATCAATGCTCTTTTAGCATCAGCTATCGAATTAAATATCACTACCTTAGTATTATATTGCTCTAAATACTCTTTTACAGATTCCGCTATAGCAGGATCATCTTCCGCATAATAAATCTCAATCATGGTCTTCTCCTCCTGAATGTTTAGCAGACTTCCTTCGTCCATCAATTGGTTTTTCCGCATTTTTAGGAATAAGCCACACTGTTCCCTTTTTTTCCGCACCCGGAATACGTCCTTCGGAACAGTAATAGTTTATTCGTCGTGGCGTAACGCCCCATAATATACTCGCTTCTTTTAAAGTCATATAATCCATACGCACCTCGTTTTTATCATTATAGTTCGTTCTCTCGAATAATACAATCAAGATGAAAGCCCGCAACCATCGGCTCATCACCAACAACCACGGGCACCTTGCCTCCCATCATTTTACACCCCAAAATGTATCACAAACTTCCGCTCCCTCTCTGCGACAACCAGCATTTCCATCAGCCGACTCATTTCGGGCACATCCTTGACCACATAAGAAATATTTTACATTTAAATTCGGAACCTTATATCTATTAGCCATTTTTATTTGTTTTCTGCTTTTGGCTAATTCATGCCTCTAACAGCCAATCAGCTAAATCGACAATTTTTATACCTTCGTATTGGTATTCATCATTTCTTGTACGTGCGATAAGCATTTTAGGATATGCGTCTTTTATCTGTAAAAGTGGTGAAACTTCTCTCTCAAAAGTCTTATCATCGCTTATGTTATCGGATACTTGAATATAGATTTTTTCGCTACG
>JAILHT010000105.1 GCA_024695665.1 Lachnospiraceae bacterium
ACACGACCTTCATTCATCATGATAAGACGATTTCCGTGAGCGATGGCATCTCTCATGTTGTGTGTTACCATCATTGCGGTGAGAGAATGCTCGGCGATGATTTTGTCGGAAAGCTCAAGAACCTTTGAAGCGGTCTTTGGATCTAGCGCTGCTGTGTGCTCATCCAAAAGCAAAAGCTTTGGTTTCTGGATTGTCGCCATGAGGAGAGTCAAAGCCTGACGCTGACCTCCGGAGAGGAGACCAACCTTTGAGGACATTCTGTCCTCAAGACCGAGCTCGAGTTCCTTTAAGAGCTCATGATACTTTTCCTTTTCATCCTTTGTTACACCCCAGCGGAGTCTTCTTGATTTTCCACGTCTTGCAGCTATTGCGAGATTCTCCTGAATCTCCATTGTAGCGGCGGTTCCTGTCATAGGATCCTGGAAAACACGACCTAGGTAAGCAGCTCTTTTGTGTTCTGAGAGACCGGTCACATCAATGCCGTCTATAAGGATATTTCCGGAGTCTATCGGCCACACGCCTGCAACAGCGTTGAGCATTGTAGATTTTCCGGCACCGTTTCCACCGATGACTGTTACGAAATCACCGGGGTTTAAATGGAGAGATACGCCTACTAAAGCAGGCTTCTCGTTTATGGTTCCGATATTAAAAGTCTTATGAACATCATTTAAAGTAAGCATTATTTACTACCTCCGTTCTTTGCGGATTTCTTGAACGAAGTCTTTGACTGCGCACGAAGATAAGGTACTGCAAGGAAAATTGCAACCACTATTGCGGAGAACAACTTGAGGTCCTGAGCTGAAAGACCAAGCCACAGAACGAAAGCAATTACTATGTAGTAGATGATTGCACCCAAAACGGTAAAAGTAAGTCTTGCGACGAAGTTCAGATGTTTTTTGAAACATGCCTCACCCAGAACTTCACCTATGATTACGGCTGCTAGACCGATAACGATTGCACCTCGGCCCATGTTTACATCAGCGTTTCCCTGATACTGTGCATATAGACCGCCTGCGAATGCGACAAGTCCGTTGCTTATTGCAAGACCTAAGATCTTTGCAGCATTTGTGTTTATACCCTGGGCTCTTGCCATATTCGGGTTACATCCTGTAGAACGTATTGTGTATCCAATCTCAGTTCCGAAAAACCAGTAAGCGACAGCTATTATTATAACGAGGAAGATGATTACTGTGATGATTGTCGCCGGTATGTATCTCAAAGATACAACAAGGTCGTAGAGATCGACGCTGACTGCCTGGTTTGATTTGCCCATGATTCTCATATTTATGGAGTAGAGCGCTATCTGTGTCAGAATAGAGGCCAATATGCCTGGGATTCCGAGCAGTGTGTGAAGAAGTGCGGTGACAAGACCTGCGGCTACTCCTGCTATGGTTGCTGCTATAAGAGCGATCCAAGCCGGAAAACCGCCGAGAATGAGCATTACCGCAACAGCGCCTCCGGTTGCAAGAGAACCGTCCACTGTAAGATCCGCAAAATCAAGGATTTTGTAGGTGATATACACGCCCAACGCCATGATGCCCCAGATGAGACCCTGCGATACGGATCCCGGAAGGGCACGGAAAAGTGCTAAGAAATTCATTATAACCTCCCTAAATATAGTTGTTTATAAACGAAAGTTACGGCAGGGGGAACCTGCCGCAACAATTATACTATTTAATGAAAAAACGGAAAACAATCAATATCCCTCGATTGCTACATAATCATCAGGAACTGTGATTCCGAGCTCTTCGCAGATAGTCGGATTGTATTCCTTTGTTACGTTAGGAGCGTACTGAATCTCCATAGAAGAAACATCGGCACCGTTTACAAGAACTTCGTAAGCCATCTTACCTGTTGTGTATCCAAGATCGTAGTAGCTAATTGAAAGAGTTGCAACACCGCCTGCGCAGAGACCTTCCTCTCCGGCAATCATCGGAACACCTGCAGGAACAGCGATGTTCTTGATGATTTCAACGTTTGCTGCCATTGTGTTGTCTGTTGGAACGTAAAGAGCGTCACAGCTTGTAACTGCGTTTGTAACAATAGTCTGAATCTCATTTGAATCAGCTGCTGTGTACTCTTCCCAAGCTATTCCCTTCTCATCCAAAGCTGCCTCAGCCTGCTTAGCCTGATACTGTGAGTTTGGTTCTGCAGAGCAGTAGAGGATGCCGACCTTTGTCACATCCGGGATGAGCTCAACAAGCATATCCATCTGCTCATCGATAGGAGCGAGATCTGAAGTTCCGGAGATGTTTGTTCCGGAAGTTCCGTCCCAGTCTGAGATGTTAAGTGCTGTTGCATAATCTGTGATTGAAGTTCCCAAAATAGGAATATCTGCTGTAGCGGCTGAAGAAGCCTGAAGTGCTGCAGTTGCGTTTGCCATGATAAGGTCAACGTCGTTTGCGACAAAACCTGTTGCGATGGTAGCACAGTTTGTCTCCTCGCCCTGAGCATTCTGGAAATCGAACTCTACACCGTCCTCGCCGAGAAGTTCAACAAGGGCATCTTCAAATCCTTTGGTTGCGGCATCGAGTGCGTCGTGCTCCAAAAGCTGGATGATACCAACGTGGTATACGGTTCCGTCCGCTGAACCTTCAGCGTCACCTGTTTCTTCAGAAGCTGCCTCTGTCTCCTCAGCTTCGCTTGTCTCCTCGGCAGCATCGCTCTCAGCCGAAGAACTTGAAGAACTTGATCCGCAGGCTGCAAGTGACATTGCCATTGCGCCTACAAGAAGAACGGAAAGAAATTTCTTCATCTTCATAATAAATATCCTCCTCATAAAACTCTTTGTTCCTTTGACGCGTTTATGCGTTAAAGTACGAATACATAGATTATACTGTTTACCCTTGTTAAACGTCAACCTTAAAAAGGAGTAAAAATGAAAAAAATGATATGTAAAACCATAATAAATAAAGCACTTGAGACAATATATCCCCCGAGGTGCGCCCTGTGTGACGATATAGTATACGACGGTCGTGACATATGCTTCGAGTGCGAGAAAAAAATGAAGCTACCCGGTGATGCGGTCTGTTTAAAATGTGGAAAAACATTGTATGACAGAGGCAGGGAATACTGCAAAAGATGTGAAAAAGGGGAAAGTTATTTTGTCCAGGGAAAGATCATCTTCGAATATGAGGGGGATATAAAAGAGTCTATATACCATTTTAAATATGGAAACAGAAGAGAGTATGCCGCATTTTACGCGAGGATCGCAAATGAAGTATATGGGGATTGGATAGAGAGAAAAGGGGTGGAACTTATTGTCCCGGTTCCGATGCATAAGAAAAAGAAAAGATACAGAGGCTACAATCAGGCGGAGATATTTGCAAAAGAATTGTCGAAGTTGACTGACATAAGATGCAATGACGTCGTGCTCAGATTGAAAAACACAAAGCCGCAGGCAAAACTCAACCAAGAAGAAAGAAAAAATAATTTGCTAAATGCTTTTAAAATTAAGTCCGATATAGTAAAATATAAGAAAATTCTGGTAATAGATGATATTTTTACAACCGGAAGCACAATTAATGAAATTGCGAAAGAACTTCTTGACGCGGGGGCGAAGGAAGTATACATGCTGTGCATAGCATCGAGAAGGGACGTTTGAATATTTCATTTCATTGCGGAGGAGAAATCTATGGAAGTAACAAATTGCAGAGGATGTGGCAGATTATTCAATTATATCAGCGGAGAACATTTATGCCCGGATTGCAAAAAGAAGTCCGAGGAGAAGTTCAAAAGAGTAAAAGAATATGTTCAGGAGAACAAGAAC
>JAILHT010000113.1 GCA_024695665.1 Lachnospiraceae bacterium
GAGCATGCTTATTATCTTAAATATAAGAATTTAAGAGCTTCATATGTGGAGAATTTCTGGAATCTTGTAAACTGGGATGAGGTGGCTAAGAACTACGGGAGATAGAAGATAATAAGTAAACTGTTTAGATATTAACTTTTAAACTGGAGGACTGCGCGATTATGCACAGTCCTCGTCTTTTGCTCAAAAAACCGCAATATCTTAATGAAACACAGAAAAAACGCATTAAAATACTAATCAAGAAAAGGCAAAGAAGAAAACTGTATAGAAAAAGGTTGATTATTATTGACAATATAAAATAGGAAGATATAATTAAATTACCTAATAGGTAATATGCATGATGGAGGGGCTGGTGAAATTATTTTATTCAAATAAAAAGCTAGAGAAACAATGCACTAGTTTAAAAGAAGCACAAAAACTATTCGGTGGTGATAAGGCGTTAGCAATAAAGCTTTTAGATAGAATAAATGCACTGGAAAATGCACATGTGATTAAGGATATTATAATGACACCTCCGATGAGATTTCATGCTTTGGAAGGAAACAAAGATGGTTTTTTTGCCATCGATGTTAAAACAAGAAAAGAGCCATGGAGAATTATTCTTCAACCTTTAAATGATAACGAGGAGCCGTATGTTCCCTGTAATATCGATGAGGTTGCAATGGCTGTAAAAATAGTAAAGATAGAGGAGGTAAGCAGGCATTATGAGTAGTTACATAGAGTATAATGATAAAATTGCTTTTCATCCCGGATATTACATTAATGAGATTGTTGAGGAGAGTGGTCTTACTCAGGAAGATTTTGCCAAAAGACTTGATACGACACCCAAAAACATAAGTAAGTTAATCAACGGAGAGCAAAATTTGTCCAGAGATATGGCCTTGAAGCTTTCAAGGATGATGGGCACTTCAGTAGAATATTGGTTGAACTTTCAAAAAAAGTATGATGCTCTTTTAGCAGAATTCGATTCTGATAAAGAGCTAAATGAAGAGAGAGCGGTTTTTAGATTAATTAATTATGTTTATTTTAAAAAGTATTTCGGATTGCCTGATTTGCCTAGAAAAGTAGACGAACAGATAAAAGCAGTTCGTGAGTTTTTAAATGTAGCTTCTTTAACGGTGCTAAAAAACAGAGATCTTGCTGTTAATTTTAGAAGGTATTCAGCTGAACCAAGTATATCTAACGTGATTAATTCAAATGTTATGGTTCAGATTTCTATTAACAAAGCAATCCAGGTCGATGCACCAAAGTTTAATAAGAAGAAGTTTTCCGAAGCTGTGGATTTTGCATTATCACTAACTGATAAGCATGGGGAATTCTTTCCGCTGATAAAAGATGCATTTTATGAGTCCGGTGTTATATTCGTGGTATTACCTAATTTAGATAATTCCGGAATTAATGGAGCTACTAAGAAGGTAGGAAATAATATAATGCTCATGGTAAATGACAGGAGAGCATATTCGGATACTTTCTGGTTTACATTGTTTCATGAAATAGGTCATATAATCAATGGAGATTATGGAATTACGTATGAAAATGAAAACGAAGGAAAGGAAGATGCCGCGGACTTGTATGCACAGAGGACTTTGATTCCACAAGATAAATACGAGAAGTTTGTTGAGAAAGATAGTTTTACTGAGAAGTCTATCCGTGAATTTGCGGACGTGATTAGTAGGGATCCAGGTATTGTACTTGGAAGACTACAGAATGATGGGTATGTTTCTTATAAGAATGCTCGCTTGTCAGGGGCACTAAGACATAAGTATCAGGTTCATGTAAAGTAAGGGGGGTAATCTCATGCACAGACTGTACGAGAACGAGTACATAGTAATATTTTGGAATTCTGCTAAGTGCTACCATGCAAAAAAGTGTGTAACCGGAAGTCCGGCCACGTTTAACCCTAATAATAAGCCCTGGATAAACATGAATCGTGCGGAGAACGCAGAGATTTGGCAGACTGTCGAAAAATGTCCTTCAGGAGCTTTGACATGTGTGGCAAGACACAATATAGACGTGGTATTCGAACCGGAGAATTGTCGTAGTGTAGCCCTTGATGGAGATAAGAAAATCGGTGAGTGTGACTTCGCAGACACCGAGGATGGCTGGAACATATACCACACTGATGTATCACCTGAGTATGGTGGAAAGAGCATTGCAAAACGTTTGGTATACAAGGTTTTGGAAGCAGCAGAGAAGCAAAGGATAGCGATAGATGCCACATGCTCTTACGCGGTGAAAGTTATGAATGAATAACACACAAATGATTATGAATGAATAATTCACAAACGTTATAAATGAATCGTGTATATATAAAGTCCTATGTGTATTGTAAGTATTATGCAAAAACATAGGACTTTTGTTCTAAATTTGTGTATTATGTAGATTGCTTATGCCCATTCACCATGGCATAATGGTTTTTGGAATTTTGTATAGGTCTTCGGACTATGTTTATGGAAGTTGGATGAGTCCGGCTTCTTTTTTATACTTTTTTTTAATGAGGTTTATATGAAAAAGCAACAAATCGTTGCAGCGACACTAATGGCTGCATCAATCTGCATGATTCCAATATTAAAAAATCCGGTAAATGTTTATGCTGATGAGATTACCGGATTTGAAGAATTGTCTGAAGAAACAATCTATACCGAATATAAACTTGGTTTGGAGCGTCTTGAAGAAGAATTTCCTGAACAGATAGAAGTGTATACAGACGAGGAGACCGTTGAGACAGTAGATGTTACTTGGGAGTGCGTTGATGACTATGACGAACTCCTTGGGACCTATGTTTTCCAGGCCGTTTTGCCGGATGAGGATTTGGTGGAGGGCGTGGAGCTTCCTACCATAACAGTTGTGGTTGAGAACGAGGGTATCGGAACAATTAATGGTTATGTCGAGGAACCTACAACTTATGAAATTCCAGATTCCGATAATGCTCTTGTTAGTTCACCGTCAGGAAGCGGAGATTCATATTTCAACGGATTCGAAGCAGGGTATTTGCCTGTACTTAGAGATCAGGGAAGCGAGGGCGCTTGCTGGGCATTTGGAAATATAGGTGCAGTGGAAGCAGATTTGATTAAGAGCGGATACGCTAACCAATCTATAGACTTGTCAGAACTTCAGCTGGCTTATTTCAGTTCACATTCTTTTGACGACCCAAAGGATTGCCATGATAACGATACAGTTTCATACAGCGGATCAAATTATCTCAGCAACGGTGGAAATGCGGCTATGGCTTATCGCTGTTTGATAAACAAAGTGGGTGCTGTAGAGGAAAAATACGTGCCATACCGCAGGGGCGCAACTTACGTTCCTGATGAAAAATATGCCATTTCTCAGGATTATGCCCAGGTTAAGAATGTTTACAACATACCGATATCGGACAGGGCAGGTATAAAGGCTGCAATCAGAGCGCACGGAGGCGTAGCTGCATCTTTTTATGCTTCTGCAAGTGACACCTACTGCGCCACATACAATTCTTATTATTCGACAAGGTCATCTGTAAACCATGCGGTTATGATTGTGGGTTGGGATGACAATTTCCCAAAGGAGCACTTTTTAGAAGGAAGTCAGCCTTCTTCTGACGGAGCATGGCTGATGCGAAACAGCTGGGGGTTGAACGATTACGGTTATCATGGTTATTTTTGGATTTCATATGAGGATGCCGGTCTTTTGTACAGCAACCATGTTGTGGCTTATGATGCGGATACAAATGTTTATGATAATAGCTATTCTTATGCTATAGCTCCGGCTACCCGCAGCTATTATGGGCTTAGCAGCGGTTCGACTTTAGCGCAGAATTACAATGTTGATATTGGAGAAGAGATTAAGGCAGTAGGAATAGAACTTGCTACATCCGGCGTTAACGTGAGTGTCACTGTTACAGCGGGCGGAAAGACTGCCACAGGAAGTGTAAATACCACATATGCCGGATATTATGCAATAACTTTAAATCGAGCTTTAAGTATAGAGCAAAGCAGTGAGCAGGCGGTTGTTGTTACTTATACTTTCACGGCTAATTCTCAAATCGGAGTATTTTATGAGAATATCGGGTCTATGTCTTTGGGAAGTATTCATTACAACGGCGCACATGGCGGATCTGCCACTATCAACGGTTCGCAGGTGCTGAACAATGACCCTTGCGTATTTCTTTTTACGGATAATACTAATTCTAATGCCAATGAAAAAGTCATTGAGCTTAGACAGGATAGCTTTGAAGGACACACCGGAACAACATTTCAAATACAGTTAACAGCTGCATCTGAGGTTGCGGTTTCAGATTTGACATGGAGCAGTGTGGACGATGAGGTTGCGACCGTGAATTCGACCGGCCTTATTACTGTTGGTAGTTGCAAGGGTACTGCGGTGATTGTCGGAACATATCCTGCCACCGGTCAGACGGTTGAGTGTGAAGTTACGGTTTTGCCGTACAATATCACATATGTGCTGGACAATGATGTTGTCTATGTTTCAAGACCTAACACTTTCTATCCGGGAGATTCGGAAAACTGTAGTGTACCTATAAGCTATTTGTGGGGAAAGCAGGGCTATAACTATCCAAGTTGGTACTATGATGCGGATTTTACGTCTCAGGCTACAACCAATAATTTGATGACAAAAAATGAGGATGTCACTCTTTATCCTAAGTGGACGAAGAAAACACGTATCCGTATAAAGTGCTATATTCCGGAAAAAAACGGAGATGCTTATGTTTTGGGAAGTTACACTTCCACAACGTCAAATATCACCTCATCAGGTACTTCCATAGATGATTGCCCGGTTACTTTGCCAAATGCAAGTAATGCAGCTGTAAATCCAAATAATTATGCCCCGGAGGGTTATATTTTTTCTTATTGGTCCATGGATGCTGAGGGAAATAATCCTATAGAAATTGCGACTGCCGACTTCGTATTCAATCTTCATCGGGAGTATGCACTTGGAGCCGGAAACTACAGATACATTCAGAATACCAACAGCTGTTATGTTTATCCTCAGTACGAGAGGGATACAAGAGTAACAGGTGTTTCGCTTAATACAACAACTCTTAGTTTGGAGTACGGTTCCACAACCAGACTTACAGCTACTGTCGCGCCGTCATTTGCTGCAAATAAATCTGTAGTTTGGTCTACAACTAATTCAAGCGTTGCTACCGTAGATCAGTCCGGAAATGTCACTGCAGTGAGTGGAAGCGGCACGGCAACTATAAGAGTCACGACCAGTGAGGGCGGTTTTGTTGCATCCTGCACCGTGACTGCAACGTCTAAAAACATTTCCGGTGCGTCTGTAACTCTTGGAACGCAACGCGTTTATAATGGTCAGGCACAGAATGCCGTTATATCGCAGGTT
>JAILHT010000120.1 GCA_024695665.1 Lachnospiraceae bacterium
ATGAAAGGTTATTTTACATCTGAAGGTTATATGGGTTTTGTAAACGGAAAATATATGCTTTTTGCAGACGAAAATGACTACTTTGATTACTGCTCGGCAGCATAATATAATCCATCCTTTCCTGTCGGGTTGTATAAAAAAGTGGATATGAAAATGAATCCTCATTTTCATATCCACGAACTCAAATCGAATCAAAAAGATTAGTTGGCTGCTTCGTAATCAGCATATGTTGCATATATTACATTCTTGTCAGCATCGTCAACATTCATTACATCTATCCAGGTTTTTCCCTGGTTCAATGTGATTTCGTTGCCTGACTGATCATAATAATGTGTCACTTCCGCATTTCCGGCACAAGTCCAAGTGATTGGGATTGCTTTACCGTTTGTGATATACCATCCGTTTCCGCCGGCCGTTATATCAACATCTGTACGATCATGATCTTGCTCATCATAGTAAGCTGACACAGGAGCTTCCTGTATGATGACATTTTTAACTGCAAGCTGCTTTCCTGTTAAAGCATCCATCTGTGCTGAGCCGAACTCATATCTGTAATAGAGCCCGTCCTCCTCGTTGTATACAAACCATGGTTTTGGATTTGCCTGATATACTTCTACAACCGCACAATCCTGTCCGCCATCAAGTGTGAGTTCGTTCTCATCATCTGTGTTAAACTGGAAGTATCCGTCAAAGTCTTCTGAATGGTTGATATCATACTGAAGATAGTTGATGGCATTTACAAGATCATCCGTGCTGGTATAAAGATTGTGAGGTGAATTTCTGTCCGATGAACGGAAGAAGAATGTTCCTCTGTATATCTCATCGATATTGTCTATAAGGCCGATGTTAAGAATCTGCTCATATGCCTCAATGGAACCTCCACAGTGCACATATATCGCCTCATGTGCCATTGCCGTATATGCAAAATAAGGACGACAGCTTCTTATATTTCCGATTCTCTCCATACCGCTTATGTCCTCAAACAAAGCAAGAAGTCTTGTGATACCGCCCTCTGCCTGAAATTCATAAATGACTTCGGCATTGCTGGTTCCGTATGTTGGCTGACAAGTGGATGTATTTTCAATCATGATACCTACAGGTCTCTGTATTGCGTAGTTTTCAGAAACCCACTCACCTGTAAGATAGCTTCGTCCCATTCCTTCCGGAGTCTCATCAGCGACTTCTGTCTCAGTCTCTGTCTCGGTTTCTTTCTCAACTTCAGACTCAGTTTCAGTCTCTGTGGCTACCTCTGTGGTTGCTTCCTCACTCTCCCCGCTTTTACCGCATCCTGTGGCCGAAACGCCCACTACTGCAAGTAACATCATTGCAGTCAAAAAGCTTTTCTTCATTAAACATTTCTCCTATCTTAATTTGTCGGTTTTATTCAAAACCAATATCAATTATATAGGAGCATATGTGTATTTTCAACAATAGAATGTCCAAAAAAACTAAAGATTTCTAAAGCCAAAGAATATGTGCCGCCTCGTAAAGCGTGTACACTCCGTAGAAAGCAAAAATCACAAAAGCTATATATTTCATGGCTTCTTCAGGTACTCTCTTCTTCAACAGATATCCGACTAGAAGTCCCAAAATATCAGCCATAAAAAGGCCTATTGAACAAGCGATCCAAACAACCAAGGCCATTGAAAAACCATATGAAGCTCCAAAAGCGGCAGCTGTGAGCTGGGTTTTATCACCAAGCTCAGCAATTATAAATGTCATAAAAACAGCCATAGGTGCAAAACTTATTTTTTCTTCTTTTGCATCCTCTTCCTCATCAGAGTCTTTTTTTAGAGAGCTCACTGCAAAATATAAAAACAAAACTCCCGCAACAAGCTTTATTATTCCGGTAGGAAGAACACTTCCCAGCAATCCGCCCAATACAACAGCAACACCATTAAGTACAAGTATGGCAAATGCCGTCCCCAATATTATATCCCTGAGCTTATATCTCGATGTCAATCCTATCAGCATCAACTGTGTCTTGTCCCCCATCTCCGCTATAAACTCGGTTCCAAGTATTGTCAGAAAAGTAAAAAACATCTAGTACCGTCCAATCTATCTTATTATTATGTATACTGCATAAATAATATACAGGGCTATCATCATGCATCCGCTTTTTCTGCCAAGGCTCCTTCTCTTGTAACACAAAAGCCAAACAACTCCCGTGAATACCAGCAGAACTATTATGTCTATGATATTCTCGGTAATTATATCTATAGGACTTATAAGTGAAGCTATACCCAAAACCATCAGGAAATTGAAAATGTTTGATCCGATAGCATTTCCCAATGCCATGCCAATCTCATTTTTTTTGGCTGCGACAAGCGATGTGACAAGTTCAGGCAACGAAGTTCCTATTGATACAATAGTCAAACCTACAAGTGTCTGACTCATACCAAATGAAATTGCGATTCTGCTTGCGGTATCTACTGTCAAATCTCCGCCAAAAGCAATAGCCAAAGCTCCTCCAACTATAAAAATAAGGCTCTTCCATACAGGAATGACCTCAATCTCTTCATCCGAGCCGCCTTCGACTTCAACATCCTTTCCTTCTTTTATATAGGTTAAGGTTCTCTTTATCAAAGAAAAAAGATAATAGACAAAGGCTATAAGAAGTATAGCTCCATCTAAATGGCCAAGAACATTGTTTCCGGCATCTGCAAATCCGAGAATTCCAAGTCCCAACAAAAGAATAGCTGCAAGTGCCGAAAAAGGAATATCTTTTTTTATTGTGTCATCCCCAACCGGAACTCTAGTCAATAATGCACATACACCTATTACAATCATCAAATTGAATATATTTGATCCGACCGCATTTGAAACCGCCAATTCATTATTTCCCACAATAGATGCATTCACCGAAACCGAAGTCTCGGGAAGTGAAGTACCCATAGCGACAATTGTAAGACCAATTATAACAGAAGGTACATTAAACCTTTTTGCAATACTACTGCTGCCCTCAACAAAGAAATCTGCTCCTTTTATCAAAAGGGCAAAACCCACCACCAAAAGAGCAAACACCAGGTACAATGGGCCACTGCTAATCAAATTGTCCATAATTCCTCCATTTTTTTAGGATTCAAGCCCAGTCACACCGGACTTGGCACCTGTATTGTTGTCTGTGCCATTATATTTTCGTGTTACAAAAACGTTGTATGCAGCAATAACTCTTCCCACACCAAGCATCGCCATCACGGTTCCCACTCCGATTCCAACAATGCCGCTTTTTGATACAAAACATATTACAAGTGTAATGCATACACACGAAATATCAACCACATTTTTTACGTTTCCGACCTCTTTTTTTGTGAAATCGGCAATTGCCTGAACTACTCCATCTCCCGGATTAGGTATTATTCTGGCATTTAAAGACATGGCTGCTCCGATTCCCGTAAGTATAATTGCAATAATCAAAAAGAAAAGTCTCACATATACCGTCCCGAAAAAAGTTCCTTCAAAGTCAACCTCAAACTCCGGGATAACACTGTTGAACACATTCAAAAATCTGGTAAAGACAATACTAAGACCTATCTGTGCCACATCGACTATTATATTTTTGTATCTCTTCATACCGACATGTATAGCAATCTCAATCAAAACAAATACTATATACAAAACCAGTGTTGCATTTCCAAAATTGAAAGCATATATCTGAGAAGAACTGTAAGCGATTGAAAGCATTGGGCTCACACCCAACGTGGTTCTGGTATTTAAGCTAAGCCCCAATGCCAATATTAACATACCGGCTATATATGATACTATTCTTTTACTGTTTGTCATTATTTTCCTTCCATTCTACTACTGGTTAACACCGGAATTCTTTACATTCATTATCAGCATCTGCAATCGGTTCTCAACATTTGCAAAGCTGACATCAGGATCGTAATCCAAAGGAAGAAGGCTGACATCAGGGAACATTTCCTTGAGTTTTTTACCGATTCCCCTTCCTATGACATGGTTTGGAAGACACCCGAACGGCTGAAGTATAACAAACGCTTTGCATCCCTCTTTCGCATGATGGATAATCTCCGCCGGGATAAGTATACCCTCACCCGAATCGTATGTGTGCGGGATCACCGGATCAGAATACTCTGCCATCTCTTTAAGTTTCTTTGAGCCTTTATATAGGCTGTTTCTCTTAGCTATCCTGTCTGTAAGGCTGTGTGCAATATCAAAAAAAGCATCCGCTGTTCTCATCCATATCTTAAGCCCGGTCGGCCTGTCAACCTTATACTCTCTTATCTGAGAATCCTGATAAAAGTATGTTTTTTGAATTACATCGGTCATCTTTGCCTCAATGATCTCAAAACCGTTTTTCTCAAGATATGCTTCTATATCATGATTTGCGCCCGGATGGAAATTTAAAAGATACTCCCCAACTATAAGGACTTTCGGCTTTTTGACACTCCTGTCATACTTGACCGTGCCAAATGTTTTTATTCCTTTTGCAAATCCCTTAAAGGCTCCATGAATCCCGGATTTTTCCATTCCGTCGATGAGGTAATCCATCGCCTTCTCAAAGGCTTCATCAGAGCTTCCCTCGATGATTTCATAAGGTCTTATCTTCCTCAAAATTTCCTCGTATGCATCTATCATTGGAAGCATAAATGCAAGCTTTATGCTCGAATAAAAATTCATCTTGAATCCAGGATGCATATTGTGATAATCGACATCATCATTCGTTAGAATCGGAACATTTTTGTATCCAGCATCGTCCAGTGCTTTTCTAAGAAGTGCACCATAGTGCGTCAAACGACAACATCCGACATACTTTGCCATCGCTACGGCAACATTGTCATTGTCATATTTGTTGCTTTCCAGTGCCGCCAATATCTCTCCGATTACAATCTGAGCAGGAAAACAAATATCATTGTGAACATATTTTTTCCCGAGTTTTATGGCGTTTTCTCTTCCTATGTCAAGCGGGACTGCTTTTATGTGCTGTCCTTTAAGCGCTGCAGACATAATCCGGCAAAAAGCATGTGAAGTGTTTGGAACAAGTACCGTCTTCTCCTTCACATCGTTTTTGGTAAATTTTACAGGATATGGGTCTTCGAGCTTTTCTACCTTTTGTCCGCCCTTTGCCTGCTGTTTTTCAATACGAAGTTTGACCGTTTCTATAAATGATCTAACTCTGATTCTTAACGGACCCTGTATATCACTCTCATCAAGTTTTAAAACCAACGGTGATTTTTTTGATATCTCATTCATCATACGGATAATCTCATCAGACAGATAAGCATCATGTCCACAACCAAAGCTCACTATCTGAACATATTCAAGATCCTCGTTCTCGGCTGCCAGAACAGCTGACTGAAGCATCCTTGCATGATAATTGTTAACAATATCTATTCTTGATTTAGAGAGGTCAATGTTCTCGATTCCATCCAATGAATCTACCGTCAGTACAGGAATTCCAAGTTCCGTAAACATTTCAGGAAGATCATGGTTTACGAGCGGATCGTTCTGGTAAGGTCTTGACGCTAAGATTACGGCAAATTTGCCCTGTTCCTTTGCATTCTTTCTTATCTCATTCCCTCTTCTTACAAGTTCACTCTTAAAACTCTTTTGTGCCTTCTCTCCTTGTTCTATTGCCTTGCCTGTCAGGCTTTCATCTATTCCGAAAGTCTCTTTCATATATACTTTCAGTTGTCTGTCTCTGTCCTTTACAGAAAACCAATGAAAAAGCGGCGCATCAAACGGGATGTCAAAATTTCTTTTCGGATTGTCAGAGTTCTTTATAACAAGAGGATATCCCTTTACAAGACCGCATCTTGAAATACTTGTACTCTCATTGTTTTCCGAAGGCATAGTAGTGATAGCAGGCATAAATATCCTATCAACTTTGAGTTTTGCAAGTTCTCTCAAATGTCCGTGCACAAGTTTTGCAGGGAAACATACCGTATCGGATGCGACCTGCGCAAGTCCGTTCTCATAGATATTTCTAGTGGAATAAGGAGATACAACGACATCAAATCCTAAGCTTCCCAAAAATGATCCCCAGAAAGGCATAGACTCCCAGAAGAAAAGTACCCTTGGAATTCCGATTCTCACATTTCTCTTTTCACAAAGTTTCTCATACGGATACGCCTTAAACAGAAGTTCCTTTCTTGTCTTAAACATATTAGGAATCTTGTCTCTGTCAGCCAGTTTCTCCTTGAGTTTTGCCTTGATCTCGTCATTTTTAGGATCTCCGACTATCTCACCTCGCTCACATCGGTTGTTCGTTATCCACGAATCGCCTGTAGAGAAAACAACTCTTGTCCTTTTACAATGATTTGCACAGAACGGGCATACAAGATTAGCTTCCTGTTTGTAAGTAAAATACTCAAGATTTTCAAGACCGATAAAAGTACTTTGAAACTTCGCGTCATTCATACAGTTTTTCTTTGCGACTAGTGCGGCTCCTATAGCCCCCATTATGCCTGCGTGTGGCGCCCTTATAATCTCTTTTCCTATATACTGCTCCATCGCACGCAAAACTGCGTCATTTTTAAAGGTTCCTCCCTGAACAACGATTCGATCTCCCAATGATTCAAGATTTGATACCCTTATTACTTTAGTGAAAACATTCTCTATTATGGAGCGGCAAAGTCCCGCCATAATATCATCAGGATTTTTACCGTTTCTCTGCTCAGTAATAATACTACTGTTCATGAATACAGTACATCTGCTCCCGAGTTTCGCCGGATTTTTTGAACCAAAAGCCGACTCAGCAATCTTCTCAACAGGGATTCCTAGATTTGATGCAAAGTTTGCGAGAAAAGAACCACACCCTGATGAACACGCCTCATTTACAACAATATTTGTCACTATTCCGTTGTCCAGCCAAATAGCCTTCATATCCTGTCCACCGATATCAAGGATGAATGACGGATGTTTCACATACTTACTTGCTGCTACAGCATGAGCAACCGTCTCCACAACATGTGACTCTGTTTTAAAAGCCTTTGCAAACAGCATCTCTCCATATCCGGTTGTTCCCGCTGCCTTTATCTTCAGATTCACCTTTTTACTCTTATATTTTTCTCTCAGAGCAATGAGCGCATCCTTGGCTACATATAAAGGATCGCCCTCATTCGGAGCATAGAATGAATCTATTATATTCTCCTCGTCATCCATGATGACAAACTTTGTCGTGGTGCTTCCCGAGTCGATTCCAAGATATACTTCCAGTGTTTCACCATCCTTAAAATCGCGTGTTTTTATCTCAGCCGGACAGTGTCTCTTCTTGAAGCTTAGATATTCTTCCTCAGACTCAAAAAACAATTCACTCTTGTCTCCCTCGTCATATATGCTGCTTGACATATTGCTCAAGTAGTCTGCCACCTCAACAACACTTTTTTCATTTTCAGTATCAAAATAAAGCTCACTGTTTGCTTGAGCTGCTCCGTACGCTATTATTTTTTCGGGATGTGCTGGAATGATAATCTGATCTTCGGATAATCCAAGCCTTTCAGAAAATACTTCCACGAGCCGTGGATTGAAGGTGAGCGGTCCTCCCTCAAATATTACAGGAGGTTTGATATCAAGCCCCTGGGCAAGTCCGCCAATCGTTTGTTTTGCTATTGCATGAAATGTGGATAAAGCGAGATCTTCCTTTGCGATACCCTGATTTAATAACGGCTGTATGTCAGTCTTTGCATACACTCCGCATCTTCCTGAAATATCATATACACAATTACCTTTAGATGCCAGTTCATTGAAATTCTCGCTTTTGACCTTGAGAATCGAAGCAACCTCATCTATGAAGGCACCGGTTCCACCGGCACAGCTTCCGTTCATCCTCATGTCTGAGACATTTAATGAATCATCCGATTCCTTCTTCTTAAAAAAGATAATCTTTGCATCCTGTCCGCCAAGTTCTATCGCGCAGCCGGCATATGTATATCTCTTCTTGATTGCGATAGAGTTTGCGACAACTTCCTGAACAAAAGTAACGCCTAACGCATCCGCGATAGGCTTAGCTCCCGATCCTGTGAAAGTGATTTTACCTTTAATGTCTCCAAGTTCTTCCGCCAGCTCACGAAATAGCCTTATGACGCTCTTCTTCTGGTCGGCATTGTGTCTTTTGTAATCGCTGTAAATCGCATTGTCATCGCTGTCCAACACAACTATCTTTGATGTAGTTGATCCGACATCGATACCAATGCGATACGTTTCTTCCATGTTTTCCTGTTTCATTGTCTCTTTTACTGCTTCTATAAACCTAATTTCCCCAAAACCATTTGAATATTAATATGGCAATACTCACTTGCGATTATTCTTATTATATACACATTTGTTTAAAAATCTACCGTGACTTCAGTAACATTTTTTCCGTCACCTTTTATGATAATCGTCGCGCTGTCTGTAGCCTGAGTCATATTCGATGAACCCTCCATTGCAAGGTTTCCATCCATATTGTAAAGCGCCCATACGAATTCTTCCTTGTCAACCGGCCATACCAGTTCGATATCATAGCTGTGTCCGTTCTCAAAAATACCTGTGTTTATCTGCTCTTCAGAAAGTGGATCGATATAAGCAAATCCTCCAAGATCGACTCCGGTAAGATTCAAAACCGTTATCTTAAGATTCTTTGCCTCTATAGTAACCTCACTCTCAATCTCGGTTGTGATCTCCGTCTGAATCTCTGTCTCTGTTTCTTTTTCTGTCTCCGTCTCAGTTTCTGTCTCTGTTTCGGTCTCTGTATCTGTCTCCGTCTCGGTTTCAGTCTCCGATTTCGCCTCAGTCTCTGAAGTGCTTTCCAAAGCTTCTGTTTCTATAGCTGACTCATTGTTTTTTCCCTCACATGCTGATAATGAAACCACCAGCGTAAGTCCCATTATAATAGCGCATATACTTTTTTTCATATCCAACCTCTTTTTACCAGACTATTAGTCGTCGTTCTTCTTCTCCATGTATTCCCTGTACATCTTAACTCCGGTCTCACCAAATATCATGATAATTAAAAGCCAAAGCCACGAAACAGGTTTTTCTTTCCTCTCCTCAGGCAATTCCCCGATCTCATCATCGACCTCGTCCATATATTTGACAGCATCCTCATAGCTGAATACAACATCGAAAGTCCTTTTTGCATCCGAGAGCTTGTCATTTATTGCATCCAAAAGGCTGTTTGCAACACCGAGATTTGTGGAAGCCTTGTCCAAAACCTCCTCAAACTTTACCATCGAAAAATTCCCAAAAGAACTTATAAGCACATCTTCCACTATAGAACGCAGTTCTATCGCCTGTCTCTCCACATCAAGGATATATGGCATAAAGTCATCTATCTCGCTGCTCACTTCGAGAAGGTTTGCAACAACCTTCGTCGAATATACGCTCTCATTCATAGGAATCATGTGATAAGTCTTCGTCGATATGAGAATATCTTCCGTATCTAACATTACAAACTTGCTGTAATCAATATCATATCTGTATGCCACACTGGCTTCATTCTCAAAATTCACAGACTCGAAAGCCATCATCTCGCTATCCTTTGGATTCTTGGCTTTCTTTTCTTCAAACAGTCTGCTTACCTTTTCATCCAGTGAAGCCTTGGCCATCTTCTCGACAACCTTCTCATCAGAGAACTTTGTTCCGATTTCAATATCATGAGTCTCATTCGCCGTGAGAGTAAAACTTGGTATATAAAGATAGCTTATACCGAGAACACCCACGCTCTTCGGTGACACCTTGAGGGATGAATTTACCATCACTCCGCCTTCGTTGTACACCTTATTATTTATGGCCTCTATAATATTTTTTCCTGTGCCGTTCCAGTCTATCTCCGTAATGTCATCTTCATTGCATACTACTTCTATGCCCATCTCGACGGAATCGGAATGCACTTCCTCCACAAAAGCGTATGTCACAGTGTTTTTGTTCTTATCTGTCCTTAACACTACGACATCTCTGTCTTTTTTCTTTATTATACTGTCCTTTTTTAAGTTCTCTATATAATCTTCGGCTACAGGCTCGGTGTATACGGTTATAAAAGTTCCCTTAGCTGTAGCTGTACACATATAATCAATATTTATATCATTTACGGCATCATTTACATCGAGTTTCGATGCCTCTTCCGTCGCGCTTCTTGCCGCGGCATTTATAGCCTGACCGATGTTGCTGTATCCGTCATCTCTTCCCGTCAAGGTTGCACCTATATATGCAACGGATGTAACGGTTCCATGCGTATATCTTTTGTATATTCCTTTTTCCTTGTCGTAGTCCGAAGTCTCCACCCTGTATGAGATGTCAGTGATTTCTCCGTCCTCGTTCTTTTTATTCTCGGTGACACAGACGAAAACTTCTTCACTCTCATCGACAAGTTTGTATTTCATTCCGTCATCAAGTGTGACAATATTTCCGGACTCTGTCTTTATAAATGTCTCTTTCTCACGTCTGGCCTTCTCAATATTCATTCTTACGGCAGTTCTTAATCTGTCGACATGATTTTTTGCAGCAGTGACATCGGTGCTTATAAAATCGACCTCGTCAATAATGCCCTTAACAGCCTCATCATATTGTCTCTTTGCGCGTTCTCCGTCTTTTCCGGCCTTCTCATATTTTGCCAACGCTTCATCATATATTTCTTTTCCGTCTGAAGCATTCGAATAAGCCCCTGTCGCACCTGCAAGAGCTAAAGTAAATCTTCTGTACGCACTCTCAGAATTTTCTGATTTGCTGAGTTCATCTATCGATTTTGAGATTCCGGCCTTAGCCTCTATAAGCCTTGCCACTATCCCCGCAACGGCTCCACCGGCCTCATTTGCTGCCTCCATCGCCTTGGATATATCCTCAGTCAACTGTGTTCCCTGTTTGTCAACTTCAAGAATATGTCTGTGAATGCCTCCCGTCAGAATACTTGCGTCAGTCAATTTGTGAATTGCTTCCTCATGGACCGAACCCAATACGGCTTTAACATCCTCAAAAGGTAACTCGCTTGCATCATCCGCCAGAGAGCGTACTTTAAGCAAGGCCTCGTCCAATCCGCTTTCCAGCTTTGACGATACCTCGCTTATATTCGAATAATCAATTTCTTTATCAGGCGATTTGATCTCTGATTCCTTATTCCAATCAGAATGCTGCATAGTCTCATACAGACCTATTACCATCGCACTGACTATACTTTTATCTGCTTTCTGGTCTTTCATTTTCCACCCCGGTATAAGTGTCTCCCCAACACCTTTTATCAGTCTTCTTTTAAGCCGGGTGTTATACTATCAAAAAGGTACTGCAGAACATCTGCCGTGAATCTTTTCGCATGTATTCCCACTTTATATGAACCGTCTTCAACAGTCTCCTGCCTTACTACCGTCGCATACATTATCAATGTCTCTGCAACTATGATTATATCTTTCCCCGTCAGATCCGGTGCACTTTTATCGAGCTTAAGTCCCATTCCAAGCGGGCTTACGTTCTCTGTCTCAACAAAATACTTATCCATAGTATCGCATACAACAATAACACTCTTTGTAGGATACTCCACACGATTAATCTGTCTTCTTTCTTCCATATCCACCATGTCCCCCATTTTGACAAAAATCCACTTCTATTTTAGCAAAAATAGTCCTCAAGTACTAGACTTCTTTATTTAAAAAATAGCCAAACATTACTTAGTATAGTCTATTATTTTTTGTTAAATTTTTCCACATTTATTTTTCGAATAAATAAAGTAATTGCAGCGAATAGAAACGCAAAACCGCTTATAAGCACTCCGGATATAAGTCCCGGTGTAAAATAACTCATTCTGATTGTATGTTTTCCTGCACCAAGCTTTACGAGTGTCAATGCATCCATAAATGAAGACTTCTCATATTCTTCCCCATCCACATACAGTTTCCAGCCGGCCTCATACGGAATTGTCAAAAGCAAATCCTCGCCCTCCGGCACCTCTATATCACCTGTAACCTCAGTATCGCTGTAGGTGATATTCTTAAGTGAGTTTGCGCTCAGATTGTCATACACCTCATCAAGAACGGCCTCGTTCATCTTATAAACAGACAAAGATATCTTGTCATTATAATCATATGTTACTGTCACTGCCTCACCGGCCTTACAATATCCAAAATCCAATATAAATCCGTGATCGGCTTTGGTGTATTTTCTTGTGGTATCGCCCTTCTTTATACTTACCACAGTTACATTTTCATCATCATATGTCGCATAATAATAACCGTCTTCTTCCGGGACAAACACAGATTTTTCCGCCCCTTCGGTCATTTCTCCCGTAGCCTGTGACAGATAGTCGAACGAGCCTCCAAGTTCCCTTGTGAGATCATTTAAGCTGTCAACCGGGTTCTTGCCATCATCATCCCAATTCTCCTCAAGGTTTGAAGGAATACAATAGCCTATAGGCAAAACATATTCATTCTGATACAAATAATAGCCGTCCGCTTCCACCTTTAAATGTTTGAGTGATGAATCAAGTGTCGGGTCGTCCGATATAAAATACTTCACTGACAACAATGCCTCAGTCAACGCAGTCGATCCGCTGTCGCTGAAAAAGTTCATTCCCGATTCCATTCCAAGTGCATCGTAGAGCGAACCTATATTTACGTTCATTGTGGAAGAAAATATAGTCGATGACCTGTAACCGTATATCATGGCATCATTCTTTGTTCTTCGCTCTTCTTTTTCCATTCGCCAGAAGCTTTCATCGGAATCCTTCGCCTCGTCAACCAAGAGTTTTATAGGCTCCCAATCAGAGGTGTAGCTCACTCTCGAAGTTGTATAGAAACCGGTTCCTTTATAATTTGCAAAGCATTCAACAACAAGCATTGTCACTATAAGAGCAAAAAACACTTTCCGCTCTCTCCTCTTGCATGTATTCAAGAAGAAAAACAGCATTATATACCCGCATAGTATTACGGCGGAGAGTGTTATCGATTTGCTCTCAACAAAAGCATCTTCTCCCCATACATAACTCATTGCGATAAAAACTGTTCCGGTCAACAGTGCTATAAGGAAATCTCTCGGTCTGTTCTCCTTCATTTTGAGATATGCTTCCTGCCCCATCGCAAGCAATAGGAAACCAAAAAGGAAAACCTGTCTTCCCGGAAGAGAGTTCGGAAAATGAAAACCGTGCCAGATATAATCCAATATATTGATGCAAAAACTTACAAGGAAAAATACGATAACTACCGCTCTTACAATCTTGTCCCTCTTTTTGATCGTGGCATTCGTAAAATACAAGGTCAGAAATACAAATATTGCCATTCCGCAATAGAGATTCGGCCAATGTTCCCCTGCAGTGTATGGTTCTACATCAAAATTCATCCTCGAAAGTTCCTGCATAATGGAAAAATAACCTTCGATCGCATCCGGAAATGATGCATCACCTGTACTGCTGTACTGCAATATCAAGGCTTCCGGAATCATCAAAACGGCGCCAAAACACCCTGCTATCACGGAAAAGATTGCAAAACGTATCGTGACTATTATTTTTCTCGTCTTATCATTAAGATTGATGAACTGAAATGCAAACCAGATAACCTGGAAGACGCATATCATATAGCCAATGTAAAAATTGCAAAGTATTGTAATACCAAGCACGAAGGTATACATATGCGGTTTGTCTTCCCAGACAAGCTTTTCAAGACCTATCAGAACAAGCGGTGTAAGCATTACACCGTCAAGCCACATAATATCCCAATAGTAAGCTGCCATATATCCTGAGAAAACATAAAACAGTGAGAAGAAAACATATGAATAATCATTCTTTTTGAAATGATATCTCATATAACTCACAAAGGTCACTCCGGAAAGACACATCTTTAGGATAATAATGACAGTCATCGCTTCTATGATATTGTCCATAGGCCAAAACAAAAGCAAGATATTGAAAGGGCTGGCCAGATAATATGCTATAAGCGCAACGAAGTCAGAACCGATTCCGAGGTTCCACGAATACATGAGGCTTCCGCCATTTTGCAGTTTGTTTGCAAGTTCCGTGAAAAAAGGTTCATACTGGTGGTACATGTCCACATGCAGAATACAGTTGTCGCCAAAAGGATAAACCTCATCCATCACAAGCATCACCACCAAAAACACTAGCGGAATCAAAAAAGCAAGTGCATAGGTGATAATCGTGTCATAATTTTTATTTTTCGAAGAGTTCGTAGTATTGTACTTCTTCATAATCGGATAACAATTCACTTTCCTCTTCACATTCCAGCCTGCTGGCCGAAATGATCGGATAATATTCACTCAACTCATCTAACAGTTTCTGATATGGAGCAAGCGGAACACCGGCAGCAAGAAGCGTCTGCATTCCAAGATAGTTTACACTTGTATCCTTTCCGCTCTCCTCGTCAATATCAAAATTTGCCCATATAATATAAGGAACCTGATACCTCAGTTCATACTGTTCCTCGGTAAGCGAATCCACGTCGAGCCCATTCAGACTCAATATATGTTTTGCCACCGAATCATTTGGCTGATGGTCCCCGAAGAACACTATTATTGTATCCTCGTCCTCACCTTCAAAATACTCTATCAACTCCTTAAACGCCTTGTCGGTCTCATTGGTCAAAGAGAGATATTGCGATAGCGCAAAAGCCGATTCTTTTCCCTCGACAACAACATCCGGGGTATAGTTGTCATATTCTTCCGAATATGAGCCGTGATTTTGCATTGTAACCTGGAAAATGAATGCCGGAGCATCATCTCCGTTGTTTTCATATGCATCTATGATATTCGCAAAAGCAGAACTGTCCGAAGTATATTCCCTCAGATATGTAAGTCCGCTCATATCCGACTCAAATCTGATATCATCAAATCCAAGTATCGGATATACAATATCTCTGGACCATCCGGAAGCCTTGTAAGGATGCATCGCATATGTGTTATATCCCAACGATTTCAAGTAATCCGGCAAGGAAAAGAGTTCACTGCCCTCTTTTATATATTGCTGATACGGTATCGATCCACCCGGAAGGAAACGCATAGTATTTCCGGTGAGATATTCAAATTCGGTATTTGCCGTATTTCCACCGCAGACAGACACATTCAAATATCCGGAGACAGTATTCTCAGCTCCATTCATAAGACTTTTTACAAATGGGATCATTTCCACATTTGTATCAAAATCCCCGAGAACAGAAAGATCGGAAAAAGCTTCATCCATTATAACGATAATATTCGGATAATCACTTTCTGCATCAGAGGTAACTTCCGTCTCCTCTTCATCCTCATATCCTTCAAGTATCGAAATTGCATTTTCCGTTGTATAGCCGTCCGGTTTATCTACCGTAATATAAGGCAAATCCATGTCGAAGGTGACAAGATATCCGTTCACATTCCACATAAAAACAGGTGTGAACAAGAATTTATAAAGACTGTGCTCATCCTGGAAATCTTCATTTTGAAGTCTTCCTGACAAGACCACAAGACATATAAGTCCTATCAATCCAAGAGCTATTCTGACTTTGACTTTAAGTTTTATTTTCAAAATAAAATGGCATAAAACCATTATTGCAATAAACCCGGCCAAAATGAGTAACTGTTTTATAGGAAGAGCAAAGTCATAATTTCCCGCCACGCTGGATGCGGTTTTCCATGAAAAAATATCCCATGGCACAAAAGGCGTACCTCTGAATTCATACACATAATAATTCACAAGTCCAAACACCGCCGCGAAGGTCGATAGAACACCTATTGCCAAAGACAATCTCCCGGTGATACCCGCAAGTATGAAGAACATGAATTCAAAAATAAGAATATTGAAAAGCTTTGCCCAAGGTCTGACTTCTGTAAATGCATTATGTGTATTCGCTTCCATCAGGAAAAAAAGAGCAATTGGTATAACAATACCGACTACCCATTTTATTATGTAAACAATAATCTTCTTTTTGCTTGTATCTTCGTTTTCCATTGTATATATCCGGTCCTTCCGATTGTTTGCCATATGTTATATGTTTTACCATATCTGCTGCTTTTCTTCAATGTTATACCGATGTTCTTTTGATTCAAAAAAAGGGATGGCTTTTTGCCATCCCTTACCAGTTATTTAATTTTGATTTTCTTTGTCTTACTCCATGCTCCGTATGTAACTTTTCCCGTCACAGAATTCTTCTGATACATTCGAACCTGAACATAATACTTCTTGCCGGATTTAAGATTTGAAATTGTCTTTGACGTAGCTGTATTGTACGTCTTTACCTTCTTTGCACTCTTCATTGATGATTTGAGTGCGTATCTTATCTGATATCCGTTTGCATAACTTATCTTCTTTATCTTTACAGTAAGTTTTCCACTTTTCGTTGATTTTAAGGAAGATATAGTCGCCTTCTTTGTTTTGAGCTTCCCCCAATGAGCATAAAGCGTCATTTTCTTTGCCTTTGAAACCGTATCAGACTTGGTTATAAGATCTCCTCCGGATTTCTTTGTATACCAACCGAGGAACGCATATCCGGACCTCTTCGCTGTAGGAAGTCCGCTGTA
>JAILHT010000091.1 GCA_024695665.1 Lachnospiraceae bacterium
TTCAGGAAGATGGATAAAGCCTTTCAGTACATCGGGACTTACCGATTCCTTCACTATATTTACCAAAAGATCTTTGTTTTCCGGAGAGAGTAAAAGTATATCTTTTCCGATTGAGGCATACTCTTTGACAGATAGATGCGTGAAATCTTCCATTCCATTTATATTATGCTTCTGTAAAAGAGAAAAGACCTCGGCTATCATTGCAGGGCGTTTTTGCCTCTCAACGCTGTTTAGCCAATCCTCAAAAAAGCCTGTCATCTTGTCACTGAACTCATCTGTTCCATCTGCATTGACAAATTCCGTACCTTCAACCTGCCAGTTGAACATGCTATGTTGGCCGAGTCCCTGACTCTCACTTTTTACAACAGTGCTTTTCCTCGAGCAAAAAAGCATTCTTCCCACAACCGCACTCTCCGGCATATAAGAGACTGTCTTTTCTTCAGTCTCCTCGCATCCGTCAAATGCGGACAATTCCTCACAGAATCCCGGTCCGTCGAATGAGAATACTCTCTTGATTTTCTTTCTTATTTTTTCATCCGAGGCAAAGGCTGCATACATAGCGAGGTTTCCTCCTTTTGAATGACCTCCCAACATAAGCTTTACAAAAAATCCTTTTGATGCTTTTTCAATATATTTAAGTGCATCCGTCTGTCCCGCGTAAGGAAGCTTATATACCATATTGAAGTTTTCTTTCCATGAAGCTATGCTCCCATCTGTTCCCCTGAAGGCTACAAAACGCATTCTGTGAGGCAGGAAAAATGTGATTGCACTGAACTGTTTTTCTTCTATCTCGTCGGTGTCCCTTATAAAACCGCTCGCGGTTATATCCTTAAACCTGGCGCTGTTTCCCACCGCTTCAAGCAACCTGCTCTTGTTGTCGTTCTCCTTCAGATCATTCTTTAAGAGTTTCATTCTTTTTGCGACTTCAAAAAGGGTTGTCTTTTCGCAGTTTTTTATATCAAGTTCATTTACATTCAAAAATCCCTTCACAGCTCCGGTATAATCAATTCCCGCAAGCTGTGAAAGAATCATTGCATCTATGTCATTGAACGGAGATTTCTTAAAATCAAGATCTCCCCTCCATTTTACATAGTCAATCATATTCATTGATACCACCCCATCTGTTTTTAGTCGGTCAAATTAGTCGACATAATCCCATCTGTTTTTAGTCAGGCATATTAATAGATATCCCCTATCTATTCTTCGCTTCGCCTGTCCATTTTCTTTTCATTTTCTACGGCGGTCTTTTTCATCTCATCATCGAGCCCCGTCAAAGCCGCAAAAGGCGCAAACTGGGCAGCCCTGTCCTTCACAGACATCCTGATATGATGTTTTGGCTCGGGATGTTCGAGATCAATAATGTCATCATATTTTCCCATCACGCCTTATGACCTCCTATCTGACCGTTTCTTGCTATCGTGGTTCCGCCCTCCTCAAGATTCATCCCCTTTAGCATGGCATTTTTTCCATATCTTTTTTGAATATCAAGCATGGCATGCTGGAGTTTCTTCTCCTTGTCGAGTTCCTCGTTTTCCTTTTGTTTCTCTTTCTCTAAGGCCTCGTAATCCGAAAAAAGATCCATCTGTTCAAAGCTTTCTTCCTTGACCTCGGACTCATCCACAACCTTGCAGGCAGCTATTGTGATTCTTCTGACTGTAAGATTTTGATCGACTATACTGTCATACAGTTTTAAAACCGCATCACGTATAAGCTTTGTCGAGGAGGTCTGCTTTTTTAGATTTGTCGTGCCGTGCGCATGCTTTGGCACCGCTCTGCCATAGTGGTCTATCGTTATCTCTCCTTTATATTTCGCCCTCTTCTTCGGATCCAAAAGATTCTCAATATCATAGCCCACAGTCAAAACAAGCTGATTTGTGACGAGGTTTTTGTCTACAAGATCGAGGACCAAAAGCTCCGTCATCTCCTTTACGATAAGTCTGGCTTTCAAAAAATCATAAGGCTCCATAAGGACCTGTCCGGAACTGATACTGTTCGTCTCAGGCTTATATGCTTTTATATCAGCCATCGTGCACGGTTCATACCCCCACGCGTGGTCAATCAAAAGTTCTGCGTTCACACCGAACATATTGTACAAAAGATCCTCATTGTAAAATTCGTCGTCTTTTCCGATTGAGCATCTTGCTACATCTCCCATAGTGAAAAGCCCGACTTTTTCAAGTCTCTTTTTGTAACCGCTTCCGACCCTCCAAAAATCCGTAATCGGCGTATGATCCCACAGAAGCTCCCTGTATTTTCTCTCATCGAGCTCCGCAATTCGCACTCCGTCCTCATCCGCCGGGATATGCTTTGCAACTATGTCCATAGCTATTTTGCAGAGATAAAGATTTGTTCCTATTCCTGCTGTGGCCGTTATTCCGGTCTCCGCAAGCACCTCCCTTATCATTTTGAGTGCCAGCTCGTGAGGTGTCATACGATAAGTGTTTAAGTATGCAGACACATCCATAAAAACCTCATCCACAGAATAAATATGTATATCCTCCGGGGCCACATATTTCAGATAAATATTGTAAATTCTGGCGCTGTAATCCATATACAGCTTCATCCTAGGCTTTGCGGCTATGAAGGTCAGTTTGTCATTCTCATCTCTAAGGCGATTTATCTCATTTACTCTTTGAACAACCTCAAAAAGCCTTGCGCGTCCCGATATTCCGTAAGCTTTTAAGGACGGTGACACCGCAAGGCAAATAGTCTTTTCTGTTCTTTCCGCATCCGCCACGACAAGATTTGCCTCAAGCGGATCCAACCCTCTCTCCACACACTCCACCGAGGCATAGAAAGATTTCAAATCAATCGCAATAAACATATTTTTACATGTGAAGACGTCTCTGCATCTCTGCAAAAACCTTCTTTCCCTTAAACACCACAAGCCCGATAAATGTGATCGCGCTTATAATAAGTGTGATGGTCCAAGTCAGAGGCGGATTTGCCGCGCGGTGAAAATAAATTACAATATAAGGCACCACTCCGACTACTATATTTAGGAGCATGTACACGAGTGAATCTTCCGTAAATCCCTTGTCTATAAAAGAAAAAACAAAATTCAAAACCAGTGTGATACTGCATAATATAGGCATTATCCAATAAAGAATAAGTCCCATAAAACCTAAGTACATCCCGTCAACTATAAGCACGATTGATGCTATGAGCATAGACTGGAAAAGGATACGCGGAACATTTGCCCTTCTTCTCACAAAATGAATTACAAGAGCATATATCACAATTCCCCAGGTTAACAAAACAAGACTGACATGTTTGTGCGGTCCGTTCAATATGAGAAAATCATACGCCACGATTATCACGGCGAGGCTCAACAGGATAAAATTGATTATTTTTACGGCCACAGACACATGCTTCAAGTGTTCCGGCTTCGGCCAATATGGTTCTTCGCCCTCTCCCAAAAGTGTGCTCTGGCACAAAGGACAAGTATCTCTGTCCCCTCCGACTTTAATGTTGCAATGCGGACAATTTTTCATTACTGCTATCTCCTCTCCGTCAGACCGTCTCTGTGGCATATAAAGTCACATCAATTCCGCTGTCCGAAAATCCTTTTACAAAACTCCTCAAAACATTTGTGTTTCTGTATGGAGAAGTCACGCCAAACACGAGCTCGTCTTTAAAACTTGAGACTGTGATAAACAAATCTCTGGAGCTGCAATAATTTGTATACCCCTCTATGTACGGCAAAATCTCATCCGGGACCTGAATTCTTCCCAAATTTGATATTATCGCGGAGACACTTTTGCTTTCTCTTTTGGAGAAAGCCGCAACTACAGGATTTTTTATAAAAAGAGGAACCATTCTTATAAAAAACAGATCTTCCAGTTTCTCATAGCTGTTCATCTTCAGAGCTATTCTCTCCGGGGTAAGCTCCTCTTTGAGTTTTTCATCAAATTCTTTTGCGAGTTCTTTAAATTCCTCCGTGCCGTCAAAAACATGTGACACATAGACGGAATTGAAGAAGTTTCTTATCGTCTGTGACGGATAATAATTTCTCAAATTGACAGGCATGGATATTGTGATCGGCTTTTTCCTCTGAAGGGCCGGCATATCTGCATACAAAGCCATCATAAGTCTCGCACCGAGGTAACTTGTGAGGCTTACACCATCTTTTTTTGCAAGTTCAAGCACACTCTTTGCCGGCATATGAACCTCAAAGAACTGAAGCTGGTCGTAACCGAGCTTAAGCCCATGCACCTTGTAGCCTTTTGGAAGCTTGGGATCGTTTTTTGCCTTCCTGTCATAAAACTTTTTGAAACTGTCCTCATTCAAACTGTTCTGCGAAGCTCCCGAGTGCATGGAAATATGTTCAAGTTCCCCCGGATGTTTCTGCTTAAGATAGTTCTGTACAATGATATTCAAAAACTCCATACCACCGTTTCCGTCGGTCAGAGCATGAAACATATCCAGATTTATTCTGTTATTCCAATAAGTCACTTTGTAGTGAAGTTGTCCCTCCACCTCCGGTCCATACAATGTCGGACACGGTCTGTCTGACTCAAGTTCAATCATAGGTCTCTTGTCGGTCACTTCGAGATAGTGCCAAAACAAACCTTTGTGTATTTTCACTTCAAACTGCGAACGCTCCTTAACAGTCATATCCAAAGCCAATTGCAGAGCCTCCGGGTCAATCTTTTCATTCAAAGTACAACTTACTCTGAAGGATCTTGTGTCTCTTCTGTTGTATGTGGCAAGAAATACCTTTGCCACATTGTCTACCTTATACCAGGTATTGCTGTCAGCCAAATTGCGCCTCCTATTTTAAAACCTCTACGGTATAACCGCCCACATCCATGATTGCTTTTATGGATTTTCTCATAGGCATCTGTTGGAAAACATGCCAGCCTCCTTTATAGATATCAAGCTTTACAGGGACCTCGGCCTCCCTTAATCTCTCTGCAAGTTTTCTCGAATCATCTAGAAGTATCTCGCATTCTCCAACCTGTATGTATGTTTGCGGCAATCCCGTCAAGTCCGCAAAAAGCGGACTATATATATCTTTTTTATAATCACTCTCACTGTCGATTTCACCCACGTATGCACCTCTTACGGCTTTGACATAATCCGGGGTTATCATCGGATCCACATCAACCAATGACTCGTAAGTCTCGGCAGTTGCTGTCATATCTGTCCAAGGGCTCATGAGAATCAAAGCTCTCGGCAGCATTCTGTTTTGCTTTTTGAGTTCAAGGCAGAGCTCAAGAGCAAGATTTCCTCCTGCCGAATCCCCGGCAACAAGTACATCCCTTGCTGCGTATCCCAGTTTCATAAGATAATCCCAGGCTTTTATAGCATCCTCGACTGCTGCCGGATATGTATTTTCCGGTGCAAGCCTGTACTCAAAAGCAAGCGTCTCAAGTCCCGTATGAAACGACAGCTTACTTGCAAGTATTCCTGCATAGTTCAAATTCCCTGCAGTATATCCTCCGCCATGGCAGTAAAGTATAACATGTCTTTTCTCATGTCTGAGATCGGGTTTCCACCATGCCGCCTGCATTCCTTCAATTTCCGTCTTCTCGTTGCTCACTCCGATAACGGGAGTTACAAGGATTCCGAAAAGTTCCTGTGAAGATCTCTGTTTTGCCAGATCCTCCTCTGATACGGAAGCCGAACCTCCGGCAACACTGTGCACCGCCTTTATGGCGCGCATTATAGGATCCATCTTTGGGGAAATCTTGGTTGCTTTCATAATTTATCTCCGTATTTGTCTCAAAGATTTTTTTGTACAACAAAACATTATAGCATAATGAAACTTTTTTTACATCATCACCCCAAACATGTGTTATACTACGTTTGTATATCGAAAGTACCGTTTTTGTTACTTATAATACATATCACCGAGGATAACACATGAAATTTTTTTCCAGACAGGATAAACCTTTAAGAATAAAACTTCCGTTTTTTGACAGGATAATCTTATATTTTGCTCCTATAGCCATAATCATCCTGGCCATCACACTGCATATTTCAATTAGTCAATATCGAATAGGCCAGATAGAAAATGCCGAGAATGTACTCTCCGAGATGACCGTAAACGTGGCTTCAA
>JAILHT010000147.1 GCA_024695665.1 Lachnospiraceae bacterium
ACGCATCTATCTGTCAAAGAGTATGCCTCAATCGGAAAAGATATACTTTTACTCTCTCCGGAAAACAAAGATCTTTTGGTAAATATAGTGAAGGAATCGGTAAGTCCCGATGTACTGAAAGGCTTTATCCATCTTCCTGAACTGCACAGACCATCGCATAAAAAAGAGCAAGAAAAAGAGAAAGAAAACGCTGAGCGGTAATCCCGCCCGGCCGGGATTACCGCCCAGGCAGATTCCTAATCACCTCCGCCCGGGCAGCAATCCCGAGCCCTAGACTAGCACCCCCGGGTAGGGAAATAATCATAAACCTTCGACTAGCCCAATTTAATCAATCTTTAAAATATGAGATTGTATCTTCAAGGCTTACTGCCAATTTCTGGAGTGAGTCAGCCTCCTCATTTATCATCTGGAAAGTGGCTGAGAGTTCCTGCATGGATGCGTTGGTCTGCTCGGTGGCAGCGGCATTTTCCTCGGATATGGAAGATAGGTCTGAGATGATCTCTATGAGCTGGTTTTTGGCATCATTAAGATCGTTCAGTCGGATTGTGATGCTCTTGGTGCTGTTTTCGACGTTGTCGACATTTACCGACATACTGTCCATGTCCTCTTTTGTGGCGTTGAGTTTTATGTTCTGGTTGCTGAAATTCTCATTCAGTGTTTTCAAAACTTCAACTGAGGCAAGAGCATTTTCAAGAAGCTTGTCGGTGACTTCTTTTATATGATCGGCGCTTTCGCTACTTTGATCTGCAAGGATTCTTATTTCATCCGCAACGACTGCGAAGCCTCTTCCGGCCTCACCGGCTCTTGCAGCTTCTATGGAAGCATTTAAAGAGAGAAGATTGGTCTGGGATGCAATATCTGCGATTGTAGCTGTGAATTCTGCTATGTCATGAGCAGAAGAGTTTGTCGATTCTATTGTATTTCCAATCTCGGTGACGGAATCTTTTACAGTTTTGCTTGATTCTATGAGATTCATCATTGCTTCAAGAGCGCGTGAGCAAGATTCCTTCATCTCTGATGTGTAGGTGTCAAGCTGATTTACATCACCGGTTATTGTATCAATGTCATTTCCTATGTTGTCAGTGTTGTGGGCTGCATCCTGTATGCTCTCGGCCTGAGATACGGAGCCTTTTGAAATGTCATCTATGGCGCTGCTGACCTGGTTGCTTGCAATGCTAGCCTGCTCTGTGGATTCCGAGAGGTCGCTTCCGGAAGATTTGAGTTCCACAGACATATTTTTTGTACTTGAGATAACCTCTGACAATTGTTCGTTGAGTTCTTTTGTACTTTCTGCTATGGCACCGACTTCATCTGAACGGCCCAAAGCCTTTTTGTCATATTCAATATTTAAAGAACCTTTGGAAAGTTTTGAAATCTGGGATGCGACATCAGTCATCTGTTTAGATGTCTTCAGTGCTATATATGTGCCGGCTCCGGCGATTATGATTACAAGGACGACAGCTGTGGCTACCATCATGAGTGTGCTGTTCAAGATATGAGCATTCACGTCAGAACTTTCTCTTCCGGCAAATACCATTCCTACGATTGTTCCGTCAGAATTTTGAAGAGGGACATAGTAAGCGTCATAGGTCTTGTCTTCTATGTCGAGTGATTCGGAAAAAAAATCCGATCCGTTGTCTATGACCGTGGCTGTTGTCTCCTCAGAGGCATCGGTTCCGATAAGTCTCTCTGAACCATCTGCTGTGTAAAGTGTGGTAATTATTCTTGTGGAACCGTAGAAAAGGGTGTAATCGACACCTGTGAGAGAATTTAACTCATCTATGATCTCCTGATATTCTGCTTCGACAGCCTCGCCTCCTTTTGTGAGACCTGTCTCCTCGGAATAATCCCAATCGCCGTCCCAGGTGCTGTCAAACTGGCTTCTGAGATGTTCTGCAGTCGCCTTCAGCTCCTCGGCGGACATAGAGCGGTAGGCTTTGTTTATCTGTACTGCTCCGATTCCGGTTAGTAACGCTGAGATTATTATGACCGATACTAGTGCAATCATAATGATCTTGATAAGTAGTTTCTGCTTGCGTATTTTTTTTACACCATTTGTTTTAGTCATTTTTTTTAACTCTCCTTTGTTAATAATCTAACAATTTGGTGAATTTTATCAAAAATTCGCACATAATGGTAATAATATACCATTTTATTCATGTTGCCAAGTCACAAAAAAAGAAATATAATAGCTGACTAACAGGTGTAAAGACACATGTAAAACATGCGGTTAAACACCAAAAACAGATAAAATGAATCATACAAAAGCATGAATCATACAAGAGTATGTATCATACAGGGAAGAGGTATTATGGAAAGATTCAAAGAATTTTTAAAGAGAAAAAATATAATCATCTCCGCAAAAAGATATGGAATAGATGCGTTGGGAGCTATGGCGCAGGGACTTTTTTGCTCGCTTCTTATCGGAACTATATTGAATACACTGGGAACACAGTTTCACATTGGATTTTTGACAATGCCGGTGTATGAAACCGAAACCGTCTCCTATACGATAGGTGGTTTCGCTTCGGCGATGGTAGGCCCTGCGATGGCGGCATCTATAGGACTTGCACTCCAGGCACCGCCTTTGGTATTGTTCTCGCTTGTGCCGGTGGGATTTGCGACAAACCTTATGGGAGGAGCGGGAGGCCCTCTCGCTGTTTTGGTGGTTGCAATAGTTGCATCGGAATTTGGTAAAGCAGTCTCAAAAGAGACTAAGATTGATATATTGGTTACGCCTATTGTCACAATACTTGTCGGAATAGGATTGGCTTATGTTGTTGCAGCACCTATTGGAGCAGCCGCATCACAGGTCGGAAAACTCATTATGTGGGCAACGGATCTTCAGCCTCTTCTCATGGGAATTCTAGTGTCTGTCATTGTTGGAATCGCGCTGACACTTCCTATTTCATCCGCAGCCATCTGCGCAGCGTTAAGTCTTACGGGACTTGCCGGAGGAGCGGCGGTAGCAGGTTGCTGTGCGCAGATGATAGGATTTGCTGTTATGTCCTTCAAGGAGAACGGAGTCGGAGGACTCGTATCCCAGGGAATTGGAACTTCCATGCTTCAGATGCCTAATATTGTAAAAAATCCAAAGACATGGATTCCGCCGATTGTGGCTTCTGCGATTACAGGACCTATCGCCACATGTATCTTCAAATTGACAATGAACGGACCGGCAGTTTCATCCGGAATGGGAACCTGCGGTCTCGTGGGACAGATTGGTGTATACACCGGGTGGCTTTCTGATATAGAAGCAGGTACAAAGACTGCGATAACTGCCTTCGACTGGGTAGGACTTATTCTTATCTGTTTTGTGCTCCCGGCTGTAATCTCTACGGTTGTGTGCAAATTTTTGAGAAAGATTGAATGGATAAAAGAGGGCGATTTAAAACTTGATTAACAAAAATGGCCGTTGGCGGAGCATATTTTGCTTTACTAATGGCTTTTTTTATAAGATAATATCAGCGGTTATCTATATAGGGAAAATAGGAGGAAAAAATAATGGATGAGAACAATTACAACTCAACGAACGATGAAAATGTCGAGAGAGTGGAAGGCACTGTAGAAGGCACATATTCATCAAGCGAAAACGGAAGCTACCATGAAGGCGGAAATGGTACAAACGGTGGAAACAATGATGGCAACGAACCTGGAAAAGGACAGGCAACAGCCAGCCTTGTGCTCGGAATCATCTCCATCGTATTCTGGTTTTTCGGAATGGGGGCACTCGTTGGACTTGTAACAGGTATCATCGGTATTCTCTGCTCATCAAATGCAAAGAAGGCCGGATACACAGGAAGTATGGCAAAGGCAGGATTTATCTGTTCACTCATCGGTACAATAGGAAGCGCGCTTGTATTTGTGGCTTGTGTTGCTTGTGTTGGTATGCTTGGAATAGCCGGTGCTTCAAGTGCTTTGGCATACTAGTTGAGACATCTATGTAAAAAAATTTGCAGGGTCCCGGTGAAAAGGGACTCTGCTTTTTTTCTAAGGAGAAATGTATGCACGTATACATCAATTTGTTTGGAAGAGCAATTCCCGCCTACGGACTTATGATAATAACCGGTGTTCTTGTTGCAAACCTGGTTGCTATGTATTTTTCAAAAAAAGAGAATACGGATTTTAACGATATCGTGATAATCGAATGTTATGCGGTGCTGGGAGGATTTTTGGGCGCAAAGCTCCTCTACCTTATAACAGCTTTTGGATATATAGATTGGGGCAGGCTTACGGATATGGAATATCTTGCAAGCCTTATTCAAGGAGGATTTGTTTTTTACGGGGGACTCATAGGAGGACTCATCACGGTTTTTGTCGCCGGGAGACTCCAAAAGATAGACGCGCTCTATTATGTGAGGTCATATATATGTCTCGTGCCCTTGGTTCACGGTTTTGGAAGAATAGGATGTTTTATGGCGGGATGCTGTTATGGAATCCCTTATCACGGTGCATTTTCAGTTGTTTTTCCGGAGAACTCTTATGCGCTTTCCGGGGTAGAACTTTTTCCTGTACAACTTGTGGAGGCAATCTGTCTTATACTTTTGTCCATCTTGCTGATGTACTTAAGATTTTTCGTGAAGTTTGATTATACATTGGAGCTATATCTGTTTTTGTATGGAATAATAAGATTTGTCCTGGAAAATTTCAGATATGATGCGGTGAGGGGCGAAATCCTGGGCCTGTCCACCTCCCAGTGGATCAGTGCAGGCTTTATCGTTCTTGCGATTTTGCTGTTTGTGACAAGTCGTAATAAAGGAAAAATAAAAGATTGTTAACCAAAACAAAAATGCAGGTTGACAATAAACACAAACAAGTGTATTTTACTGATGATATAAGATAGCTATCAAATAAAAATCATCAGGAGAGAATTTATGAATAACAATGTTCGTTTTATGACATCTGCCGCACTTATGGCTGCACTTATGTGTATATTATGCCCGGTATCTTTACCGATAGGACCGGTGCCGGTGTCTTTATCTTTGCTTGTCATCAATCTTGCCATTATGATAATAGGAGCTAAGGGGGCTCTTGCAAGTTATATTGTATACCTTCTTCTCGGTATGGCCGGACTTCCGGTTTTCTCCGGATTTACGGGCGGTGTTGCAAAGCTCGCAGGACCTACGGGCGGATATCTTGTCGGATTTGTTTTTATGATTCCGATAGTAGGACTCATCATAGACAAGGTTAACGACAAAGTCGTGACATGTGCACTTGCTTTGGCAGTCGGAACCGCAGTAGCTTATGTCTTCGGAACCGTATGGTTTGTGATAATGATGCAGACTGATATATGGTATGCGCTCACAGTTTGTGTATTTCCTTTTATTCCGTTTGATATAGCAAAGATTGTCATAGCAGTATATCTCGGAAAGGCAGTAAGAGGAAGACTTGTGAAAGCTTCTCTTGCACCGGGGATGGAAAAGTAGAGCAGGAACCAATATATTGTTGACATTTTTAAACTATCGAGTTTATACTAACGTAGGTTAAAGACGTTGAAGAAGACAGTAGATTTTCACGAAAGTCAAAGCGAGCCGGGTATGGTGAGAGCCGGTGGCAAGTAAGGGATTTTGAACATCACTTCCGAGTTGCAGTCCGAAAGATTCTTTCGAGTAGGCGCTGACGTTTGTTCTTGCGTTAAAGGAACACCGTATCCGTGCGAGATTTTTTTGGATTTTGCGCGTGCACGTTGTATTAGGTGGTATAGCGAGTGACCCTTCGTCCTATTACAAGGATGAAGGGTCTTTTTTAATTCATTATAGAATGATGTAAATATTAATCAGGAGGAATCTTATGTACAACAAAGTCGACACAAATCTGAATTTCGTTGACAGGGAAAAAGAAACACTGAAATTCTGGAATGAAAATGATATTTTCAAGAAGAGTATGGAGCGCCGTAAAGAGGGAGAGACCTACACTTTTTATGACGGACCTCCTACAGCAAACGGAAAACCGCATATCGGACATGTTCTCACTCGTGTTATCAAAGATATGATTCCAAGATATCAGACCATGAAAGGGAAATATGTTCCGAGAAAAGCCGGATGGGATACACACGGACTTCCTGTTGAGCTTGAGGTCGAAAAGATGCTTGGACTTAACGGAAAAGAGCAGATAGAAGAGTACGGAATGGAGCCTTTCATCAAGAAATGTAAGGAATCCGTCTGGAAATACAAAGGAATGTGGGAGGATTTCTCCGGCACAGTTGGATTCTGGGCCGATATGGACAATCCTTATGTAACATATGATGACAATTTTATAGAGTCTGAGTGGTGGGCATTGAACCAGATCTGGCAGAAGGGCCTTCTCTACAAGGGCTTTAAGATCGTTCCTTACTGCCCTCGTTGCGGAACCCCTCTCTCAACAGCAGAGGTTTCTCAGGGATACAAGACAGTAAAAGAGCGCTCAGCGATCGTGAGATTCAAGAAAAAAGATGAGGATGTATACTTCCTTGCATGGACGACAACACCTTGGACCTTGCCTAGTAACGTTGCCCTCTGTGTAAACCCTACGGAGACCTACTGCAAGGTTAAGGCCTGTGACGGATATACATATATCATGGCAAAGGCACTTCTTGACACCGTTCTCGGAAAACTCTCAGAGGATGAGAGCACAAAGGCATATGAGATCCTCGAGGAGTATGTTGGAAAAGACCTTGAGAGACTCGAGTACGAACCGCTTTTCGAGTGCGCTGGAGAGGCTGCAAAGAAACAGAATAAAAAAGCACATTTCATCACAGCAGATGATTATGTAACTATGACAGACGGTACCGGTATCGTTCATATCGCACCTGCATTCGGTGAGGACGACTCCCGTATCGGAAGAAATTACGATCTTCCTTTCGTTCAGTTTGTCGATCAGAAGGGTGAGATGACAAAAGAGACACCTTATGCCGGACTTTTTGTAAAAAAGGCAGACCCAAAGGTTCTCACAGACCTTGATGAGCAGGGAAAACTTTTTGACGCACCAAAATTTGAGCATGAGTATCCACACTGCTGGAGATGTGACACTCCGCTTATCTATTATGCAAGAGAGTCATGGTACATCAAGGAGACAGCGGTAAGAGACGATCTCATCAGAAACAACAACACCGTAAACTGGATTCCAGAGACTATCGGAAAAGGACGTTTCGGAAACTGGCTTGAGAATATCCAGGACTGGGCTATCTCAAGAAACCGTTACTGGGGAACACCGCTCAACATCTGGGAGTGTGAAGGCTGCGGACATCAGGAGTCAATCGGAAGCAGAGAGGAACTCGCAAAGAGAAGCGGAAATCTTCAAGATGCAAAGGTAGAGCTTCACAGACCATACATTGACAAGGTTACCTTCAAGTGCCCTGACTGTGGAAAGACAATGCACAGAGTACCGGAGGTTATCGACTGCTGGTTCGATTCGGGAGCAATGCCTTTCGCACAGCATCATTATCCGTTTGAGAACAAGGAACTTTTCGAGCAGCAGTTCCCTGCAAAATTTATCTCAGAGGCTGTAGATCAGACACGTGGATGGTTCCATTCGCTCATGGCTGAGTCCACTTTGCTTTTCAATAAAGCACCTTACGAGAATGTTATTGTCCTCGGACATGTTCAGGATGAGAACGGTCAGAAGATGTCAAAATCAAAAGGAAATGCAGTAGATCCTTTTGATGCGCTTGAGACATATGGCGCAGACGCTATTCGCTGGTACTTTTATATAAACAGTGCGCCGTGGCTTCCTAACAGATTCAGTGGAAAGACCGTGCAGGAAGGACAGAGAAAATTCATGGGAACTCTCTGGAATACCTATGCTTTCTTTGTGCTTTATGCAAATATTGATGATTTTGATGCTACAAAATATACCCTTGAGTATGATAAACTTACTGTAATGGATAAATGGCTTTTATCCAAGATGAATACTCTTATCGATGAGGTTGATTACGATCTCGGCAATTACAGAATCCCTGAGGCTGCAAGAGCACTCGACGGATTTGTTGATGAGATGAGCAACTGGTATGTAAGAAGAAGCCGTGAACGTTTCTGGGCAAAAGGAATGGAGCAGGACAAGATAAATGCTTACATGACTCTTTATACAGCACTTGTTACGGTTGCAAAGCTCTCCGCACCGATGATTCCGTTTATGGCCGATGATATTTACAGAAACCTTGTATGCTCAGTTGACAGTAGTGCGCTCGAGTCAGTACATCTCTGTGATTATCCTGTATCCGACAAGGCATTTATCGATAAAGAACTCGAGGAGAACATGGATGAAGTACTCAAGGTTGTCACAATCGGTCGTGCCTGCAGAAATGCCAGCAAGGTGAAGAACCGTCAGCCTATAGGAAACATGTATGTAAAAGCACCTCATGAACTTAGCGATATGTACAAGGCTATCGTTGCCGAGGAGCTCAATGTCAAGAACATCAACTTCAAGGATGACGTAAGCGGATACACAAGCTACAGTTTCAAACCGCAGCTTAGAACAGTTGGACCAAAATACGGAAAGTTCCTCGGAGGAATAAAGAATGCTCTTTCTTCCCTCGACGGAAACAAGGCTATGGCAGAACTCAAGGAGAACGGCGTATTAAAACTTCCTGAGGTCGATGCTTCAATCGAACTTGCCGAGGAGGATCTTCTTATAGAGATGGTTCAGGCAGAAGGATTCGTCGCAGACGGTGAAAATACGGTAACGGTTGTTCTCGATCTTACGATGACAGATGAACTCATCGAGGAAGGTTTTGTAAACGAAATAGTGAGCAAGATCCAGACAATGAGAAAGGAAGCCGGCTTTGAGGTTATGGACAAGATACTTATCTCATACTCCGGAAGTGAGAAGGTAGCTAAGATTTTTGAAAAAAATGCCGATGCAATATCTGTACAGGTTCTTTGTAATGGCGTCACAACCGACAAGCTTGGCGGTTATGTAAAGGAATGGAATATAAATGGTGAAGAAGTGGCGTTGGAGGTTAAGAAAGTCGAATAAGCAGAACACTGATTTTGAGGGAGGAGACCGGATGAAGCTTAAGAGATTCAACACTAAAAACTTTCAGAAGGAACTGAAGGAAAATGTCAGGAGATATTACAGAAAGGAACTTGACGAAGCTAACGACGAGGAACTTTTCCAGTGCGTGTCCCTGACGGTAAAAGACAGAATCATAGACGAATGGCTTGAAACCCAGGAGGCGATGAACACCGAAAACCCGAAAATTCTTTATTACATGTCAATGGAGTTTCTGATGGGACGTGCGCTCGGAAACAACATGATCAACACAAAATGCTATGACCATGTGAGAGAGGCCATCGATGAGCTTGGAATAAATCTTGATGTAATAGAGGACCAGGAGCCGGATCCGGCACTTGGAAACGGAGGACTCGGAAGACTTGCGGCATGTTTTCTCGACTCACTTTCAACACTCGGATATCCTGCATACGGATGCGGTATCCGCTATCACTATGGATTATTTAAACAAAAAATAGATAACGGTTATCAGGTTGAAAAACCTGATAACTGGTTAAAGAACAACTACCCGTTCGAACTCAAGAGACCGGAGTATTCCAAGATTGTAAAGTTCGGCGGACATGTAGAAGTGAAAAACCTTCCGAACGGAAAACAAAAGTTTGAACAGGTCAACTATCAGGCAGTAAAGGCAGTTCCTTATGACATTCCAATCGTCGGATACGGAAACCATGTTGTAAATGTTCTTATGATATGGGATGCGGAGCCTGTTGGGGAATTCAAACTCGACTCGTTTGACAAGGGAGATTACGAGAAAGCGCTTGAGCAGGAGAATCTTGCGAGAACTCTCTGTGAGGTTTTGTATCCTAATGACAACCACACTCAGGGAAAAGAATTGAGGCTTAAACAGCAGTATTTCTTCACTTCCGCAAGCATTCAGAGAGCACTCTCAAGATTTGACAAATACAATGATGATATTCACGACCTGCCGAAAAAGGTTGTATTTCAGATGAATGATACCCATCCTACCGTAGCAGTTGCCGAACTTATGAGACTTCTTCTCGATGAGTACGAACTCAAATGGGATGATGCGTGGGATATAACTACCAAGACACTTGCTTACACGAACCACACCATAATGGCGGAAGCTCTCGAAAAGTGGCCAATAGAGATTTTTTCAAGACTACTTCCAAGAATCTATCAGATTGTCGAGGAGATCAACAGAAGATTCTGCCTTCAGATAGAGGCTGAGTACCCGGGAGACAGAAGAAAGATCGAACAGATGGCGATAATCTACGACGGCCAGATAAAGATGGCGAACCTTGCCATAGTTGCGGGATTCTCGGTTAACGGTGTTGCGGCACTTCACACAGAGATTCTAAAAAAGAGGGAACTCAAAGACTTTTATGAGATGTTCCCGGAGAAGTTCAACAACAAGACTAACGGTATCACGCAGAGACGTTTCCTGGCCCACGGAAACAGGCTGCTCGCAGACTGGATAACCGAGAAAATCGGGCCGGAGTGGATAACAGACCTTAAGAGGATTGAAGAGATCGCGGTGTATGCCGATGACAAAAAAGCGCAGAAAGAGTTCATGAATATAAAGTACAAGAACAAGGTAGCCCTTGCGGAGTACATAAAGAACAAGAACAAGGTTACGGTTGACCCGAGATCGATATTTGATGTTCAGGTAAAGAGACTTCATGAGTACAAGAGACAGCTCTTAAATATCCTCCATGTAATGTATCTCTACAATGAACTCAAAGAACATCCGGATATGGTATTTTATCCTAGAACATTCATTTTCGGAGCGAAGGCAGCAGCAGGATATGAGATTGCAAAACTTACAATAAAGCTTATAAACAGCGTTGCCGAGGTCATAAACAATGACGAGAGCATAGACGGAAAGATAAAGGTCGTATTTATCGAGAACTACCGTGTATCCATCGCGGAGAAGATTTTTGCCGCATCGGATGTGAGTGAGCAGATTTCTACAGCAAGCAAGGAAGCATCCGGCACCGGAAACATGAAGTTTATGTTGAACGGTGCGGTTACAATAGGAACAATGGACGGAGCAAACGTGGAGATAGTTGAGGAAGTAGGAGAGGAGAACGCATTTATCTTCGGAATGTCCTCAGATGAGGTAATAGAACTCGAGAGAAACAGAACCTACAATCCTATGGAGATATTCAACAACGATCAGGATATAAGAAAAGTTTTGACTCAGCTCATAAACGGTTTCTATTCGCCGGATGACACAGAGAGATTCAGACCTATATATGATTCTCTTTTGAATACAAACCGCACACAGTTTGCGGATACATATTTCAACCTCGCGGATTTTAAATCGTATGCGGAAGCGCAGAAACGTGTTATGGAAGCATATATGGATGAGGAGAGATGGGCAAAGATGGCTATGTTAAATGTGGCTCATTCGGGCAAGTTCTCATCGGATCGTACTATCCAGGAATATGTGGACGATATATGGCATCTTGACAAACTTAAAGTATAAAAAACAACTGAGACCCAAAGCATGCGATGCGACTTTGGGTCTTTTTTTTGTAATTGCGGAAGAAAAAGTATAGAATAGATTTTGCAATGTAAAAAAAGAAACAAGTGAGGAGAATTTTTATATGATATTGACCGTTATAATGATGATACTTCCGATGATATTGGCGGTGGGTATACAGTATCTGACGATATTCGGAATGCTATTTTCAAATATCTTCGGCGTGGCATTCACGAGTGCCTCTTCCGGGGAAAGCCCTGATATAGCAAGTATTTTAGAACAAGCAATCTACGGCTGGCTTGACAATACAGAGAATCTTATGATGGCTAGCCTTGTGTATGCCGTCATAACATCCGTAGTTATGTGGATATGGTATTCAAAAACAAAAAGTTCCAATTACGGCACAAAAGCGGTAAGGCAAAAGATTGATATACCCAAAATTGCGGTGGGAATTGTCCTTATAGCAATAACCATGCAGCAGATAAGCTCATATATATCCATACTTGTAGGTATTATTTCGCCGGAAACCATAGAAGCTTACAATCGTCTTATGGAGGAGGCAGGACTTACAAGTGACAATATCACTTTAGCCGTATTCTTATATACGGTTATATTCGGACCGTTGGCGGAGGAGCTGACCTTCCGTGGCGTCATAATGAAAATAGGATTGAAGAAGATGCCGTTTATTGCGGTAAATATAATACAGGCTTTGCTCTTTGGAATCTATCATATGAATCCGCTTCAGGGCATCTACACCTTTTGTTTCGGACTTTGCCTTGGATATGTGGCATACAGAACGAAGGGAATAAAAGCGTCGTATTTTCTGCATTTGGTATTCAATCTCAGCGCAGTGATGCAAGCAGTCGGAATAGGAGACAATCCGTTTATCATCCTGGTTGGTGTTGTCGCATCCTTTGCACTTTTGTATCTTGGAATAAATCTTGTGGCTATGGCAACAGGAGCAAAGAGCATAGAAGACTAAGGTTAAAACGCGCCGCAAGTATTGAACTTAAAATAAAAAGCTGTACACAGGGCTTTGGCGAAATCCAAAGACTCTGATGTACAGCTTTTTTGCATTATTTATGCGTCTTTTTTGGCTATGTCCACGTGTTGAATTGTCCCTGCGGATCCGTTCTCAAACAGAAATACTCCGGTTTTTCTTATTACGGCATTTGTGTCGCCGTTATTTCCGGTCAGTGAGAAATCGGTCTGTGAACTACCAAGATAGATGGCTCCGACACCGGCTTCACCGATAGAGACCAACTTGTCGCTGCCGTCTGAGCCTTTGGAGTAGATCATAAGCCTTTTAAATACACTGTCTGTCTCGTCTATCCAACCGTTGTTGTCCTCGTCATAGGCTTTCAGATCGGCAAAACCGTTTCCGCTCTGCGTGCCGAAAAGCTCGCTTCCGTCTCCGATGACACCGTCGCCATTCTTGTCGATGGCAAGGAAACCGCTTCCGCCTGTCGGCATGGAGATTTCGTCTGATTTTCCGTCGCTGTCTATATCAAACAGAAAGCTCTGGTCGGTGACCGTTGCGGAAGCACTGTCCAGATTTATGACAAGCGGATCGCACAACGCTGCCGCATTTAGGGCTGCACCCCAGTTCGCGGCCTCAGTGTACTGCTCCTCGAAAGCTCTCGTCATAGAGAGGTTCAAGTTGAAATCAATCGATCTTCCGTCGGCTGTCTGTACGGTGCCTGTTGTGGAATATGTGGTGATCTCGGTCTCACTTCTGTAACCCTGAAACGAGTAGCTTCCACCCGGTAGCTGTTGGTCTGAGAGCGCCTCAGACATAGTGTTCTCCCACTCGCTGTCCGACGAATAATGCTTGCCGAAAAGCCAGTGTAGAAGATAATTAAGTGACAAAAAAAGCATTTTTGCAGATTGATTGCGTTTTTCGATAAGATTGTCGCTCACCGAAATGCCGCGCATCTGCTTCTCGTACATATCCTCCATCGAGTCGGAAAAATTCATATTGCCATAGTTTGAATCGTCGAAATTCATCCCATTACCGGACTCGTAAGAATCTGAATTTTTCCTGAAACTCTGGTCTGTGAGATCGAGGCGTTTCACCTGAGATCCATCCCAGGACGTGTACGAGGTATGGGCGTAAGTAGAGGATGTATATAGCCTCTTTGACCCCATGTTTACCTGACTGTTGGAAATTACCATTTTTTCCCTCCTGTAATTTATTACAGATCGGAAGGGCAAATATATTTTTCGTCCTACTCATCAACTCCCCGCGCGAATGAACTGATGCACCCTAAAATCCCTTTTGGGCTTATTTCGCTAATTTTTGGCCGCCACCAAAAGCAAAATAAAAAAGGACGTGCATATCCGTCGATATGTACCGTCCATGGGTAAAAAAAATGCATAATCCTGTCTGCAAAGAATATATCGGAGGAACAATCCACAATCTTTATACATGGATAAGAAATCTTAAAAAAAGAAATCGGAGGCAAAGTGAGAAAAATTACGGAAAATTTTATACTCAAGACAGCTTGATTGGCTTATAATATTACATGTTTATCTCAATGCAATTTTGATCGGATATAGGGGACAGAATATGTTTACACATTTACATACACATACCGAGTACTCGTTGTTGGACGGGTCTAATAAGATAAAAGAATATGTTGCGCGCGTCAAGGAACTGGGCATGAACTCGGCCGCTATCACCGATCATGGCGTCATGTACGGTGTCATAGATTTTTACAAGGCCTGTAAGGCGGCGGATATAAATCCGGTGTTAGGCTGTGAGGTTTACGTGGCACCGAATTCAAGATTTGACAGAGAGATTGGCGCGGGCGAAGACAGATATTATCACCTTGTGCTTTTGGCGGAGAACAACACCGGCTATGCGAACCTTATGAAGATAGTATCGAAAGGTTTTGTCGACGGATATTACTACAAGCCAAGAGTCGACAGGGAAGTTTTGAATACATACCACGAGGGAATAATAGCTCTCTCAGCATGTCTCGCCGGAGAAGTACCTAGAGCCATAATAAGAGATAACTATGAGGATGCAAAAAGAATAGCCTTAGAGCACAGAGAGATATTCGGTGAGGGGAATTATTTTCTCGAGCTTCAGGATCATGGAATACCTGACCAGAAGAAGGTCAATGCCGCACTTTTGAGGCTTTCAAAGGAGACGGGAATAGAACTCGTCTGCACAAATGATATACATTACACCTATGCCGAGGATGCGGAGCCGCATGATATTCTGCTCTGTCTTCAGACCGGAAAAAAACTGGCAGATGAGGATAGGATGAGATATGAGGGCGGTCAGTATTTTGTCAAGAGCGAGGAGGAGATGAGGGCACTATTCCCTTACGCACTTCAGGCAGTTGACAATACCCAGAAGATTGCCGACAGATGTCATGTTGAGATAGAGTTCGGAAACACGAAGGTGCCGCATTTTGAGGTGCCGGAAGGCTACAATTCGGAGACATATCTCGAAAAGCTCTGCTATGACGGACTCAATGAGAGATATGACAAGGAGCAGGTGAAAGAACTTACGCCGAGACTTGAATATGAGCTCGGTGTCATAAAGACCATGGGATATGTGGATTATTTCCTCATCGTGTGGGATTATATAAGATTTGCCAGGGACAACGGCATAATGGTGGGACCCGGAAGAGGAAGCGCCGCAGGAAGTCTTGTGGCTTACACTACGGGTATCACAAACATAGATCCTATAAAATACAACCTGATTTTCGAGAGGTTTTTGAACCCTGAGCGAGTATCCATGCCCGATATAGACGTGGACTTCTGCTTTGAGAGAAGACAGGAAGTCATAGATTATGTTGTTGAAAAGTATGGAAAAGACTGTGTTACGCAGATAGTCACCTTCGGTACGCTACTTGCAAAGGGAGTCATAAGGGATGTCGGAAGAGTTATGGACCTTCCGTACGCGTTTGTCGACACTATTGCGAAAGCCATTCCAAACGAGCTTGGAATCACTATCGACAAGGCGCTTCAGATGAACCCGAACCTAAGACAGATGTACGCGGAAGATGAGAGCGTAAAAAAACTGATAGATATGGCAAAGCGTCTTGAGGGTCTCCCGAGACATACGTCAATGCACGCGGCCGGAGTTGTTATATCGCAGAAGCCGATGGATGAGTATGTTCCTCTCTCAAGAGGCTCAGACGGCATGATAACAACCCAATTTACGATGACGACTATCGAGGAACTTGGGCTTCTCAAGATGGATTTCCTTGGCCTTCGAACCCTCACGGTCATTCAGAATGCCGTGAAGATGATAAAAAAGAATACGGGAAAAGATATAGACATCGATCATATAGATTTTGATGACAAAAATATATTTGCATCGCTTGGAACCGGAAACTGCGACGGAGTGTTCCAGCTCGAGTCTGCCGGAATGCAGAATTTCATGAAGGAACTCAAACCTCAGAACCTGGAGGATGTCATAGCCGGCATCTCGCTATATCGTCCGGGGCCTATGGATTTCATACCTCAGTATATAAAAGGGAAGAACGCACAAGGCGCAATCTCCTACGATTGTCCGGAACTTGAACCGATACTCTCACCTACATACGGCTGTATAGTATACCAGGAGCAGGTTATGCAGATAGTGCGTGATCTCGCGGGATATACCTGGGGACGTTCAGATCTCGTCAGACGTGCCATGTCCAAAAAGAAACAGGCAGTCATGGAGCAGGAGAGAAAGAACTTTGTATACGGAAACCCGGATGAGAATGTTCCGGGCTGCGTAGCGAAGAATATCCCTGAAGATGTCGCAAACAAGATATACGACGAGATGATAGATTTTGCAAAATATGCCTTTAACAAATCGCATGCGGCAGCTTATGCGGTCGTATCGTACCAGACGGCATATCTAAAATATTATTATCCGAAGGAGTACATGGCAGCTCTCATGACTTCCGTCCTTGACAATGCGACAAAGGTCAGTGAGTATATCTTCTCCTGCAGAAAGATGGGAATAAAGATTCTCCCACCGGATTTGAACGAGGGAGAAGGTGGTTTTTCGGTATCCGGAGACTCTATAAGATACGGACTTTCCGCGATAAAAAATGTCGGAAGACCTGTGATATCAGCCATAGTTTCGGAGCGGGAGACAAACGGGCCTTTCAGGGATCTTAACGATTTTCTTGAGAGAATGGACGGGCGCGAGGTGAACAAGCGCGCGGTTGAAAACTTTATAAAGGCCGGAGCGATGGATTCTTTTGCGGGAAACAGAAACCAGAAGATGAAGGTCTACACCGTGATTATGGACAATATTGCCCACGACAAGAAAAATAAGATGGCCGGTCAGATGAGCCTTTTTGATTTTGCTGACGACGATACAAAGACGGATTTTAAGGTTCAGTTTCCGAACATACCGGAGTATGAGAAGGAAGAACTTTTGGCATATGAGAAGGAAGTCCTCGGAATATATGTGAGCGGTCATCCTCTCGAGGAGTACGAGGGAAGATGGAGAAAGAATATAAATGCTACGACGGCTGATTTTATGGTCGATGCGGAGAGCGGAGAGACAAAGGTAAAGGATCAGTCGAGAGTCACAATCGGCGGAATGGTCACAGAGTGCACGATAAAATACACAAAGACCAACAAGGTCATGGCGTTTCTTACCTTGGAGGATCTTCTTGGGGCCGTGGAAGTTGTTGTATTTCCGAGGGATTACGAGAAATACAAAAACAAGCTAACCGAGGATTCAAAGATATTTATCTCGGGAAAGGTAGATGCCGCAGAGGACAAAAATGCGAAACTCATATGCGAGAGAGTCGTCGCTTTCGATGATATTCCATGTGAGGTTTGGCTTCAGTTTGAGGACAAGAAAGCCTTCGAGGACAGTACGGAAGGACTCAAAAAAATAATATCCGAATCCGACGGGAGGGACACCGTAGTGATCTTCCTTAAAGACACTAAGGCTATGAAAAAACTTGGGGTTCAGTATTCGGTAGGTTCCGACAAGGAGACACTGGACAAATTTATCGCATATCTTGGTGAAAAAAATGTCAAAGTCAGGGAAATGACTATTGAAAACAAGCGATAAAGTAGGTAAAATGTATGTTGGTTTAATGTTATAAATCAGGGGGAAATTTTCAGATTTATCAGGAGGATAGATTCAATGGCAAAAGAAATCAATACAATCGGTGTGTTGACAAGTGGTGGAGATGCACCGGGAATGAATGCGGCTATAAGAGCTGTAGTTCGTGAGGCAATCCTCAAAGGGAAAAAAGTTAAAGGTATAAGACGAGGATATGCTGGTCTTCTTCAGGAAGAGATCGAAGATATGGGACCGAGAAGCGTTTCGGATATCATTCAGCGTGGCGGAACTATCCTTCAGACAGCAAGATGTAAAGAGTTTACAACACCGGAAGGTCAGCAGAGAGGTGCTGAGATCTGTAGAAAACACGGAATCGACGGAATCGTTGTTATCGGTGGAGACGGATCTTTCAAGGGAGCTCAGAAGCTTGCTTCTCTCGGAATCAATACAATCGGACTTCCGGGAACAATCGACCTTGACATAGCTTGTACAGAGTACACAATCGGATTCGATACCGCACTCAACACAGCTATGGAAGCAATAGATAAGGTAAGAGATACCTCAACTTCACATGAGCGTTGCTCAGTTATCGAGGTTATGGGTAGAGGAGCAGGATATATTGCCCTCTGGACAGGTATCGCAAACGGTGCGGAGGATATTCTTCTTCCGGAGAAATATGATTACAGCGAGCAGAGACTCATCAAGCATATCATCGACAACCGTAAGAAGGGAAAACAGCATCATATCATCATAAATGCCGAGGGTATCGGACATTCAATGAGCCTTGCGCAGAGAATCGAGGCCGCTACAGGTATCGAGACCAGAGCTACAATACTCGGACACATGCAGCGTGGTGGAAGCCCTACATGTAAAGACCGTGTATATGCTTCAATGATGGGTGCTTACGCAGTAGACCTTCTCTGCCAGGGCGCAACAAACAGAGTAGTCGGATACAGACATGGAGATTTTGTTGATTTTGATATCGATGAAGCTCTTGCAATGACAAAGACTATCTCTGAGTATATGTATGAGGTCGGACAGAACCTTTCACGTTAGTGGAAGCAGTTTTACAAGGATCAACATAAGGTTTTAAACAGGAAATATAAAGGCCCGGTGACATACAGTCAGCAGGCCTTTTTTTATCTCAGTGAGAGAAGACCCACACTTCTTTAGGTGGGGATTATGAGTGAGACTTGAACTTAATCGGACGAAATGGAAAAAATTACAAGCACATCAAATTCAAAAATCAAATATATAGAGAAACTGAATCAGAAGTCCAGGTTCAGACACTCTGAGGGCGCATACGTTATAGAGGGTGAGAGGATGCTAAAAGAGGTGGATCCCGCTCTTGTTAGAGAAGTGTATGTGAGCGAGAATTACCGGGGAAATGAAATCTCACGTTTTGAGAGTGAAAATATACCGGTTTTTTATGTTTCCGACGCAGTCTTTAAGAGCATGAGCGATACGAAGACACCACAGGGAATTCTCGGTATAGCAGAAATAAAAGAGCACAGCCTCGATGACATGCTAAAAGGAGATAAAACGCTTCTCCTTTTTCTTGAGGATATCCAGGACCCGGGGAACTTAGGAACTATGATAAGGACAGGCGAGGGAGCAGGTGTCACAGGCATTGTGACAAGCAAAAATACTGTGGATCTATACAGCCCAAAGACTGTCCGCTCCACGATGGGAAGCCTTTTTAGGGTGCCCGTCATAGCCGTCGATGATTTTGGGGAAACAATATTGTCTGTTAGGAGAGAAGGCGTGAAGCTTTATGCGGCACATCTTTGCGGAAGTGTCTTTTATGACAAGGCAGATTATGGTGGCGCTTGCGGATTTCTTATAGGAAACGAGGGGAACGGCCTCAAAGAGGAAACGGCAAAACTTGCCGACGGTTATATAAAGATTCCGATGGAAGGAAAAGTGGAATCTTTAAATGCCGCGATTGCAGCTACGTTACTTATGTACGAGGTTCACAGGCAGAGAGGATAAAAAATGAGAATATGGGTTAGAGAGTGGAAGGACAACCATCTCATAAAGGATACCACAATCACCGACGAGAGGGATGATACAAGGACGCACAAGGTTTTTAATGCTTTGGATGAGGCGTGTATGGAGCTTGATTTGGGACGTCCGATATGGCTTGATAACAATATCAAGGAATTCAAGAAGAACGCATCCACAAAATTTCGAAAGGACAGCTTCATAGAGGAGATACCTTTTGATTTTCTGGAGTTTACGGTTATTGAGGAGGATTAAAAACCGGTTGCAATGATTTTTGCAAAAGATATAGAAAGTAGAATGGGAGAGAATTTTTATGGCTAACGAGATTATATCAGAGCAGGTCGCAAGTTGGGAAGAAATGATGCTTTTGTACAATTCTGCATTAAAGAAAATGCAGACGAAGCTTGAGATTTTGAATGACGAATTTCAGCATGTACATCAGTACAATCCGCTAGAATATGTCAAGACGAGGGTAAAAACTCCGGACAGTATAGCAAAGAAACTGAAAAGACACGGAAAAGAGATCACCATGGAAAACATGGTTGACTGCATAAACGATATAGCGGGAATGCGTATCGTATGTTCTTTTACCACGGATATATACAGGATTGCGGATATGATCGGAAGACAGAATGATATAACAGTCATATCCGTAAAGGATTACATAAGAAATCCGAAGCCGAGCGGATACAAGAGTTATCATATGATAGTCACTATTCCGGTCTTTCTCTCGGACAAGACCGAGCAGGTTAAAGTTGAGATTCAGATAAGAACCATGGCGATGGACTTTTGGGCGAGCCTCGAGCACAAGATTTTTTACAAGTTTGAGGGAGATGCCCCGGATTATATAAGTAGTGATCTAAGGGATTGTTCCGAGATAGTTTCCATGCTGGATGACAAGATGCGCCAGCTGAATGAGGCTATCCAGGAGGCAAAAACAAAACAGGAGGAAGGTTAAAAATGATTAAGACAGAGGCTTACGGAAAAGCTAAGAGTGGGGAGAATGTAAGTATACATACGCTCACAAACAAAAAAGGAACCGAGCTTAAGGTGATAGATTACGGAGCAATACTTGTATCACTAAAGATCAAGGACAAGAATGACAATATGACGGATGTGTATCTCGGATATGATTCACTTTCCGAGTACGAGGCAGATGAGTGCAACTTCGGAGCCGTTATCGGAAGAAACTGCAACCGCATCGGTGGCGGAAAATATGTGATAAACGGTGTGTCATATCAGGCGGAGCAGAATGATTTTGGCAACAACCTTCACAGCGGTTCAAACGGAGTCGGAAAAAAAGTATGGAATGTCGAATCGACCGACAGTGAGAAGAACAGTATCACACTCGCGATATTAAGCAAAGATATGGAGCAGGATTTCCCGGGAAATATGACCATGAAAGTGACTTATAAACTCGGGGAGGATGACAGCTTAAGAGTTGATTATGAGGGAGTGTCGGACAAGGATACAATAGCAAATATGACAAATCATATGTATTTCAACCTTGACGGACATGATGCAGGATGCTGCCTCAATCAGGAACTCAAGATTTACGCAGAGACATTTACACCCACAGACAAGCTGTCTATACCTACCGGAGAGGTGAGAGATGTTGTCGGAACACCTTTTGACTTTAAGGAGTATCATGTGATGGGTGACAGATGTGACGCAGATTACGATCAGCTTACTTTTGCCGGCGGATACGATCACAATTATATTGTGGACGGAGAGGGAATGAGGCCGGTTGCCGAAGCTGTCAGCAAAAAGACGGGAATAAAGCTGCTTTGTGAGAGTGATTGCCCGGCAGTTCAGCTCTATGTTGGAAATTATATAAAGGATATCAAGGGAAAAGGTGGCGCTACATATTCAAAACGCCAGGGATTTTGCCTCGAGACGCAGTATGTTCCTGATGCAATCAATCATGAGAACTTCCTTTCTCCGATTTTGAAGGCAAATGAGACCTACAAATCGACAACAATTTACAAATTTTCTATTGTAAAATAATTTAGAAACCTTTGGGAGAGAATATGATTTTGCGATTTATTGTGAAATGTGCACAAAAACTTACCGAAGAAATTGGTAAGTTTGTTAACACTTTATGTCAACCGCATGATATTATAATTCTCGTAAAAACCCCCAAATACTTTTTATATAGTTTTTACTATTACCCCATAGTAAAAATACCTTCTCCGAAAAGGGCAGCCGCGTGGCTGTCCTTTTTACTTTGTAAAATTACATATAGCTGTTATAATACAGAAGTACTATGGTACTCTTGTGAAGCTTTTTTTATGATATAATATGTTAAAATATTTTAACTTTAGTTGAACAGACAGGAGCTACAATATGCGATATGTCTCATTGGATCGGGTAGTACCCGGTATGGAACTTGCATACGACGTCATAGATGATAACGGTCGTCTGCTGGTCGGATCAAAGAGCAAAATCAATTACAATTATATAGAACGTTTATATGAGTTCGGTTTTCACGGTATATACATAAACGACGAGTTTTCGGAAGATATCGAGATCAACTCACCTATATCTCAAAAACTCAGACGACGTGGTATGGACTGCCTGAAGAAGATGGACATAGACGGCTGCAGGGAGGTGGCCTCCTCCATAGTCGACGAGATGTTAAACAACCCTGACATATCGATAGATATGCAGGACATCAGAACCTTCGACAATTACACCTATGCGCATTCTATGAATGTGGCTATACTTTGTACTGCAATGGGGATAGGATACGGGCTTTTGGCGACGGAGCTTGGATATCTGGCAACGGCAGCGCTTTTGCACGATTTCGGAAAACTTATGATTCCGGAGGAAGTTCTTAATAAAAAAGGAAAACTCACACCGGAGGAATATAAGCTTGTAAAAAGCCATCCGGTGATGTCATATGAAGCAATCAAGGACAGAGAAGATCTCTCGGCACATATAAAGGTTGCCGTTCTCTATCACCATGAGAACGTGGATGGCACGGGATATCCGAAAGGAATAACAGGAGACAAGCAGACCATCTACACAAAGATTTTGCACGTGGCGGATGTGTATGATGCTCTCACGGCAAGCAGATCGTATAAGGATGCATATTCCTCGTATGAGGCGCTTGAATATCTGATGGGAAATTGCGGAACCATGTTTGATATGGATTGTGTTGTGCTTCTTGAAAAGTATGTGCCACTGTTCTTAAAAGGAACGGATATTGAACTCTCAAACGGTTCACAGGGAATAATCATAGAGAATTCAGGAATGCACAATCTAAGACCTGTCGTAAAGCTTTACGACGGAAAAAAGGTCGATCTTTTGGATCCTCTGAATATGAATATCACGATAACGAAATCACAGGGCAAAGCTCTTGGAATTTCGGAGGCGAACGAGCGCGGCAGAAGGTCTATGATAGGCTAGACGCGTATATATAATAAGTAAAAACAATAAGTAAAACATCCAAGTTTTCTTTACAGTCCTATAACTATATGTTATTATTTCAGCGTTGATATGAGAATTACTTATAAGTAATGCATAATATATTAGGAGGACTCACAATGGATTATAAGAGTGCGGGCGTTGATATTGAAGCCGGTTACAAGTCTGTGGAACTTATGAAAGGTTTTGTAAAGGAAACGATGAGACCTGAGGTTTTAGGTGGACTCGGTGGATTTTCGGGAGCATTTTCTCTCGCGAAGATCAAGGAGATGGAGGAGCCGGTGCTTCTCTCGGGAACCGATGGATGCGGAACCAAGGTTAAGCTTGCCTTCATTATGGACAAGCATGACACAATAGGCATAGATGCTGTTGCAATGTGCGTAAATGATATCGCCTGCGCAGGAGGAGAACCATTGTTTTTCCTCGATTACATAGCATGCGGAAAGAATTTTCCGGAGAAGATCGCAACGATTGTAAAAGGAGTTGCAGAGGGATGCAAACAGTCCGATGCTGCTCTTATAGGCGGTGAGACCGCAGAGCATCCGGGACTTATGCCTGAGAATGATTATGACCTCGCAGGATTTGCTGTGGGAGTATGCGATAAAAAAGATCTTATCACGGGTGAGGATCTGAAGGCCGGTGATGTACTTGTCGGAATGGCGAGCACGGGCGTTCACTCAAACGGTTTTTCCCTTGTCAGAAAAGTTTTTGATATGACAGAGGAATCTTTGAACAAGTATTATGATGAGCTTGGCAAGACGCTCGGAGAGGCACTTATCATGCCTACGAGAATCTATGTAAAGGCTCTTAAGAATGTCAAAAATGCAGGAGTCAGAGTAAAAGCCTGCAGCCACATAACAGGTGGCGGATTCTATGAGAATATCCCAAGAATGTTACCGGACGGAAAGAAAGCTGTTGTAAAGCTTGACAGTTATGATATTCCGCCTATTTTCAAACTTATACAGAAGACAGGAAACATCGATGACAAGATGATGTACAACACCTTCAACATGGGACTCGGAATGATAGTTGCCCTCGATCCGAAGGATGTCGATGCAGCTATGGCAGCTATGAGAGAGGCCGGGGACACACCTTTTGTCGTAGGAACAATCGAGGATGGAGAAAAGGGCGTAGAGCTTGTGTAGAGGAGAAAAAAATGCTTAGAGTTGTTGTACTTGTGTCCGGAGGAGGAACAAATCTTCAGGCCATACTGGATGCTGTCTCGAATAAAGAAATCACAAATGCCGAAGTTGTGGCTGTAATCAGCAACAACAAAAATGCCTATGCACTTGAGAGGGCAAAAAAGGCAGGGATTGAAGCGAGATGTATATCGCCTAAGGACTACGGTGACAGGGAGGAGTTCAACAGAAATCTTCTAGGCGGAATAGATGAGTACAAGCCGGATCTCATTGTTTTGGCCGGATATCTTGTTGTCATACCGCCTGAGATGATACGTGTATACAAAAATAAAATAATAAACATTCATCCGTCCCTTATACCGTCATTTTGCGGTACGGGCTATTACGGACTCAAGGTTCACGAGGGCGCTCTTAAAAGGGGAGTCAAGGTGAGCGGAGCGACCGTGCATTTTGTGGATGAGGGAACGGATACAGGACCTATCATTCTTCAGAAACCGGTGGCTGTTTTGGATGATGATACTCCTGAGATTTTGCAGCGCAGAATCATGGAGGAGGCAGAGTGGAAAATAATGCCTAAGGCAATAGATTTGATAGCAAACGGCAAGGTTCGTGTTGTCGACGGAAAAGTAAAGATTACGGAAGGAAATGACTGATATGAATATTTTGGTAGTCGGAAGCGGCGGAAGAGAACATGCGATCGTGAGCTCGGTTGCAAAGAGCAAGAGAGCGGACAAGATATACTGTGCTCCGGGAAATGCCGGTATAGCAGCTCTTGCGGAGTGCGTAGACATTGGCGCAATGGAATTTGACAAGCTTGTCGCTTTTGCAAAAGAGAAAAATATTGATTTTACCATTATCGGTATGGATGATCCGCTTGTGGGTGGAATCGTTGACGCTTTTGAGGCTGAGGGCCTCAAGGTGTTCGGACCGAGAAAAAATGCCGCTATACTCGAGGGATCCAAGGCATTCTCCAAAGATCTCATGAAGAAATACAACATTCCTACAGCGGGATATGAGACTTTTGACAATCCTGCCGATGCGCTCTCATATCTTGAGAACGCAAAGTATCCGATAGTACTTAAAGCGGACGGACTCGCACTCGGAAAAGGTGTACTCATCTGTGAGACAAAAGAGGATGCGAAAGCCGGTGTGAAGGAGATCATGGAGGACAAGAAGTTCGGATCTGCCGGAAATCGAATGGTTGTTGAGGAGTTTATGACCGGAAGAGAGGTTTCCGTTCTCTCATTTGTTGACGGAAAGACTATAAGAATTATGTCATCCGCTCAGGACCACAAGAGGGCGAAAGACGGAGATCAGGGCCTCAATACCGGAGGAATGGGCAATTTCTCACCAAGCCCGTTCTACACCAAAGACGTTGAAAAATTCTGTGAGGAAAATATATATCAGAGAACCGTTGATGCAATGGCAAGCGAAGGAAGACCGTTTACGGGTGTCATTTTCTTCGGACTCATGCTGACCGAGGAGGGACCTAAGGTTCTCGAGTACAATGCGAGATTCGGAGATCCTGAGGCACAGGTTGTTCTCCCACGAATGAAGAACGACATTTTGGATGTGATGGAAGCATGCGTTGACGGAAAACTCTCGGATGTAGAGCTTGAGTTTGAGGACAATGCAGCAGTATGCGTTGTTCTTGCATCCGACGGATATCCTGTTTCTTACGAGAAAGGCTTTGAGATCAAAGGGCTTGAAAAGTTCGATGGAAAAGACGACTATTTCTGTTTCCATGCCGGAACGAAGTTTGATTCAAAGGGGGCTATCGTTACAAACGGCGGAAGAGTGTTGGGAATCACAGCCAAGGGCGCAACCTTAAAAGAGGCCAGGAAAAAAGCCTATGAGGCCTGTGAGTGGGTTGATTTTGACAACAAATATATGAGACATGATATAGGAAAAGCGTTCGAAAATATGAATGTATAGATAGTACTAAATTGAAAAAAGTGCTATAATTCTTCTCGAATTGTTCTTATAAAAAAACAAAAACATAAGATTTTTGATTTTTTAGAAAAATATACTAGAGAGGGATTGGACATGAAGAGATTTAAGAACAAAGGACCAAAGATTAAGGACACCACGAAAATTCGTCTTGGGGGATTATTCAAAACGATATTTTTGACAGCCATTTTATGTATGGCTATCCCTGTTTTTATCGTTTCATTTACGACGATTAATTCGGTCAGGGATGAACTCGCCGAGACGTCAGACACCAATCTGACACAGATTGCCACTGAGAAAGATAACCAGATTTCGGCAATGATAGAGGATCAGATTGAGATCGCACAGACACTTGCAAACACGCCTTTTATAGTGGAGAGTGTGTCTGAGAAGGTAAGTGCGAACAATACAGATATAGATTATGATATCTGTGACTATTTAAAGACGATTGCCGACAGCAGAGACGGTTTGTATGAAAATCTTTTTGTCACTGCCGGCACGATGTTTATTGCAGATTCACACGACGGGGAGACCGCGCATGACGTGAGCGAAGAGACATCTTATCAGACATGTATCGCCAATGGAGGATATGTCGGTAAGGAACTTTCGCCTACCAGCGGGCTCCCTGTTCTTATTATAGATATGCCGATAAC
>JAILHT010000012.1 GCA_024695665.1 Lachnospiraceae bacterium
GGCTGGTTTTTCGGCTATTCGATGGTTTTTTAAGAGTTTTACCGCTCTACTCATGTCTATTCAATTTCTGAGCGGTACTTCCGCGAAGAAATCTTATGTTTTTACAGTGCAGATTAAGGAAATCAAGTAATGTAAGCCTGAATGGTCTTTTCAAATACAGGTAAAACCAGTCAAAACAGGTGATTTTTCAGGCTTGTATTAAGCTTTTTTAATAGATGAGCGGTATTCTAAGCCCGGGCGGAAAATCGCAAGCTATGATGTAGAGACTAAAACGCCCGGGCACACTAAAAAGCCCGGGCGAAAAAATCGCAAGCCAAACATGGAATAATAGACGCAAAATCCACTCCGCCCGGACACACTAAACCGCCCGGGCGAAGCGAAAACCGCCCGGCCGCCAGACGCACATTCCAAAGGAACGATGCGTTCTCATATGTGGCGGCCGGGACGTATTCTTTTTTATATAGCGATGCTCATCTCATTGAGCCTTTGTTTTAGTCCACTGTATCTTGCCAGCATTGTCGCATTTTGTACCATTCCAAAAAATGTATTCTCATCTCCCACCATTGTCACACATTTTCTTGCTCGTGTAACGGCGGTGTAGATAAGATTCCTGTTCATGAGCATCCTTGGTCCGTCCATTACAGGGATTACAACCGCAGGGTACTCTGACCCCTGTGATTTGTGGATTGTTATGGCATAGGAGAGTTCAAGTTCCTCTAGGTTTGCGAAAGGGTATTCAACTGTCCTGCCCTCTTCAAATTCTACAGTGACAAGGGCTGCAAAGTTGTTTATCTCCTTCACTATTCCCATATCACCGTTAAATACACCAAGTCCTCGTTCTATGACGATTCCGTAGGCTCCGTGTATCTCCCACTCCAGGTTGTAATTGTTCTTTATCTGCATGACTTTGTCACCTTCTCTAAGGACCCCATCGCCATGCTCTTTCTCTATCTTGTTCTTGTCCGGCGGATTCAGATAATTCTGAAGTATCTTGTTGAGACGTTCTACTCCCAGCAAGCCCTTTCTCATTGGTGTCAAAACCTGTATGTCAAATGGTTCCGCATCCACATAACCGGGCAGTTTCTCACCGACAAGTTGCATTGTAACATTTATGATCTTGTCGGCATCGTATCTCTTCAGGAAGAAAAAGTCCTTGCTCTTGTTGTCTAAGGTGACTTCCTCTCCTTTGTTTATCTTGTGCGCATTCACTATGATATCGCTCTTGGATGCCTGCCTGAATATCTTTGAGAGTCTTACCACCTGAAAACACTCACTATCTATGATGTCTTTGAGAACACATCCCGGTCCTACAGAAGGAAGCTGATTCGCATCCCCGACAAGGATAAGTCTTGTTCCGGGCGCAATTGCTTTAAGGAGCGCGTTCATTAAAGTTATATCTACCATAGACATCTCGTCCACGATAACGACATCCGCTTCGAGCGGATAGTCCTCATTTCTTGCAAATCCTGCTGACATATCGCTGTCGCCACCGTCCGCAGCGCCGTTTAGCTCAAGCATTCTGTGTATTGTCTTTGCCTCAAGGCCGGTAGCCTCAGTCATTCTTTTTGCGGCTCTTCCTGTCGGTGCGGCAAGCATTATCTCTGCGCCGAGATGCTCAAAGCACTTTATGATATTGTTTATGGTTGTTGTCTTTCCAGTACCGGGACCTCCGGTTATAACGAGAACACCGTTTTTTATAGCCTCTTTCATCGCAAGAAGCTGCATCTCGTCCTGCTCGAGGTCACTGTTCTTGCTAACCTTCGATGTGATTTTTTCAATCTCGGAGTCAGGAACATTGCAGTCAATATTTCTTTCTATAAGCATTCTTGCAACATTACTTTCAATTGCATAGAAAACAGACGAATAAATATTGTCTCCCTTGACAACTATCTTCTTCTCTATGGAGAGATCCATGTACAATCTCTCTATCATTTCGCCATCCACCTCGAGAAGATTTTTGCATCTTTCGGTAAGAACATCCGCCGGGAGGAAGGTGTGTCCCTCGCCGGATGCCAAAAGAAGCACATAGAGAATACCACTCTTTATTCTAAAATCGGAGTCTGTCTTGATTCCGGCCTTCATTGCTATGTCATCCGCAATCTTGAAGCCTACTCCTTTTATATCGTCCGCCAGTCTGTACGGGTTCTCTTTTATAATTGAATAAATCTGCTGACCGTAAGCGTTGTAGATTTTTACCGCAAGGGCGACGGATATGCCGTACTGTCCGAGAAAAATCATCGCACTTCGAAGTTCCTTTTTTTCACAGACCTGTGCCGCTATCTCCCTGGCTTTTCGCTCGCTTATTCCTTTTATCTCGACAAGTCTCTCAGGCTCCTCCTCGATGATTCTAAAAGTATCCTTCTTGAAATGGCGCACTATCCTTGCCGCCATTGCGATTCCGATTCCTTTTATTGCGCCCGAGCCTAAATATCTCTCAATCGCTATCTCGTCCTCAGGTTCACATTCTTTAAGAGAGCTGATCTTCACCTGTGTTCCGTAAGAAGGATGCTCGACATAATCCCCCGTCACCTCGACATTCATACCCTCGGTAATCTGTGGGGATATGCCGACACAGGTAATTTCCTCTTCATCAGAAACGACAACGAATACAGAGTACCCGTTGTCGTTGTTTTTATATATTATGTGATCTACGTAGCCTTTTAACTCAACCAATTTTTATCAATCCACCCCGTAATTTCTCTTCATCTGCTCATACATCTTCTGTGCAAGTCCAAGCTGCCCTGAATCGGAAACCTGCTCTGCAAGGCTCTGAACGGTCTGCTCCTTGAAATAGTCGGTGAGCTGTGACATCGATTCATCTTCCTCATCATCCGATATATCAGCCATTTTCTCAACTTCCTTCATAACCTGCTCTATCATATATGCCTCAAATTCTTTGCAGGCATCCATAAGTTCCTCGTCCGTTGCAGTGGAATAATCCTTGTTTGCAGCGCGCGTTGCGGAAGCTGCTGTGTTCGTATTTGTGGTTTGTAAATAATCGGTATAGTTTGAAATATCCATAATCCGCTCCTAGAACAAATGTAAATATAAATCAAAATCAAAAATAAAATTCAATCTACGAAACTAATCTCATTTCAATTTACGATTCTGATCTCAATCAAATCTACGATCTGAGGTTGTTAGCCTGCTGAAGCATTGTGTCAGCTGCCTGTATAGCCTTTGAATTGAGTTCGTAAGCTCTCTGTGCCACGATGAGGTTGACCATCTCATCTGCAACCTGAACGTTTGAACCCTCAAGGTATCCCTGCTTTATTCCACTCACCTGAAGTCCGTCAGTTGTAGCC